>JAHEAY010000210.1 GCA_024642485.1 Cytophagaceae bacterium
TTTTATACCCGGGTGTGGGGATGTTTACCTTTGCCAAAGACAAACAAACGGCTCGCGTTGCCGCCGAGTTTTATACGAATGCTATCAACGTCATGCGCGGTGCGGAGGCGATTTCGTCTTACACTTCCTTGCCTCGTCAAGAAGCTTTTGATATTGAATATTGGTTGTTGGAAGAAGCCAAACTCCAACGCATGCCTAAGCCCAAAGCTTTGTCCGGCCGTGTCGCATTTGTGACGGGATCGGGTGGGGGAATCGGTAAGGCGATTGCCAAAAAAATGGCTCAAGAAGGTGCTTGCGTAATTTTAAATGACGTGAACTCGGATCGATTAGCGGAGGCGAAAGCAGAGTTTGTGAGCTTGTTCGGGAAAGATGTGGTATCTACGGTCATCGCGGATGTAACCAATCAAGAATCGATTGAGGCGGCGATGAAGCAAGCTTGTTTGGATTTTGGTGGGGTGGATTTAATCGTGAATAATGCGGGAATCTCGATTTCGAAAGGGATTTTGGAGCATACGCAGGCCGACTGGGATAAATTATATGATATTTTAGTGAAGGGACAATACTTGGTTTCGCAAGCGGCGATTGCTGTGATGCGCAAGCAGGGTTTGGGTGGCGACATCGTGAACATCGTGTCGAAGAATGCTTTTGTGGCGGGACCGAACAACGTGGGTTACGGAAGTGCCAAAGCAGCGCAGGCGCATATGACCCGTTTGTTAGCTGCGGAATTAGGACCGGATCATATCCGTGTGAATACCGTCAACCCGGATGCCGTGATTGCAGATTCCAATATCTGGGCAGGTGGCTGGGCTGAAGGTCGCGCCAAAGCCTACGGCATCACGGTAGCTGAATTGCCCGCATATTACGCAAAACGTACCCTTTTGAATGAATCTATTTTGCCAGATGATATTGCCAACGCATGTTTTGCATTCGTAGGGGGCTTATTAAATAAGTCGACCGGAAATGCGTTAAACGTAGATGGTGGTGTAGCAGCAGGATTTTTAAGATAAGAACCATGAATATTTCGAATCATAACGAGGCATTATTAGCCCAACATACCCGCCGTCTGGATTTCTTGAAATCTGAGGTGAACTTGCCAGCTGGCATTTTACAGAAATTAAAAGATTTTCAAATCGCGATTCCTTCTTGGGCCCTAGGCACGGGAGGAACCCGTTTTGGCCGCTTTTCTGGCGGAGGCGAACCGCGTAATTTGGAAGAGAAAATCGCGGATGTGGGTTTATTACATGCCTTAAATCAGTCTTCGGGTGCGATTTCTTTGCACATTCCTTGGGATATTCCTACGGATCCTGCGGCGATTCGCACGCTAGCTGCCCAACACGGTTTGGCATTCGATGCTGTGAATTCAAATACCTTTCAGGATCAAGCAGATCAAGCACATTCCTATAAGTTTGGTTCCTTGCAACATGTTTCTGCGTCGACTCGGAAACAAGCGATTGATCACAACATTGAAGTGATTAAGCACGGAGTTGAACTCGGTTCCAAAGCTTTAACCGTTTGGTTATCGGATGGTTCATGTTTTCCAGGCCAATTAAACTTCCGTCACGCCTATGAGCGCACGGTGGATAGTTTGCGGGAGATTTATGCAGCTTTACCGGCCGACTGGTCTTTGTATTTAGAATACAAAGCCTATGAGCCCAATTTCTATTCGACGACCGTGGGAGATTGGGGTGCGTCGTATTCGATGGTGAATAAATTAGGGCCACAGGCAAAAACCTTGGTCGATTTAGGTCACCATTTGCCGAATGCCAACATTGAGCAAATCGTTTCCATTCTCTTGATGGAAGGTAAATTGGGTGGGTTCCACTTCAATGATTCTAAATACGGTGATGATGATTTGACGGCAGGTTCGATTAAACCGTATCAATTGTTCTTAATCTTCAATGAATTGGTGGATGGGATGGATGCCAAAGGAATGAATCATGCCAAAGATTTAGGTTGGATGATTGATGCTTCACACAATGTGAAGGATCCTTTGGAAGATCTATTGCAATCGGTGGAAGCCATTCAAATTGCTTATGCACAAGCCTTATTAGTGGATCGAAAAGCTTTAGAAGAAGCTCGTGAAGCGAATGATGTGGTTCGTTGTCAAGAAATATTGCAGGCCGTTTTCCGTACGGATGTGCGCGCATTAGTGGCACAAGCACGTTTGGAATTAGGTGGAGCTTTGGATCCGATCGCTTTGTTCCGTCAGGAGAAATTGCGTGATCAATTAATCAAGGCACGTGGTGCAAAAACGGTAGCGACGGGATTGTAAGATGAGTTTGAGGACGCCAGTAATTGCCGTATTTGATATCGGGAAGACCAATAAAAAGGTCTTTCTGTGGAATACAGCGTTTGAGATTGTGTTCGAGAAACAGCAGAGTTTTGCAGAGATTGTGGACGAAGATGGATTTGCTTGTGAGGATTTAGCGGCTCTCCAGCAATGGATCATATCGACTTTTACAGAGATTTGCCAAATGCCCGAATTCGAATTAATCGGATTGAATTTCTCGGCCTATGGCGCGTCGTTTGTTTATGTAGATCGCATGGGCGAACCCGTGTCGCCTTTGTATAATTATTTGAAACCTGCTACCATACCATTTCCCTATGCGGATTTTGGCGGTGAGTCGGAGTTTGCCCGTAAAACGGCATCACCCATCTTGGGGAATTTGAATTCGGGATTGCAGGTTTATGCTGCTCAATTCAAAGCATTTTGGCCTGAGGTTCACCAAGCCCTTCATTTTCCTAATTACCTAGCGTCTTTATTTACGGGAAAATTCTTTTCTGAGATCACGTCTATCGGTTGTCATACCGCTTTATGGGATTTCGACAAGGGGCATTATCATCACTGGGTATCTGTCATTCAAGATAAATTAGCTCCCATTTCCTCTGCAGCTTTTGATGAAATTGATGGCATTCATTACGGTATGGGATTGCATGATTCCTCGGCGGCCTTAGTTCCCTATTTGCGTTCGGTTGAGGAGGAATTCGTTTTGCTATCGACAGGTACCTGGTGCATTGCCATGCATCCGTTTAATGATTCGCCCTTGACTTCCGACGAATTAGCGAATGATGTCTTGTGTTATTTACAGCCAAACGGAAAGCCGGTCAAAGCATCTCGCCTGTTTGGAGGACATTTTCATGAGGAGCAAGTGGATCGGATGGAGAAACATTTTGGTGGGTCATTTAAGGATTGTCAATTCAGCGATTCCGTTTTTGAATTGAAACCGAGTGCTTCATCTGTATTCGAATGTGCCTTCGCCTCCCGAAATTTAGCTGATTTTACAGATTTGGCTTCGGCGTATGATCAATTCATGGTAGATTTGGTAGGCCAACAAATCTTTAGTTTGAACTTGCTATTGAAAGACGCACCTGTCAAACAATTGCTTGTGGACGGTGGTTTTAGCAAAAACGAATGGTACATGCGCTTATTAGCGCGGGCCTTTCCAGGGCTGGAGGTTTATGCCGC
>JAHEAY010000109.1 GCA_024642485.1 Cytophagaceae bacterium
TTCTTATTGACTTAGATAAGGACCAATTGGATGTCGCTACGAATCGAATCAAAGCCTATTACCAAGGAAAAGAAATTCCGGCAAAAGAAAAGGAATTTTGGTGCAAATGGTTAAGTCGAAAGTCGGACCCAAAAAATCCATGTCTGCTACCCTAATACTTCTTGTTTAATTCTGCAAAATCGAGTAATTTTCAGAATACGATATGCCTCACAAACCATCAACGATGAAAAAAACCTTACAATTCTGTTTAACTGCTTTAACGCTTATTGGATTTACCAACGCCATCCCATTGGTGGGAGAAGAATCGTTAGAATCCGTTTTTAAGCGAATCAAAGAAGAAGTAGATGCGAACTCACAGGCATATTCGAGTCTGGGTACAGCATGCTCAACCATTGGTCACCGCTTAACGGGTAGTGAAAATGGCAAGAAAGCAGAAGAGTTTGCTTTTCAATTATTCAAGAAATATGGCTTTCGGGATACCAAATATCAAGGTTTTCAAGTAGAAGCTTGGGCACGCGATACGGTTACTTTATCGGTGGCGCCACCCAAATCGGATGACTTCCGCGAAATTCCTGTCGTTTCACTCGCGTTAACGCCCGTGGAATCGAAAATCCAAGGACAAATTGTGGATTGCGGAAATGGCTTAGACGCTGATTTTGCGGCTAAAAAAGACCTAGTCAAAGGTAAAATTGCCTTAGCAAATATTGGACTAATCGACGCCCCAGCCGGAAGCAAAAACCTACACCGTTCCGAAAAAACAGCTTTAGCCATCAAATACGGAGCGGCTGGCGTAATTTTCGTCAATACGGTAAAAGGCCAAGTATTATTAACAGGTACAGCGTCAGTAACAGGAAATTTAATTTCTATTCCGGCGGTTTGTATCTCGTTGGAAAGTGGCACAGAAATTAGAAAATGGCTTGTTGATCAACCCGGTTTATTGAGCATGATTGAAATGCATAATGTAAGCCAACCGATCAAAGCGCGCAATGTGGTGGCAACCTTAAAAGGGGAGAGCAGACATTTGCGTCATGAGAAAATTATCATCGGTGGTCACCTAGATTCTTGGGATTTAGCGACGGGTGCGATCGATAATGGCATCGGATCATTTTCGGTGATTGATATTGCTAGAACTTTCAAAGCTTTGGGATTAAAGAGCAAGCGCACAATTGAGTTTGTGGCATTCATGGGTGAGGAAGAAGGACTTTTAGGTTCGAAAGCTTACATCGAACGTGCGAAAAAAACGGGTGAGATTGATGAGATTGTTTACATGATCAATTTAGACATGGCGAACAATGTACATGGATTTAATGGAGGAGGTCGCGATGAGATGATGCCTTTATTGAAAGAGATTGGTGATAAAATCAAATCCATCGATCCTAGTTTTGCGAATGACTTACACAACGCAGCAGGTTTACACTCAGACAATCAAGCCTTTTTGATGGAAGGGATACCGGCCGCTGACCCATTAGGGAAATTGAGCCGTTCGGTGTTAGATTGCTATCATGCCAACTGTGACGTGTTTAGTTTGGTGAATAAAAAAGAGATGGAAAATAATGTCAAATACACCTCGATGCTCTTATATGCCTTAGGGAATGCAAACTCAATTCCGGCGAAGAAACTGGACTTTTATTCGACACGTGATTTCTTCATTAAACAAAACTTACGCCACGAATTAGAATTAGGTAATGAATGGCGCTGGGGAAATAATTAATTTCTCCTCTTTTTGATTATTTTTGCAACAAATTGAATTACCCGACACCCTTATGAATACGACTAATCCTTCATTTTACGAACACAACATGGAAATGATCCCAGAAAACACCTTCAAATCAATCATCAAAGTAGTTGGTATCGGTGGTGGTGGCTCCAATGCGGTGAAGCACATGCAGGAGATGGATATTAAAGGGGCTGACCTCGTTATTTGCAATACGGATTCTCAAGCCTTGGCTTCGAATCCGGTGCAGACGAAGATTAAGTTGGGCCAACAAGGCTTAGGAGCGGGTACAGATCCTGAGGTAGGCCGTTTGGCAGCGTTGGAAAGTCGGGAAAAAATCCAACACATGTTGTCGAATGAAACCCAAATGGTTTTCATTACAGCTGGTATGGGCGGAGGAACAGGAACAGGAGCTGCGCCAGTAATTGCTGAAATCGCTCGGGAAAGAAATTTATTAACAGTTGCGGTTGTTACAGCTCCTTACAACTGGGAAGGCCGCGATAAGATCCAATATGCATTAAATGGCGTAGAGGCTTTAAAAAGATTTTGTGACACCGTGATTGTGGTCATGAATGATAAATTAGCTGAGCATTACGAAAACTTGCCGATGTCGGAGGCTTTCTCAAAAGCTGATGATGTTTTAGCCAAAGCAGTTAAATCCGTTGTGGATGTCATTGCGAAACCGGGCGATATCAATACGGACTTCATGGATGTGAAGAAAGTATTAACAAATGCAGGAAAAGCCATGATGAGCTCTGCATACGGAAGTGGCGAAAATCGTGCATTCGATGCC
Organism: Cytophagaceae bacterium; assembly: GCA_024642485.1. Classification (GTDB taxonomy): domain Bacteria; phylum Bacteroidota; class Bacteroidia; order Cytophagales; family Spirosomataceae; genus Aquirufa. Next base: position 2,508 of record JAHEAY010000109.1, read on the forward strand.
ATAGCAGAAGCATTGACATCACCTTTATTGAACTCGCAGCAAATCAAAGGTGCTAAGCGCATCTTAGTGACTGTATCTACAGGTAGCAGCAATCAGTTGAAGATGAAAGAGCAAAACATCATCATCAACTACTTAAATGAACGAATTTATTTACAGGCCGACATGGTCAAATTCGGATTCTCAACAGATGAGGAATTAGGCGATAGTTTATACTTGACTGTTATCGCAGCAGGGTTTGAACATGAAGGAGATGAATTTGGCGGATATTTTGAAACATCCGACGGGACCTATGAGGCAGCAGACGAATTAGGCCAAAGAGAATTCACACCAGGCAGCACGATTACCTTAGATACGGAATCTGCAAATAACCCGATGAACGAAGAAGAACGTTTCAATTACATGGTCGATGTATATGCAAACGGTGGCCTGAGCGACACAGAATTCGAGGTACCTACCTACCGCCGTAATTCCGTAAAGCTTTATGCCTTGAACAGACTTCCTGAGGAAGAGTGGGTGACTACAGATCTTTACTAATCTCGTTGAACTTCTCGTATTGTTGCGCGAATTAATTCTTCGCTCGCATAAGCTATTTCAAATTCGGATACTTCCGTCAAACCGCCCATCGATATACCTGGTCGGCGATAATCCATCGAGGAATCACGTACCGTTCGCGCACTGGTATGCACGGCGTCAACTCCTATGTCGATAAATTGTCGACAATTCTGTGGATTCACCCCACTTCCAGCCATAATTTCAATTCGACCGGCAGCCTTCACAACTAATTGGGCAATATTTTCAATTCCTTCCAGCGCCTTGTTCTTTTGGCCTGAAGTTAAAATGCGTTGGAATTTCAAAGCAATCAATTGCTCCAAAACGACTTCGGGCTCCCGACTCACATCGATTGCACGGTGGCAAGTCAAGGGAAAATCCCCTACCCTGCTACGTAA
>JAHEAY010000125.1 GCA_024642485.1 Cytophagaceae bacterium
GTATGGGCTTAGCTTTGTTACTTCTTCGTTTAGGAACCTTCGAATCTTCCATGTATTCGCACATGGATGCTGGGGTTCAAAAAGGAAATTTCTTCCAATTATTTTCGTCGGGCCCAACGTTTAAAAAGTATTTGTATTGCATTCTTATGGGCTTGCCTATTTGGTATATCATTGGGATTTTGGTCTTCTCAGCACCTGAAATCTTCAAAGGGAAAATAACGGCGGGTGACGCGATTATGTATTGTTACCTCGGATTAGCCGTTGGAGACTTTGCATCCGGGGCTTTGAGCCAATGGCTGAAGAGTCGGGGCAAAGCGGTTCTGACCTATTTGTTCATCGCAGTATTACTTTGTGCCTATTATTTATTTGGCATGGCTGAAATTTCTAAGCTACAAGCAAATATCATGATCACCTTATTGGGATTCTTCGGAGGCTATTGGGCGGTATTTTTAACCTATTCTTCGGAGCAATTTGGGACAAATGTGCGTATGACAGTGACGACGACGGTGCCCAACTTTGTAAGGGGTGCTTTGATTCCCATCTCCTTGCTCTTTAAATTCCTAATTCCTTCAGTTGGCTTGATTCAATCGGCGGCCTATGTGGGAATTTTGTGTTTTGCTTTAGCCATTTTTGCGGTTTCTCAATTGAAAGAAACCTTTGGTAAATCCCTAGACTATACCGAATAATGGCGCTCATCTCAAAGAAAAAAGCCCCTTTCCGGATTAATAATCAGCTGCGTCGATATTTGCACAAATACAATCGGGAGCATGCGATGAATATTTCCTACCAGGATTTATTGCGCTATGAGAATGCGATCGTCTTGTATGACAAGAATGGGCAAGATACGCTTTGGGAGACAGTATTTTATTCGCCTTCGGATCAGGAGGAGGTTTATGAGTCGTTGAAGCAGATATATGCCGATTTAAAAACGGATGGAAATGAAGAGGTAATCAAGCACTTGGTGATTGATCGGGTGGATTATTGCACCTATGGAAATACACATCCATTCCGTATTCGAATTGTGAATCGGGTAAATGATAATTTTGATTATTTCTACATCAAAATTGCAGATGCCTCTCGGGTGTATGGGCTGGAATTGGAGCATATTTTATCGCCCAATCGGATCAACTATGTCACTTACGACAATACACTGGTAGAGGAACATATTGCTGGAATTCCAGGCGATGCGTTCTTGAAGCAGGATTTAGAGAAAGATTTGGAGTCGCCCATTCGTTTGGCCAAAGAGTTCGTGAAATTCAATGAACGTTGCTTAGTTCAATTATTAGGCGATATGCACAGTGCCAATTTTGTGATTATTACCAATCCGGATTTTGAGGAAATCTATTACCGAATTCGCCCGATAGACTTTGACCAACAATGTTACGAAGGAAAGAAGTCGGTGTACATGCCCCAATATTTCAAGCAAAACAATTCCCTGATTGAGTTGGGGATGAAATACATGACGCCTGAATCGGTTTGGCAATACCAAATTGAGGAGCGCTCGATGATCGCGAGCCGATTAAAAAGTGAGAGCCAACGGGTTTCCGATTTGATGACGGTTATGTCTAAAGATGACATTGCACCGGAAGAAAACATCGTACAACTTAAAACAGAATTAGCGAAGCATTATAACGACGAGCGTTTTTTGGCTTGTAAAACCATGGGAGAAATCGTTTGGAACAGCTTAGAGCTCGTGATGCGCCACTAATTATTGTTTCAGCGTGGCGTATGCCATCAAACCTAGCCCAGTCATATAGGCCAATCCGCCGATAGGTGCAACGGCTCCCCAAAGTACATTTTGTGTGATGCAAATCAGGTATAATGATCCTGGAAAAATGATGGCGCCAGCGAATATAATGTAGCCCGCTGTCTTTAGGTATTTATTGGAAATTTGCATTTGCCAAACGCCAAGAATCAATAAGATAATCCCTGCATACATTTGGTAACGTGCTGCGGTTTCAAATGTCTCTAAACGGTTAATGTCGCGCAAATAATCTTTCCATGCATGTGCGCCAAAAGCACCTAATGCAACTGAAAGGCCTGCAATGAGTGAACCGGTAAAGAGTGAGAATTTTTTCATGGATAGGAGATAAAAAAAGGCCTTGTTTCCAAGGCCTTTTGATTAAGATGCTAAAGAAACTTTCAGGTCGTTCAGCTTCCGCTTAATCGAGTCATCGATTTGCTGGTCGCCTACTTTCAAGATGAATCCGCCAATTAGGCTCTCATCAATCTTTTCGATCAATTCTACTTCTTTACCTGTGTAATCTTTCACGATTTTGGACACCGTTGCTTTTTGATCTGCTGTTAAGCTAGAAGCCGTTGTCACGGTCGCTTTTTGGATTCCTTTGTAATCTGTGTACATCGAGATGAATTCTTTTGCCACAGCAGGAAGAATTTTCTCGCGGTTCTTGTTCGTGATAATCACGAAGATGCCGTAAGTAACCGGATTGAATTTATCCTTAAATAGCTTCGCTAGGATAGCTAATTTCGTGTAATGCTTGATGATTGGGCTCTTAAGCGCTAATACAAGGTCATGACTTCCTTCGCAAGTCTCTGCGAAATCGATCATGTCTTTCGCTACTGCCTCTACCGCATTTTTTTCAACGGCGAAGTCAAGTAAGGATTTAGCGTAACGGTGAGCTACAATTAATTCTGACATGGTCTATTCGATTAAGATAATTTAACGTCAGCCATCCACTCAGTCACTAATTTTTCCTGAGCTGCTTTGTCTTTTAATTGGCTTTTTAACACTTTCTCTGCTAAGTCTAAAGAAAGAGTTGCTGCTTCCTTACGGATAGCTGCTACAGCACTCGCTTTTTCTTGTTCGAAAGCTACGCGTGCTTTTTCGATTTCTTGATTAGAAGCAGTTTGTGCATCTAATTTTGCTTGAGCGATCATCGCATCCGATGCTTCTTTCGCTTGTTTGATCAATGCATCACGTTCTGCACGTGCAGATGCGATTAATTGCTCATTACCAGCTTTCAATTCGGCCATTTCAGCACGTGTTGTTTCTGATAATTTGATCGCTTCGTCGATGGATTGCTCACGCTCAGCTAACGATTGAATGATGGGTTTCCAAGCAAATTTGGCTAAAAGGAAAAATAAGATTCCAAAGACAAGTAATTGCCAGAAGATAAGTCCAAAGTCTGGGGTAATTAACTCCATAATATATCAATATTTACAGTATTTCGTTTTTTAGAAAACGCAATTTGGCGCCTAGTGCATTCCAAATTGCGTTTCAAATGTTTTGAATAAGGATTCCAAGGCTAACCCTTGGGCTTATTCGATTGGTATCTTATTTCAAAGTTACCAATAGACAAATTACAGCAGCGAATAACGCAACCGCCTCAACGAAGGCAGCAACGATCAACATCGCACCCTGAATTTTTCCAGAAGCTTCTGGTTGACGAGCGA
>JAHEAY010000128.1 GCA_024642485.1 Cytophagaceae bacterium
AATCCACACATAGCTAAATCCAATGCCACAAGGGCCATAATCTTACTTGGATCTGAACTATTTGTCTCTTTCTCGTAATATTTTACGAGGCGGTTAACCAAATTTGCCGCTTTCCGCACACATGACTCCTCCTCTTCACTAACCTTTAGCGCGACATTTTGTATGCCTAAAAGGAGATTACAAGGTAATTTAGTACTCATGGTTTGCGTAATTGCTCAATACAATGATCTATACTTACTATATATTCGTCTAACTTTTTCTTCAGTTCAGCTTTAGCTGCCTCTGTGTCTTCTGTATTAACTACAAGTTTACCAATTTTATCTGATTTTTTAAAGCTTTTCTCCAATTCTTTTGATTGGCTCAATGCTTCTTGTAATTCACGTGTTTTGGCTTCGAGTTTCTCTTGTAATTCTTTGTTTGATCTTTCTAGCTCAGCAATTTTTCCGTCGTTTTCTTGTAAACGCGCTACCATCAAACTGATTTTTAGTTTGAGATGTAGATATTGCGTTTTCAATTCTTGCTTCATGCTAGTCAATTAATTTGGGCTTCCCCGTTTTCCAGGAAAATTCACGAACCAGTAAATAACCGAGCAGGGCAATGATTGCTATATTCTGGTTGATTAACGTTGGTAGCGGGCTTACTTGCGCTAAGGCATTGGCTCCATAGATAAGTACAGCGCCCAACAAGATATAAAATAAATCACTTTTCCAGCGGTAGGGGGTTGGGGAATATTTTTGACCTCCCAAATAACACAACACTGCCATCACAATACTCGAGCCTAAAAATGCATAAGCGCAAGCCATGTAACCATACATGGGTATAAAAAGGATGTTACCTGCTAAGGTTATCGCTAATCCAATCAAAGTAATAACTGTACCAAAATAGGTTTTGTTAGTCTGCTTAAACCAAACCGATTGGGTATAATAAATACCTAAAAATAAATTAGCCAATAATAGCACAGGGACAATTCCCATGCCTTCCCAGTAAATTGCCCGACGTAAAAACAGGGTCTTGATCCAGAATAAATTGCACGAAACACCTACCCATAAAAAGGTGCAGACAATGACGAACCAATGCGTGATTAAGGCTAAGTTTTCTTTGCTGTTTTCGGTTGTTTTTTTGCCTAAAAAGAAAGGTTCTGCTGAATATTTGAATGCTTGAATGGCCAAGCTCATAAATACAGAAAGTTTGTAGCAGTTGCCATATATTCCCAATGCGACTTGCGAACTTTTTCCTGGATAAAAACCATCAGGGAGATAAGACTCCAAGAGCAAACGATCAAACATCAAATTGAACATGGCAGCTAAACTCATGAACATAATGGGATATGCGTAAATCCAAAGTGCTTTGAACTCCGACCAATCCCAGCGCCAGCGGTAAGCTTTAAATTCGGCTGAAAGCCAATAAAACAAACTTGCATTAGCAATTAAATTTGCCAAAAAGATATAGCCAGCACCTATGCCAGGATTATATAGGTCGCGCAAAAATTGTGGCGCATCTACTTGAATTTCTCCGGCTTGCAAAGGCTTTAAGAGCATCAAGAAAAAGAGGTTCAAGCCGACATTAATCAAGATTGAAACGATTTTTGCTTTGACGAATGTCTTGATTTTATTCTCCAGTCGCAATTTGGCAAATGGGATCGCTGTAATCGCATCAATGGCTAAGATTAAAGCCAACCAGTTCAAGAATAGACCTTTGCCAGGATAGCCTAATTGAACCATGATAGGTTCTGCAAAAAGAAAAAGGAAAAGTGTGAAAACGCCCGATGTGACGATGATAGCCGTCATGATTAGCTGGTAATATTTCTCCGGGGCCTCTTTGGCAAAACGGAAATAGGCAGTTTCCATGCCATAGGTATAAATAATGTTTGCGATGGCTACATAGCCATACAACTTCACATTGACACCTAACTCTGCAGGTAGAAATGCCCAAGTGTGCACAAAAACGAGTAAAAAATTGAGGGAACGGCCTAAGATGGTACTAAAACCATATGAAAGAGTTTCGCCTGCTAATTTTTTCAGAATGGACATAATTGTATCTTTGCCAAAATTCAAAGTTACATAATTTGTTAGGACCCTTGAGTTTCCTGTCGAAAATTGTAACAAAAACTCCTCAAATGAAAAATATCATCGCCTTTTTTGGCCTATTTTTAACGATTACGCAGCTTTCAAACGCACAGTCAATCTCCTACTATCCTTTTAATTCGCAGTTGGCTGTTTCTTCCAATCCTACCCATATAGCTTGGGCTGAGGTTCGCATGCAAATGAATTCAGCAACATCAGCAATTACAACGGAGTTTGGTCCCATGCTTACGGTTTATAAAACCAAAGATGCCGTTTTTTATACAGGTGGTGGCGTGAACATCGGCTGGATGTCCAATGTGTTCAATCAATCTTCTTTGCTGAAAGGTTATTATGGGAGCTTTGGAGTACGTGCATATCCCTTTACTTCCGTGCCGCATTTAGGCTTAAATTTTGAATTTACCCCCTACACAGATTCAAAAGTGCAGACAGGACTTTTGCGTGCTTGGTTGGGTGTTAATTACCATTTTGGTAAAAATAAATTGAAGTAATTACTCCTTCTGATAGCCAATTGTCTGGTAAAATTGTTCCGAGTAGCTATCGCTTAAAGGAATATGGTTTTCCCCAATTTTTACTTTTTGATTTCGTATCGATTCGATTTTTTTCAGGGATACGATAAAGGATTTGTGGATGCGTAGAAATTCGTCCGAAGGTAATTTTTCGCTGATGAGTTTCATAGTCATCCGACAAACGATCGGGTATTTTTGATTGCGCACATGTATTTTGATGTAGTCTTTCAAGCCTTCTATATACAAAATATCTTCTAGCATGATTTTCATCAAGGAGTAATCGGCATGAATGAAAATATAATCCACCTTCGCATCAGCTTTCACAACATTGCCCTGTAGGGCCAATTTGCTTTTGAAATAATCGAGGGCCTTGTGGCTCGCTTTCAAAAAACGTTCGAAGGAAATGGGTTTCAATACATAATCAATTACATCTAAATTGAATCCTTCCAGCGCGTATTGTTGGTATGCTGTCACAAAAATAACCATCGGTTTTTGTGTCAATCCTTCCAAAAACTGAACCCCTGTTAATCCCGGCATTTGAATGTCGAGGAATATGAGATCAACGGTATTGTTTTGTAAATATTCGATTGCTTCAAACGCATTGCGACAGCGTGCTTCAAGCTTTAAGAAGGGAACTTTGGCAATGTTATCTTCTACCAAATCCAATGCTAAACTTTCATCGTCGATGGCGATACATTTTAAAATCGTGTTCGGAATTTCCGAAAATGTTTCTTTCGTTTCCATCGTTTTAACTGTGTGTGATTTTCAAATCCACGTTATAGGTATTCGCGCTTTCCGTAAT
>JAHEAY010000015.1 GCA_024642485.1 Cytophagaceae bacterium
TTGGGAGTGCAAAGATGTAGGAATAATTTATAAATACCAACACACTCCACAAAAATATTTTACAATAATTCGTAATTCGCTGAAAATCAAGCAGGACTTCATCGAAAAAAAATTAAAAAAATTTAACAAACTCGACTTATCGCGAAATAATCCTACCTTTGTCAACGCAAATACGCCCCCATTTTAGGGGAACAAATACAGAATCAATGAAAGACTATCACATCGTTTACGAAGACAATCACCTCCTAATAGTAAATAAAAGGGCAGGAATTCTCGTGCAAGGCGACAGCACAGGCGACGTAACATTAACCGATGTGCTTAAAGACTATATCAAAGAAAAATACCAAAAACCAGGTGCGGTATTCTTGCACCCTGTTCACCGACTAGATCGCCCGGTGAGTGGACTTGTCATTTTCGCTCGTACTTCCAAAGCGCTTGAACGCATGATGGAGATGTTCCGCAAACGTGATATCCAAAAAACCTATTGGGCCGTAACGCGCAAAAAGCCTTACCCAGAAAAAGGAAAGCTTACACATTGGCTTTTGAAAAACGAAGCAAAAAATACCACCACGGCTTACGACTTTCCAGAGGACAAAGCCCTCAAAGCAGAATTGAACTACAAAGTTTTAGGAAAAATCAACTTACACTATTTAGTTGAAGTGGAACCTATCACCGGTAGACCCCATCAAATTCGGGTGCAATTAGCCTCTTTGGGCTGCCCGATTCGTGGTGATATTAAATACGGATACGATAAACCCAATCCCGACGCAAGCATCAACCTACATGCCCGTCGTTTATATTTCATCCACCCGATCAAGAAAACACCGATCATCTGCAAAGCATCTGTTCCCGAAAACCCTTTCTGGGAAGAATTCTTGGAATTAGATCCCGATGATTTCAAAATGAAAAATTTGGATTACCTATACGAATAAAAAAAGGAGCTTAAATAAGCTCCTCTAGTGTTGTCTTTTCTAAAACAGATAAATTGGCATCACGCCATTTGGCCAATACCGTACGCAATTGGCATGTTTCCTCATCTGCACAATCATCACATTTGCCATAAAAATGCAAGGAAACACATAATGCCGGCGCAATAGGCCCGTCCACAATCCGTATAATCTTCGCAAATGTCACCTCACTCGGTGGAACACGCAAATAATAGCCGCCACCCTTGCCTTTCTGGCTCTGCAAGATTCCATGATTACGCAACTCCAACAAAATAGCTTCCAAGAACTTCTTGGGGATATGCTCCGACTCCGCAATGTGCGAAATCAATAAAGGGCCTTTTTCATAAGCCTGAGCCAATACCTTCAACGCCTTTAACGCATATTTTGCCTTTTTCGAAATCATAGTCATGTTGATTGTTAATCAAAGCTACTCATTTTTTACAAATACTCCACTAAGCCAATCGAGTAACTAACGCTTGGGCTCAAAAAAAAGGCTGCCCATTGCTGGACAGCCTTTTGGCATAATTCAATTGAATTAGAAACGGAAGTGAGAGAACGCTTTGTTCGCCTCCGCCATTCTGTGCGTATCATCTTTCTTCTTCACAGCTGCTCCCTCTCCTTTAGATGCTGCAATGATTTCATTCGCTAAACGATCCATCATTGTTTTGTCACCACGCTTACGTGCATAACCAATTAACCACTTCATTCCCAATGAAACTTTACGTTCAGCGCGTACTTCTGTTGGTACCTGGAAGTTTGCACCACCCACACGACGGCTCTTAACCTCGACAGATGGCATCACATTGTTTAATGCTTTTTTCCAAGTTTCTAAACCGTTTTCTTTTGTACGCTCCTCAACCTTGTCCAATGCATCATAAAAAATTGTAAATGCAGTTGATTTCTTTCCGTCGTACATTAAGTTGTTTACAAACTTAGTTACTAATACATCCTTAAATTTAGGATCTGGTAATACGTAGCGCTTTTTTGGTTTCGCCTTTCTCATGTTGTTAGTTTTTTAATTTCGACCCAACCTTCTGCCTTAACGAAGCATACTGGATCTTTCTGTTAATAAATTATTTCTTCTTACCTGTTGGAGCTGCTTGACCTGGTTTAGGACGTTTCGCACCATATTTCGAACGAGATTGTAAACGACCAGAAACTCCGGCTGTATCCAATGCACCACGAATGATGTGATAACGAACACCTGGTAAGTCTTTCACACGACCACCACGAATCAAAACGATCGAGTGCTCTTGCAAGTTGTGACCTTCACCTGGAATGTAGGCATTCACCTCTTTTTGGTTTGTCAAACGTACACGCGCTACTTTACGCATCGCTGAGTTTGGTTTCTTTGGAGTCGTCGTGTATACACGAGTACAAACTCCTCTTCTTTGTGGACAAGAATCCAAAGCAGGTGACTTAGATTTCCAAGTCATTTGCTCACGTCCCTTGCGCACTAATTGCTGAATAGTTGGCATTTTAGCGTAATTACCTGTTTAATTATAAATTCATTTAATCCCTTCTTTCATGCAGAAAACTCAATTGAAATGAGTTATCCCACACCAATGGGGGTGCAAATTTAACAATAAGAAAGACAAAACAAAACGGTTTGGTAGAAAATTATTTCAAAAACCCCTCGATGCCCATTTCCAATCCCCGCAATTCCGCCAATCCCCGCAAGCGACCGATCGCCGTATAGCCTGGATTCGTTTTCTTGCCTTCCTGTAAATCATCCAACATGCGATGGCCGTGATCCGGACGGAATGGTAGTCGGTAATCCTTCCGACCAGCTGCTATCCGCTTCCTTTGCTCCTGAACTAAACCTTTCATCACGCCAAACATATCCACATCGCCATCCAAATGATCTGCCTCATGGAAATTGCCATATTCATCACGGCGTGTCGCACGCAAATGAATGAAGTTAAAGCGATGTCCCAAACGTTCAACCATACCTACTAAATCATTGTCAGCACGAACGCCATAACTTCCCGTGCAAAAACACAATCCATTGACATTACTTTCATAAGCAGCCAACAATTGCACCGCATCGCTTTCCGTACTGACCACGCGAGGCAAGCCCAAGATTGGATAGGGAGGATCATCCGGATGTATCGACAGCATGACCCCTGCTTCCTCAGCCGCTGGCGTTATCTCCCGGATAAAATCATATAAATTCTCACGCAGTTCCTTCTCCCCTACTTCGGCATAGGTATCTAAAGCCTCCTGGAAAGACTTCAAGGTGAAACTCTCTTCCGAGCCCGGTAAACCTGCAATGATATTGCGAATGAGCTTATCTTGTTGCGCCTGCGTAGATGCATCAAACCATTTCTTCGCACGTTCAATTTGCTCAGCTGTGTAATGTTGCTCCGCACCTGGACGTTTCAACAAGAATAATTCAAAAGCACAAAACTCAGCCGCATCAAAACGCAACCCCGTGCTCCCATCTGGGAAACTGAAATCCAAATCGGTCCGCGTCCAATCCAAAATCGGCATGAAATTATAACATACCAAATCCAAACCTGCCGCCCCGACATTGCGCAATGAAGTCTTATAGTTCTCGATGTATTGCTTATAATTTCCTGAACGGGTCTTAATATCCTCATGTACGGGGATACTTTCAATCACCGACCAGCTCAATCCAGCCGCCTCAATGATTGATTTGCGTTCTAAAATATCTTTCAACTCCCAAACTTGCCCATTCGGGATTTGGTGAAGGGCACTTACAATTCCTGTTGCACCTGCTTGACGCACATCTGATAATTTGACGGGGTCATTCGGCCCAAACCACCGCCATGTTTGCTCTAATGCCATATTTATTCGATTTTAAACTCTTAACGTCGGCAGGGTCCCCGCTACCGCTGCCAGGGTCAAAGACCCTGGCAGCGGTAAACTTTTCCGGAAATATTTTACGCTGCCGGGGATTTAACCCCGGCAGCGTAAACAAAACCCGCTAATCCTAAAACTACTTCACAAAGCCAGAAAAAGAAAAAACTTACTTGATAATTAATATCAGAATCCTGATAAAATAAAAAACCTTGCCCGTAAAACGAACAAGGTTTTTGTAATCAAGCATTTATATACTTCCTTCAAAATCTGCTGGAAGAGGTGCAAAATTAGTGGTTTTTTTACAAAGAGAAAAACCCTAACTATTTTGATGTGCCGGACGCAATAAATCCGTCACCGTTTTTACCGGATTAAATGTCTCCAAAGGCACCTCCACAAATAAGGTATTCCAGTTGGCCATCGCACCATTCCACAAACCTGGCAACTCCTGCGCCTTCAACGATTTTCCATCCTTTGTTTTCTCGGTAATAAAACCTGTCGACATGTCCCTAAACTCAATCAGATCACAGCCCCGTGTCGCACAAACCAAATCTACCGGATTAAAATGCGTCGAACCGGCAAATAAAGCCTTTTGATCTGCATTCGACATATCAACTTGTGCAGATTCGACCAATTGCAATGTCAAATTACCCGCAACATCCTGACACCAGAATGGACCTCCTCCCGGTTCACCCGTATTCTTTACCACCCCACAGATACGCGTAGGTCGAGCCAATATGTTCAATAACTCAGCCGCCTGAGCTTCAATTGACAAAAACTGAAAATCAGCGGATACCTCAAATCCTAAATATGTCTTGATCTCCAACAATGCCTCCTCGATCAAAGCAGGCTTCAACTCCCCCTTCAAACGCATTTCCAAATAACTAATCCCCTCCAAAATCCACAACAACAATCCAGCCAAAGCCTTCTTATATTGAATGGTTGCCAATTTCAAATGATCAGGAACTACATTATCAATGTTCTTAATAAAAATAATATCGGCTGATAAATCATTCAGATTCTCTAGCAAAGCCCCATGGCCAGCAGGTCGAAACAACAAAGAACCGTCCGCTTCCCTAAACAAACTATTATCCATATTCACCGCCACGGTATCCGTAGCCGGCTTCTGCTCTGAAAATGTCACCTCAAATTCAATCCCAAAATGCGAAGACCAAATCGGAGATAAACGTGCTACCAAAGCCTCGAATCGGCCTCGATGTTCAGGAGAAACCGTAAAATGCAAGCGCGCCTTTTGGCCATCGGATGCATATTCAGCCGCCTCGACCAAATGCTCTTCTAAAGGTGTTCGAGCCCCAGAGGCATACTTATGAAATTTCAATAACCCTTTTGGCAAAGAACCATATTCCATCCCAGAAGCTCCAAGCAATTGCTTCAAAACATCCACTTCCGCTGTTCCTTCCGGTGCAAGGGCCTTCAACTCCTCATAAAATGCAAAAGACTCCTTTTGACTAAAAAACAAATCAGACTCCTTATTGGGCTGACCCGAGGAAATATATTCAAATAGGGATTTGAACATCCGCGTCGCAGCACCGGATGCAGGTACCATTTTCAACAAATTCAAACTCGAACGCCTCGATTCAAACCGTTCAATATGCGAAGCCAAATCCGCCTCCGAGAAACGGACAATGCCATCCCCGATCGTCGCCGACTTCTCTAAATTCATCCAAGGAAAGCCTTGTTTAAAATATTCAACTTGTTGATTAATTTCTTCAGGACGAATGCCCCGTGCTGATAATTGCAATAAATCGGATGGTGTTAACATAATGCTGATTTAAAAAAATAAAAATACAGTTTGCGCTGAATTTTCTCGCATAATCAAAGAGATTATTTTTTAAAATAACCTAAACGAAACCTCAACTTTCTCAGTAAGTAAACAAGACATCCTTGTAATCAAAAATAATCGACCTGTAAATTGATAACAATGAATGTGTCATCCTATCAAACATTTATATGTATGAACAATCCAACGTTTGGGAATCAACAAAAAACTTACTTATTGTACTTCCAATCGAATCATCGGCCCAATTCTACCTCCTTGAAATGACGAAATGACGGTCCAGTCATTCCGACTAGTTGGTCGAACAAAAAACCGCTTTATGTCAGAATATTTACCCATAGCAACCCTATCTGTTTCTCCCGTGATTTTATTTGATTTTGCAAAAAAATTCACAACAACAGCGATTCCATTTTTAGGAATTACCAAATCTTCCAAAAGAATTGGAAACTCGTTCCATCCGATTTTATTCGCAGAAAAAGCAAGTTCATGTTTATTGACCAAATCGGAGGGAAGCATATCTTTTCCAATCGAAAAAATTTGAAATTGAAAAGTATAGTATGGTGAATACCGCTTGTCAAAATAAATCTCCAATTTAGTGAGCTTCCTTCCAACTAAGTTGACATCGTCAAACATCATTCCAATTTGACAAGGCGCTATTGTTATGAATGAAAAATGTCGTTTTCGATTCGGTTTCTCTGTTTCAATCTTTGATAACCTTGAAGGTAATACTTTTACCTCATCAAGAAGTATCGAATAAGTTGAGTCATTTAAATTGCTCAATATTTTAGACAAGCCACTAGGAACCACAAGTGTACTATTTAGAAAAAGTAAACTAAAGACAAGGCATTTAGGAAATATTATATTTTTCATAATCCACATAAATTTGATTAATCAGGGCAAGTTTGTACAACTTGCGCTATTCTTTCATCTACTCGAAATCCAAAAAAATAGTTATACTCTTTGTAAAAGTAAACACACCCTGAACCATCAGGCAAATGTTTGTGTCCTACTTCTTGAGACCCTCCATTCAGTCCGCAAACCGATCGACTCCACCCAAAGAATTTCCAATCTGGCTCACAGCTTACTTCAGGCTCATACGCATAAATGAATATGGGTAATATCAATACAATTACAATAAGTCCAATTTTTGTACCTAGGTTACTGCGCGTTTTCATTTTAATTAGTGGTTATACAAGTTTTACAAATAGCTGTAATCTTAGCCAAAGTAAATGCAATTTGTATAATCATAAAATACTACTTTTAGTACTATTTTAGTAGTATTAAACAAAAACAAAGAAGTTAATCTAACTCTCAGAAAAATTACGTAGAAAATCTCGAAAATCCTTTCTTCCTACACCATTGACCTTTTGGAGGATGTTCCGCCTATGCTTTCGCACTGTTTTTTCTGAAATAAAAAGTTCGTTTGCAATTTCTTTGCATGTAAAATTATCTTTTGATAATCGAATAATAGTAATTTCACGATTCGTAAAATCAATAATTTCGTTTTGTTTAAGTTTCATTAGCGGTTATAAAGTAGCATCAAGATAAATAACATTAATTAATCTTTTGAATTATCAACTTATAATCATGCATTCTGTAAAATTCATATAGTTTTGCCCTTTAATGATCCAAACGAGAAACATATTGCAACAATACTGGGGCTATACCAACTTTCGCCCTTTGCAACAAGATATCATCGAATCTGTCCTTCAAAAAAAAGACACATTAGCGCTTTTACCCACAGGAGGAGGAAAATCCATCTGCTTTCAAGTTCCTGCACTAGCAACCGAAGGCATATGTATCGTCATCACCCCACTCATTGCTTTGATGCAAGACCAAGTGGAACAATTATCAAAGCGAGGAATTCCGGCCATTGCCATCTATTCGGGCATGTCGAAAAAACAAATTGACATCGCCCTCGATAATTGCATCTATGGCCAAGTAAAATTCATCTACATTTCACCCGAAAGGCTCAAAACCGACCTTTTTATCGAACGGGCCAAACAAATGAATATTTCCTTATTGGTCGTTGACGAAGCGCATTGCATTTCTCAATGGGGTTATGATTTTAGACCACCCTACCTCGAAATCAACAATTTCAGAGAGATTATCCCCAAGGTTCCTTGCATCGCCTTGACCGCCTCGGCCAATCAAGAAGTTAAGCTTGATATCATTGAAAAACTCGGATTTAAATCTCCTCAGGTATTTCAAAAAAGCTTTACAAGGGCAAACTTATCTTATTCGTGTCGCTGGGAGGAAAATAAAGATCCCCAACTCGTTCAAATGCTTAAGAAGGTTGGCGGATGCTCCATCGTATACGCCCGTAATCGACGCAAGACGCAAGAAATCGCACAATTATTGCAAAAAAATGGGATATTGGCCGACTATTACCATGCAGGTTTAGCGACTGATGTGCGAACAAGGAAACAACAAGAATGGATACAAAATAAAACTCATTGCATCGTCGCAACGAACGCTTTTGGGATGGGAATCGATAAACCAGACGTTCGACTCGTCGTGCACATGGACCTACCTGATACGCTCGAGGCATACTATCAAGAAGCTGGCAGAGCTGGTCGGGATGGGAAAAAAGCCTATGCTGTAGTACTCGTAGAGGAGCAAGATATCAAAGACTTACACGCTAATTGGGAGAAAACCTTCCCTACTCCCGAAGTCCTGCGTAAAACCTACCAAGTGATTAGCAATTACCTTCAGATTGCTGAAGGAAGTGGAGAATTAAGCACCTATGATTTTGATTGGACCGAAATGGCCCGACGCTTCCAATTACCCGCATCGGAAACCTATTTTGCCATCAAGACATTGGAAAGCGAAGGATTATTAATCTTAAATGACTCCTTCCAAAATCCGTCCAAAATACGCATTCAAGCAACGGCTGCAGAGGTATATGATTTCATGATTCGAAATGAGAAATTTGAGACGTTCATCAAATTCCTGTTAAGACATTTTGGAGGAAACCTGTACACCCAGTTTATTTCGATTTCCGAAGTAAATCTAAGCCAATTAATTAAAATGCCTTTGGCAGATGTAGAACGAATCCTGAATTTATTAACCAAATTCGAAATAATCGAATACGAAAAGCAATCCGGACTACCCAAATTAACATTGCTTACTCCTCGTGCAAATACGGAAAATCTACCGATTATTTGGAGTGAATATTTAAAGAAAAAAGAACGGAGTCAAACCAAAATCAAGGCCATAGAAACCTATGTCCGAGAGAAAAAAACTTGCCGAAATCGACTCATTACAGCATATTTTGGAGAAGCCGACCAAGCAAATTGTGGTATTTGTGACAATTGCGTTCAGCGAAAAAAAGAAGCATCAGGCAAAGCCTATCCGGAAGGGATGGAAAAAGAACGCCAACTAATTTTGAATTACCTCAAAAATGGGGCGATGAGTCTACAAGACTTAATAGAATGCCTCCGCCCGTTAACCCAGGCAGAGGCAGCTAAAATGATTCAATATTGCCTCGAAATGGGCGATATCGTTTATCAATCCACAGACGTTTTGGCCTTAGCCTCGTCTTGAAATACAAATTTGACCGGATTTTTTACTTGTTGGCCCAACAAAGCAATCGCCAACACCTCCGTTGCATGCTCCACATAATGGAATTTCAAGTCGGAAATGTAATGTGCTTCAATCTCCTCCACATCCTTTTGATTCTTGTTGCACATAATAATCTCCTTAATTCCAGCACGTTTTGCAGCCAAAATTTTCTCTTTAATACCCCCCACAGGCAAAACCTTTCCGCGCAAGGTAATTTCTCCTGTCATCGCCAGATTAGCCTTCACTTTCCGTTGGGTTAATGCCGATGCTATGGCTGTCAACATTGTAATACCAGCCGAAGGGCCATCTTTTGGCACTGCACCCGCTGGCACGTGAATATGCAAATTGTATTGATCAAAAATCCGATAATCAATCTGATAATTATCCGCATGGGCCTTCAAGAAACTTAAAGCTGCCATCGCTGATTCCTTCATGACATCCCCCAATTGTCCCGATAAAGTCAACTGACCTTTACCTCGGTTCAACAAGGTTTCAATAAACAAAATATCTCCTCCTACCGGTGTCCAAGCTAAGCCTGTTACAACACCCGCATACTCATTGCTTTCATAGGAATCTTTGTCGAAGACCTCCTGACCCAACATTCGAACTACATCTGCAGGTTGAATTTTACTCGGGTATTCCTCGCCAATCGCAATTGACTTGGTCATTTTGCGAACCACACGACCAATTTCTTGCTCCAATTTCCGAACACCTGATTCGCGTGTATATCCTTCCACAACCTTTTGAATCGCGGCATCTGTCATCGTAAAGGCAATTTTATCTAAGCCATGTTCCGCTTTCTGTTTTGGAAGCAAATGCTTTTTGGCAATTTGAACCTTCTCTTCCATCGTATAGCCACTCACCTCGATAATCTCCATCCGGTCTCGTAAAGCTGGATGAATCGTATCTAAATTATTCGCAGTTGCCACAAACATCACACGGGATAAGTCATATTCAACCTCCATGTAATTGTCTAAGAAGCTATTGTTTTGTTCGGGATCTAAAACCTCTAACAAAGCTGATGAGGGATCGCCTCGTTGATCTGAACCAACTTTATCAATCTCATCTAAAATAAATACGGGATTTGAAGACCCCGCCTTCTTAATATTTTGAATCACTTTTCCTGGCATGGCACCGATGTAAGTCTTACGATGCCCACGAATTTCCGCTTCATCGCGTAAACCACCCAAAGCCATACGCACATACTTCCGTCCCAAAGCCTTTGCAATCGAACGTCCCAAAGATGTTTTACCTACACCCGGAGGGCCATATAAACATAGAATTGGAGCTTTCATATCGCCCTTCATCTTCAATACGGCCAAGTACTCAATGATGCGTTCTTTTACCTTTTCTAAACCGAAATGGTCCGCATCCAAGACTTTTTTCGCCTTAATCAGATCAAAATTATCTTTGGAATATTCGCTCCATGGAAGATCTACTAATAGCTCCACATAATTCATCAACATCGGATATTCCGGCGACATCGAATTCGTGCGTTGCAATTTGCTCAACTCCTTTTGGAAAAAATCATTCACCTCTTTCGTCCACTTTTTCTTAGCTGCACGTGCACGCAAGCCATCCAATTCTTGCTCTGGACTTTCTACACCTAGCTCCTCTTGAAGCACTTTAATTTGTTGGCGGATATAATAATCTCGCTGCTGCTGATCAATGTCGCTCGAAGCTTTACTCTGAATTTCACGCTTCAATTCCAATAATTGAATGTCCTTCATCATGTGCTCCAACAAACTCGTCGCTTGTTCTAAGCCATTTAGTTGTTCGAGTAAAGCTTGTTTTTCAGGCAACTCTGCATTCACATTGGAAGACAAGAAATGTACCAAGTAAGACGGCGATTCAATATTGTCCAAAGCAATCTGAACTTCACGAGGAATTTCAGGATTTAGATTTAGAATTTTAGTTGCATTTTCCTTCAGAGTTGAAATCAAAGCCTTGTTCTCGCGGTTCAGTTTCTTTGGAAATGTATCTTCCAAATAGTTGACCTTCGCAATCAAATTAGGTTCTGTTTTGATAAATTCTTTTACCTCAAAACGCTTTCTACCCTGCACAATAATCGTTGTATTTCCACCCGGCAAAACAAACATTTTGACGATGTGTCCTACGGTTCCAATCTTATATAAATCTTCAGGCAAAGGTTCTTCTTTGGAATGATTCGCTTGCGCAAGCACCCCAATAGTACGGTCACCTTTATAGGCTTTCTTTACTAAACGAACTGATTTTTGCCGACTAACCGTAATCGGAATCACCATACCCGGAAACAAAACGATATTCCGAATAGGTAAAATCGGCAACTCCTCTGACAAAACGCCCATTTTGTCATCACTGCCCATCCCCTCTGATCCAATGGGGATCAATTCAATATTCTCGAAGTCAGACATGTCTGACAACCTCAGATGCTTAAAAAGGTCGTTTGAATTATTCATACACACAATTTATAATATTCCCCTCGTAATTTATTCTAAAAGTATGGGCACATAATCAAATATCATGCCACATGACCTTTTGGCAGACTGCCTCATTCAAATACTTGAATCCATTTAGTTGATTGAAACAAATACGATTGCTTGTGTTCCCCACGGGCAACATGAAAGAGATTGGTCTGATCAGGAAAAGTATCTGCAAGCAGACTGTTTTCCCAAAACATCCCTTTTAGGTTTTGTTCGGTCGGAATCTCCACATACACCCAAATCACATCTTTGACTGCCTCCCAGCCTAGATATCGGTAGGGCGTTGTGAGTTGTTGGTTTACGTTCACTCCCAAATGCTTCCGCAAATAAGCATCAAGCACCTTATCGGTTTGAGGACCTTCTTGAAACACGAATCGTTTACCCGTAAATGCACTTAGTCCTTGTTCTAAATCGTCTTGAAACAAGCGAATGCTAATTTCCCAAGTTTTATCTTTGGCGTTGTAGACACATTCTCCCACGCTGGAGTGGAAAGGATGAGCAAGCCCGAGCAAAGGCAAAACCATCAAAAGCAACAAGAAAATCCCTTTTTTCAATGCTAGAAAAATGCTTTAAATAAGTCGTTTCCGAAAGTATAGGCCATCAAGGCAAGTAGAATAATCATACCCACTTGTTGGGCACGTTCCAATACTTTTTCTGATGCTGGCTTTCCCGTAATCATCTCATAAATCAAGAAAATCGCATGGCCACCATCCAATGCGGGGATTGGCAAAATGTTCATAAATGCCAAAGCCATCGACAATAAACCCGTCAACATCCAAAAACGGGTCCAATCCCAAACACCACCAAACATCTGAGCAATTCCAATCGGGCCACTCAATGCTTTTGATGCGGAGACATCGCCTGTGGCAATTTTCTTAAAACCACGAATATTATCTGATATAACAGAGAAAGCACGACCTGTTCCGATGCTCAATGACTGAGCAAACGTGTAATCCTCATGGCTCGTCTTGATCAGTAATTCAGGAATAAATCCGATTTGACCACTCTTTGAAACGACCATCGATAAGGTATCAGATTGGCCTTGTCGGCTAATCGCCAAACGAATTGCTTTCCCAGCTTCCTTCGCTAGCACTTCTTTAATTTCATGATAAAAGTGAATCGGCTGGCCATTAACCGCAGTGATGTAATCTCCGGCTTTTAAACCCGCTGAAAACGCTGGCAACAACTCGCCATCTTGACTTCCTGGTTCTTCTGGCGCAGCAACCTCAGCTACCTTAAACGCAGCCATAGGCTCAATGAAAGCAGCTTTTTTATCACTTAATTTCTCGATAAAATTTGAAGGAATTTTGACCACAATTGCTTGCCCATCACGCAAAACCGTATAAGACGAATTTTCGCCTAATAAGACATCAGATGTACGTAAATCGGCCAAAGATTTATAATCAGCTCCATTTACCTTAACAACTTTGTCACCCGTTTTTAAGCCAATTTGCTTACCTAATTCCAAGGCTACAATTCCATTTTTATTCAACTCCTCTTTTGAGATGAAATTATTCCCATTCGAAAATGTCAAAGCAATGAAAATAACTACACCTGTGATGACGTTAACGATAACCCCGCCCAACATAACGATAAGTCGTTGGTAAGCAGGCTTCGCACGAAATTCCCATGGTTCAGGTTCTTTCGCTAAAGTCGCGGCGTCCTGTGTTTCATCAATCATCCCGGCAATCGAGACATAGCCCCCAAGTGGAAACCAACCCAAACCGTATTCGGTATCGCCCACTTTTTTCTTAAACAAAGCGAAATTCAAAACCGTAGGGATAGGGAATAAAAAATCAAAAAACAGATAAAATTTATCCACACGCATCTTAAACCATTTGGCCGTAATGAAGTGACCAAATTCGTGTAATGTCACCAAAATCGACAGCCCCAAGATTAGCTGTCCTGCCATAATCAAACCTTCCATACCTTATTTATTTTGCTTTTTAACCCACATTTGGGCCATTTCTCTCGTTAATTTATCTGTTGTAATATAGTCCTCTAAGCTTGGATTAAGCAAAAAAGTTCCCTTGGCCATGCAATCCGCTAATAAATCGGACATAGCTAAAAAGCCAATTTCATCTTTCAAAAATGCATCCACCGCTACTTCATTAGCAGCATTCAAGATACAAGGCATGTTTCCTCCTTGATCCAAGGCTTGGAATGCCAGTCCCAAATTCCGGAATGTCTCCATATCTGGTTGTTCAAATGTCAACGAAGCAAAATCCCGAAAATCAAAACGAGGGAAATTGGCTTGCATGCGATTCGGATAACCCAGCGCAAACTGAATAGGCAATTTCATGTCGGGTAATCCCAACTGAGCCTTTATCGACCCATCTTCAAATTGCACCAAGGAATGAACAATGGATTGCGGATGTACCACGACATCGATTTGAGAAGCTTTCACATCGAACAACCAAGCCGCCTCAATAACTTCTAAACCCTTATTCATCAAACTAGCCGAGTCGATCGTAATCTTCGCTCCCATCGACCAATTGGGATGTTTTAATGCTTGAGCCCGGGTTACTTGCTCCAAATCCGCCCGTTTCTTCCCACGAAAAGGTCCACCCGATGCGGTTAAAATAACTTTCTCGATGGGATTATGTGACTCGCCCATGAGGCACTGAAATATTGCCGAATGTTCTGAATCCACAGGCAAAATAGGAACACCCATTTCGCGCGCCAAAGGCATGATCAATGAACCAGCAACTACAAGCGTTTCTTTGTTGGCCAGTGCAATCGGCTTACCTGCCTTAATCGCTTTCACGGTAGGCAATAAACCTGCGTAACCCACCAAAGCGGTCAACACGACATCGACATTATCCAAGCAAACTACTTCTTGTAAAGCTTCTGCTCCGGCTAAAACAGTAATACTAGAGCCGGAAAGCGCCTTTTTAACGAATTCATATTTTTGCTCATCCCCAATCACCACATGGCTAGGTTCGAATTGCAAGGCTTGTTCAATTAATAAATCTGCATTCGATTGCGCAGTTAATACGGACACTGAAAATGCCGCAGGATGTTGCAAAATCACATCCAATGCTTGTGTCCCGATGGAACCCGTCGAACCTAAAATCGCTATTCTTTTCATCCGAGCATCGCCATTATTTGTTGAATAAATTCAATCCACGTGGAAGGTCTAGTCAGCGTAATAAATAGCACACCAAAAAGTCCCCCATATAAATGCGCAGAATGATTCACATAATCGCGTCCTCTACGATCCATCGCAATAGAATACCAGGTAAATAAACCAGCATAGATGAAACCAGGAATACCCACCACACCAAACAGGTAAATCTTCTCAGTCGGAAAGAACATAATCCCCGCGAAAATAACCGCCGAAACAGCTCCCGAAGCTCCCAAAGAATTAAAATAATGGTTATTTCGTTGCTTGAAATACGTTGGCAAATCGGCAACGAGTATCGCTAATAAATAGAATACCACATAAACATATCCCCCAATTCCCGGAAATATTATGGAGAAAATATACTCAAGTTGGGTTCCAAAAAAGTAAAAGGAAAACAAATTAAAGAACAAATGGGTGAAGTCGGCATGAATAAACCCCGACGTCAAGAACCGCCAATATTCTTGTTTTTTGTTGATTCGATAGGGCGACATCGTCATCGCATCCATCCATGCTGGCTTTTGCCAAGCAAGTAGCGATATGCCGACTGTAACAGCCATAATCAAAAAACTGAGTGAATTTGAATTCCCCATGAAAATCGGGCAAAGCCCTTTAAAATTTAGCCTACAAAACTACATTAAACTTCCCGATCAACCAACCCTGCCAAAAATTTACCAAGGGCCTCTTTTTGCGCTGCTTGCAGGTTTAATTGATCTATCGACAGAAATGCCTGATCAAAATACTGATTAATTTTCGCCTCAGTCTCCTTGCGAATTCCTAAGTCGGTATAGAGCTGTGTGACCGCGGCCACTTTCTCAACAGGATTTGGATTCTCCATGGCTAACCAAGCTTGTAAATTCGTAAGGTCACCCCCCTTCGCTGTTTCCAAGGCACGTATTAGCAAATAAGTTTTCTTGTTGGCCAAAATATCGCCCCCCACTTGTTTTCCAAATTTCTCAGGATCCCCATAAACATCGAGCAAATCATCTTTCAACTGAAATCCTAAACCAATGCATTCCCCAATCTCGTAAAGTATTCGTGCTTTTTCTGCTTCAACACCTGCCAGAATACCCCCCATTTCCATGGATAAACCAATCAAAACAGATGTCTTTAATCGAATCATTTCGATGTATTCCTCGACGCTAACTTCAGACCGACTTTCGAAATTCATGTCCATTTGTTGGCCTTCACACACTTCCGCCGCCGTCCGATTAAACCGCAATAAAAGGTGCTGAAATTCAGCTAAAGAAAGATGTTGGCATTGATTCAAATATTGATAGGCATTCACGAGCATCACATCACCTGATAGAATCGCGATGTTATCGTTCCATTTTTCATGAACGGTTTGCTTACCCCGACGAAGCGGAGCCTTGTCCATGATATCATCATGCATCAAGGTGAAATTGTGAAAAATCTCAATCGAAAGTGCCGTAGAAACAACCTTTTCCCAATCTGTCTTGAACAGAGAATATGACAACAAACAAAGCACCGGACGAATACGTTTGCCTCCTAATTGCATTAAATAACGAATAGGCTCATAGAGTTCTACAGGCGCTTCCCCTAAACGTTGTTGTTTAATTTCAGCTTCGAGTGCGGGCAAAAAATGTTGTATCATAATTATCGATCTACTTCGCCCATGACTAAATCCATGGAACCAATGATAGCCACCAAATCGGCTAAATAAGCACCTTTTGCCAAATCAGGAATCACCGACAAATGGTGAAAGGAACATGCGCGCACTTTCATTCGCATCGGGATATCTGATTTGCCATCGGCACGTATGTAAAACCCTAATTCCCCTTTCGGGTTTTCAGCTCGGGCATAAATATCTTGCGCGGCAGGTCTAATTTTCTTAGGAACAAATTCTTGAGGGTCGAATGCTTTCGTTCGGGCGTGTTCGCCCGTTAATGCCGACAAACACTGTTCGATAATTCGAATGGACTCAATGCATTCGAGAACACGCACGTGGTTACGATCCCAACAGTCGCCCGTTTGGCCTTTTAAACCTTCACCAACAGGAATATCAAATTCCAATTCCGGGTAAACAGAATAGGCATCTACTTTTCGTAAATCAAATGCCAAACCTGATCCGCGTAACACGGGACCAGTGCAACCATAATTGATTGCTAAATTCAAAGGTAATACACCAACATTCGCAGTACGTTTGATGAAAATAGAATTTTCTTCGACGATTTTTTGAACCTCAGCAATCGTATTTTTCATCACCGGAATTAATTCCGCTGTACGCTCCTCGAAGCCGACTGGAAGGTCATAAAATAATCCACCAACCCACACATAATTGTACAACATCCGAGCACCCGACAACCATTCCAACAAACGTTGAATGTGTTCACGGTCACGCATCAACCACAAAAAAGGGGTGTATGCACCGATATCCAACCCATAGGTTCCAATCGCAACAAAATGAGACGCGATACGATTTAATTCGGCAACCAGAACCCGTATGTATTCGATACGTTTGGGAAGCGTACCTGAAATTCCAAGCATTTTTTCAATTCCCATGACATAGGCATGCTCAGAATTCATGGAAGCCATGTAATCGAGGCGATCAACGTAAGGAATGATTTGATTGAAAGGTAAAGCTTCGGCATGTT
>JAHEAY010000131.1 GCA_024642485.1 Cytophagaceae bacterium
CCTAATCTATGGGCATTGGATGCCAAAACGGGTAAACCCATCGAAACATTTGGAGATCATGGGAAGGTGGATTTGCATACGGGCTTACCCAAGATTGCGCAAAACAAATTCATCATTTCGAACACACCGGGGACAATTGTAGGTGATGTTATCGTTATGCCCTTGCGCTTATCTGAAGGGGCTGATGCGGCACCGGGTGACATTCGTGCTTTCAACATTTATACAGGTAAATTAGCATGGACCTTTCATACGATCCCATATCCAGGCGAAAAAGGCTATGCAACATTTCCAAAAGATGCCTACCAAAATACCTACACAGGCGCGTCGAACAATTGGGCCGGTATGGCTGTTGACCGAAAACGCGGAATCATCTATGTACCTACAGGATCGGCGGGTTATGATTTTTGGGGAGGCAACCGGAAAGGCCAAAATTTATATGCCAATTGTCTGCTTGCCTTGGATGCAAAAACCGGAAAAAGGCTTTGGCATTTTCAAACGACACACCATGATTTATGGGATCGAGATTTACCCGCGCCACCGAATTTGATTACCGTGACCCGAAACGGGAAACTTATCGATGCCGTAGCGCAAATCACCAAACAGGGATTTGTATTCCTCTTTGACCGCGTAACGGGAAAACCCTTGTTCGACATCAAAGAAGTCCCCGTTAATCGATCAGGCCTAGCGGGCGAACATGTTTGGCCTACCCAACCTTTCCCCGTTTTACCAAAACCCTATGCACGCTTATCGAATGAGATCAAACCGAGTGATGTGAGTCCTTATGCCAAAAACAAGGTAGAACTATCTGCAACATTACGACAATTAAAAAGAGGTTGGTACGATGCCCCAAGCGAACAAGGCACCTTAATTCTACCCGGATTCGATGGTGGTGGCGAATGGGGCGGTGCGGGTGCTGATCCCGAAAAAGGGATTATGTACATCAATAGCAACGAAATGGGCTGGATACAGAAAATGGTTAAAAACAAAGCAAGCAATAATACGAGTGGCGAAGGATTATACCAACAAACTTGCTCGAATTGCCATGGAACAGACCGAAAAGGAAACCCAGCATCTGGCTACCCAAGTTTATTGGGCATTGAAAAAAAACGGGATGCCAAATACATCACACAAATCATTCGGAATGGCAAAGGCATGATGCCGGGATTTGGCCACATCAGTCTTGAAAAGCAAAACGCGATCGCCGCATATATACAAGGATTAGCCTCAAAAGAAGTAGCATCCACTAATTCACCTGCAATCGTTCCATACCAAATGAGCGGCTACAATAAATTCCTAGATCAAGACGGTCTACCTGGTTTAAGCACCCCATGGGGAACCTTGAATGCCATCGATATGAATACAGGGAAATATTTATGGAAAATTCCATTCGGTTCTGAACCATCTCTCGCCAACAAAGGAATACATGATAATACGGGCGGCGAAAATTACGGAGGGCCCATCATTACGAAAAGTGGCTTGCTCATCATCGCAGCAACCAAAGACGCTACCCTTCGTATATACGCTTCCGCCACGGGAAAACTTTTGGCAAGCTACCCTTTACCTTTTGCCTCCTTTGCAACACCATCCACCTATATGGTCAATGGGAAACAGTATATCGTTGTGACGTGCGGTGGGACGAAGTTGGGGATGCCGAAGGGGAACTTGGTGGTAGCTTTATCATTGTAAGGACATAAGACTTTAGACGTTGGACGTTAGACGTTGGACGTTGGTCGTTGGAAGGTGAACGATGTAGAGGCGCGACACTTCGTGTCTATTCCTAAACAATACTTAATCCTAATGAAATCTGAAATTCCAAAATAGACGCTAAGTATCGCGTCTCTACAAAATGAAATAAGTTCAAAGTCTGCAATCGAGGCAATACTTGCGTCTCAATCTTTGGCAATCCTTGAAGGTTTGCCAAAGAGAAATAAACCAACGACTAACGTCCAATGTCCAAAGTCTAATGTCTAGAGACGCGAAGTATCGCGTCTCTACTACCTTACCGCATAATAAAGTTGTCCGAATATCGAAAACTAGGACATGTACTGCTTGAAATCCAATAAAGCTTGACTATACTATGTTAATTTTGAATTATGGGAAATTCTCATGGTTCTAAGAATACTTAAAATGATTAAAAAATTATACTTCATTGCATTATTTGCCTGTTTAAGCATACAAATTCAAGCGCAACATTGGAAATGGACGGTAGGTTTAAATAGCACCGATTACCAGTACAAAAGTTCAACCGGAGATGTAATTGATTACATCAAACCACTCGGTGGAATGCATGCCTCCTTCCGATACAACAAAGAGTTGGTGGATACGACCGACTTGATTTCCAAGTTTTCGAAGACAGCCATTTTCTTTGGAAATCACCAAAAGCTCGCGAAAATCGCCAGTTTATTTCGCTATGAATTGGGTGTAAACATCAATCAATTCAACGCCACCGGTGACATCCAAAATATCATCCTGAATTACCAAACAAACTTCATTGGCCTACATGCCGCCTTTGGTCCTGAGCTAAAAATCTACAAGGGTTTTTCTCTTGCCTTGCAAGGAAATCTCGGTGCGCAGAAATTATTTACCGGTGTTCAAACCCAAATTAGCAACAGTAAAAACATCAATTACAATTTGGCAGATAATGAAAATTTCAGCCCGATTCACGTGATGCTCGGCTACAACATTGAGATTCACAAAGTACTCACGGACAAGACTTCCGTGTTCATTTCTTACCAAAAGAATTCCACATTCCACGGATGGACCGAAGGAAAACCGAGTTTAAATTTTACACCCACAAGCTTAAGTATCGGCCTTAAAATCTCGAAATTCTAAGACCAATTTCCCCATTAGTTCTTTAAATACTCCCCTAAAACGGGCATAAAAACGATGAAAAAATTACTCCTCCTAGTTGTTTTACAATTAAGTTTATTCGCGGCATTTGGCCAGAAAAAGGGACTGAATTATCAAGCAGTCATCCTTGATCCTAAAACCATTGAAGTGCCCGGTGTCAATGTGACCGGCCAACCCCTTTCCAACGGAAAAGTATGGGTTCGATTCACGTTGAAAACGTCGGCCGGTGTGGATTACGAAGAGATCCAACAGACCAGCACGGATGAATTTGGACTAATCTCGCTGACCGTGGGAACCGGTGCGTCAACTGCCTCCAACAGCAGTAATGCCACAGGAATAAGTAAATTCAGTACCTTTGATGCCGTCGTTTGGGATTCAGAACTGAAATCCTTGATCGTGGCGGTCAATTTCGATGGAGGATCGAAATATACGACTGTAAGCAATCAAAAATTGAACTTCACGCCATATGCACTGTATGCGGAATCCGTAGACTACAAAAATGTGCGTGACTCCCCTAAAAACCTGAGTCAATTCAA
>JAHEAY010000017.1 GCA_024642485.1 Cytophagaceae bacterium
GATTTATCGCGGATTTATCCCTGGCAAGTATCGTTAAAGTAGCGTCTTCTCATGCCGTCAGCACTATCGCAATTTGTAGTGTGATCGAAATTCCAGCAGACATCATCGAATCTTTGCGCCATCAATATCCCGTTCATTTGATTGCCAAAAAAGATGCAACAATTCGTTTTTCAGAATATGACGCTTCCACTCTAGGGCTAGATCGACTCATTTTAGCCGAAGCTTGCCTTGCTAAATTTCCAACCCAAAATGTCCTCTGCATCTGTTTAGGCACCTGTATTACGTACAATTTAATTTCGTCTAAAGGCGAATTTATAGGCGGCGCGATCAGTCCTGGTTTACAGATGCGCGCTAAGGCCATGTCTGAATTCACTGACAAATTACCCCTTATTTCGCTTACGTCTAATTTTTCTCCTTGGGGGAAAGACACCGGTTCAAATTTACATGCAGGAGTGATGGCGGGAGCACTTTTTGAGATAGATGGATTTATAAAAGAGGCAGAATCACGTTACCCTAATCTTAAGGTAATCTTGACTGGAGGTGACGCTGGATATTTCGCAGAACGCTATGTAGTGGATGCGGAATTAGCTTGGAAGGGTTTTTTACAGATGGTCCCTAAGAATTAGTCGTAATGATATCTACACTTCGCGATTTGGATTTCATCCTCTACGATTCGGTAGATCAATCGATGTTCTTCATCAATTCTTCTCGACCAAAATCCAGCATAATTGTATTTTAGCGCTTCTGGCTTACCTATTCCTTCAAATGGACTTCTAGAAATGTCTTTAATCAGTTCATTGATTCGCTTGATTTTGTGCTTATCCATTTTCTGCCAATACAGATAATCCTCCCAAGAAAGCTCCGTGAATACGATTTTCATTATTCAGCAAGATCCTTGTAAAGTTTCTTTCCTGCTTTTAATGATTCGATAGATTCGTCCAATCGCTGTTGATTCTTGCGAGAGGAAAGTTCATGCTGCGTGCTTTTGAGAGAATTATACTCTTCTAAAGACATGATAACCACACCCGTGTCTTTTCCTCGGTTTATAATTAAGGTATCAAAGCTTTCTGTCACTCGATCGAAGTAACTCTTGATATCTTTCCTAAAATCTGATAACGTGGTCGTTAACATTGTGTACAATTTTATGTACAAATATATGTACATTTTATTTCATTGCCAAATAAAAAAAGCCCCGCATCTGCGAGGCTTTTCAAATAAAAATCGAAGATTACTTAAATCCGAATTTCTCTAGGCCTTTGTGACTTATCACAATCGCCTCTAACGCCGTTTCGTTAAAACAAGCATCTTGCTCGACGAAATAGTACTGCATACCTGACAATTTCTTGTTGTCTAAAATACGTTTGAAATCAATCTTTCCGTTGCCTACTGGTGCGAAACGACCTTGATCATCCATATCCTTTACGTGCCAAATTTTGAAACGACCTGGGTAGCGTTTGAAATAGTCCACTGGATCAGCTCCAGCTTTAGTTACCCAATATAAATCCATTTGGAAATTCACATTCTTCGGATTGCAATGCTCTAAAAGATACTCGATCGGGATAATCCCGTCTGCATCTTTTTGGTATTCAAAATCATGGTTGTGGTACAACAATTGCAAACCACCGGCCGTACATTTCTCGCCTAATTTGTCTAAGATTTCTGCCAAATTCTTCGCGCCACCCTTCATCGCCAATTTCTTGTTTACTGCATCATACATAAACAAGCCCATTGGAGGAACTGGAACCACAAAATACTTGAATCCAGCCGCTTTCAAATCAGCGATTTGTTGGTCGATATTTTCGAACGTTACCGTTCCTTGGTGTGCAGAAATAGGCGTTAATTTCATTTCATCCAAAAGCGCTTTAAAGTCCGCTGGTGATAAATTATAGAATTTGCCATTGCTATACCCCGCAGATTCTACGTTTACATACCCCGCTTGAGCCACTTTTTCAAGTGTAGCACGCGCATCTTTCATCGCATCACGCACCGTGTACAAGGCTAAACCACCAAAACGCTTGTCTGATTGAACTTCTTTATCAGAGGCTTTGAAGGAGAATAAGGACATGGCCATCAGGGCGCATACCGCTACAATTGATTTCATTTTCATAGTTAACAAGGGATTAAATCATTAATGGCACAATTTAATGTATTTTTTTGATAAAATAAGCAACTAAATTCGACCATTCCTCCTCCAGCGAATAGCTAGGCCTCGTTTTCTTCGCACGCGCATACCAATAATCCGCGTTCCAAATGTCCCCTTCTTTCCGATGTAAATACGCATGTACCCAGGCAGAATCACGATCGCCCAACTGATCAATCAGCGAATGGGCTTGATCCCAGTCGCCTTTGGCATCGTACCAAAGGCTTTTCAAAATCGTGGATAGCTGCGGGTCTGGGGTATCCTGGGATAAGGATTCTTTGAGTGATTTCATCAGAAATTATCTTTCTTAGCTAGGCAAACGACGTCCGTATCGATCAATTCTAGTGACAAAACCATGTCCTTTACCGCGTCTTTGTATTTCTTAAAATGAGGGGTTTGAATGTGGGACTGATAGGCTTCCACACTCGCATATACTTCGAAAATAGTAATGCTCGTCGCGTCTTTTTTATCCGCCACTGCAGTGTACGATAAAACACCCGGTTCCACTTTTATCGCGGTATTCATCTGCTCTTTTAAGAGCGATTTATAAACATCGAGTTGCTTCGCATCGACTTTGATTTTCGCTATGCGGTGCATGCGATTGGAGTCTTGGGAATACGTTTGACCACAAATGAACAAAAGAAGAAGGGAGAATAGGAGTTTCATTTAAATAAGGGACTGATCGATGGAAAACTTAAACAGGCCATAAAACTAAAACTTTTCATCCAAATGGCTGTTAATCTAGTAAACAAACTAAAATGATCAAATCCCTATATAGCATCTTATTAGTAGCAATTCTACTTTCTGCTTGCAGTACCCTTCATTCCACGACCACGATTAAAGCGAATGATGCATTTATTCTAGGGAACAATCAGCATGGCCGTTTTTTTGCTAGTGTGACTAATATTTCTACCTCGCCGCTGACGGTTTGGCAATATCCCATCGATGGGGGACGTCACTCTCCTTTGACCTTACAACCCGCAACAAATGTGAAAGTGCGAGTGGATAGAAATACCGCTTTGCGGATTGAAAATTCGTCTGAAAAATCGGTAGATGTTCAGCTAGTGGTGAAAGGTGATGTGGGATTGTCGATGGGGTATCAGAATTAGCCTACTGCTTAACCCCCACAAATCGAATCACCGATCCCGTCCCATTGTGGTACAAACCTTCGCTTAATTCAATGTCTTTTTCGACTAATTCGATGACCGTATAGTTAGGGAAGTCGGCTTTAATTTCATCGATTGAAAATAAGCTATCGATATCTTTAGGGCCTCCTACTTTTTCATCGGCCATTACGTAGGCCAAATGTTTTTTGCTAAACGATTCGAATATAATCGTTCCGCCTTTTTTCAGCAAGGTGTCTAATTTTTGATGGTAGGCTGATTTAATTTTGGCAGGAAAATGGGCATAGATAAGCGCAATCGCATCGAATTGCTCGGCCTCAAAACTCAAACCTTCTAAAGGCCCCACCTGATAATCAATGGCAACTCCCTTTTTTTCTGCTAAGAGGTTCGCCTTTTTCTGACCCTCTTGACTGATATCAAAAGCACTAACATCCCACCCAAGCTGCGCCGCAAAAACGGCATTTCGGCCCTCGCCCTCCGCCGGAAAAAGAATGGATCCTACGGGTAATTTTTCTAGTTGCGCTTTTAAATACTGATTAGGCTCTTCGCCATAGGCAAACGCCTCTTTACTGTATCTTTCGTTCCACCGCGATGTCCAAATCTCATTTAATTTATCATTCTCCTTCATATGCTTTGCCATTATCGTTTCATAAAGCTGCAAAATACAAAGTTTTGAACGGCCCCACTAGGCGTAACGTGATCTTCGCGCTTGCACTCGAGGTTTTTAAAATCCGATTGAATGAACTTTGCCTTCATACCATCCTCATCGTATTGTTGAATTTCCAGTCCACTGCATTTCGTGGGGCCATCTGTGGAAAAAGTACCAATGATAACCATGCCATCCACCGCGTTTTTAACGATATTCAAATAGGTATCAATTTTAGCCGGCTCTGTCTGAAAATGAAAAGCCGCTCGATCGTGCCAAACATCGTATTTCACTTTTGGTTTATAGTCCAAAATATCACAAACAATCCACGTGACTTTTTGAGCATCCAACCCTAACCTTTCTTGAGCTCTAAGAATCGCAGCTTCTGAAATATCTAGAACCGACAGATTCGTGTAGCCTTCCGCTAGCAAAAAATCCACCAGGTTGCTATCGCCGCCACCTATGTCGATAATTTTCGCATTCTTGGGGATTTTAAACTGATGTATAAATGCCAAAGAAGCGGCAGGAACCTCCTGCGTCCAACTCACCTCATTCGGCTGCTTGGTTTTATAAATAGTTTCCCAATGTTCTTTTACGTCTGCAATCATGACGCAAATTTGGGGAAAATCAAAGGCGTTTAATGTGACTTATGTCACTTCCCTACCTTTTCAATCGGGCGAAATCGCAAGGCACTCCAGGTATCATCAATGGAAATCGCAGAAACCGTGGTAATGCCAAATTCCTCTGCCGCCATTCGGATGCTATCGCGATTGATGTTTGATTTCAATTTGGAAGTTCCTTTGGGGTAGGCAATCCAGAAAACACTATCGGGGACAATTTGCTTAAGGCCGGTGCTAAGAAAAAAATTTAGCGCGTCTTTGTCAGAAACAAAAACAAGGGTGTTTGAACTGGGAGTCGCATTGAACTCCATTTTACATCCCTGTTCAAGAAATGCAGCAGCAAGGTTCGTGGGCGCTTGAATAACAACTCCCTCGCCTTTAAATCGAAGTTTTTTCAGTACTTCTTGCATCGTTTTAAATTAACAGCCTCCTTTGCTTTGAACACGCTTATACACTAGTTTGGAACCCTGTATCACGTAAGTAGGGGAAAGAATCGCAAAGGCGTACTTGGGTGCTTTCGAAACATGATGGCTCTTGATCGTAATTTGATCATTCACCTGAAGGTTTTGCAAGGCATCCTGATCCATTTCACTTCCAAAAGTGAGGATATACTCTTCCCCTTGAATATTCACCATAATTCCTTTACCGAGCCTGGAACCTTCCGGGAGCGTAAGAGAAGTAACCACACCCACAAGAGAAGCATTACCGCGAATAGCCCGATTGATTTTGACAGCTCCGGCATGCACTTTTTTACCCGCGGGTGACGCTTCCCATTTCGTGAACTGAATTCCATCCGTAGATTCCCGCCAAGTTTTCAATGCGGTCTTTTGGGTTTGACCAATCGAACTTAATAAAACCACTCTTTGGACATCTGAATTTTTAACTACGATATATGGTTTTACTCCGGTTGCTTTTATGTCATTACCCTTCATCGCAAAAGCCTCCTGCTTATTATCTGCAATGTAAATCTCGGTGTTAGCAGGCAACGAATAGGATTTTATTTCGTTGGGGGCGAAGTTGCTCACGCGCGTTTGAATTTTCCCATCCGGCGTGTAGATAATCAATGAAAGATGATAAACATCTTTGTAATCATTGGAGAAGCTGATTTGAATATTTTCCTTTGCAGAAGCTGAAAATACAAACAAGGATAGGGAATAAATAAAGGCTAAAATTTTCATGGTAAGAAGTAAAGAGTCCGATTAAACACGTTTTTGAATGGGCTTTTTAAGCCGGCAACTTCGACATATCCATGTGAAATATTTCCCAGGTATGTCCGTCGAAATCCTCAATCGTGCGTTGCACCATAAAACCATAATCGCGCATTTCATTCGGTTCGATACCGCCCGCACCTAAGCCATTATCCACAACTTGGTTGACTTCGTCTATGCTATCCATGGACAAGGAAAGCAAGGCAGCAATCGATGATTTTGTATCGGCAATCGGCTTTTTAGTAAAGCTCGAAAACTTCTCATGCGAAAGGATCATAACAAAAATGTTGTCCGACCAAACCATGCATTTGCCACTTTCGTCGGAGAACTGCGGATTATTCGTAAAGCCCAAAGCCGTGTAAAAAGCCATCGATTTTTCGGGGTCTTGCACCGCAAGGTTGATAAAGATTTGATTCGCCATGTCTAATTTTTGCGTGTTGAAAATGCCGCTTTATCCATTTTCGGAGGATTTCCTAGGGTATAATTAAAAGCAACACTATTTAAATAGGCAAAAACCTGTCCTATTTTTTCCTTGCTCATTCCTACATAATGCGTAACCTCTTCTTTCTGTTCAAAAAGGTTTCCGGAGGTGCTATATGTCCTATCTAATTTTAGCATAATCAAATATACTATTAATTTATATTTTAATTCGCTCAAGCCCCAAAGCCGTTGGCAGCCCATCCAAACTGATCAAATTATTCTCATCGATGTAGTGACTCAAGCCTTCTGAACCTTTTTGAGCGGCCCAAGAAAAATGTATATCGCGATGTTCGATAAAATCATAACGAGGGACGCCAAAACCACAAGAGCTTTGCACCAATTCTACATCAACGACAATGATTTGACGCGTACTTTCATAGACATCAAATCCTTGGGAATAAGTGTCCCATTTTTCGTTGGAAGGTAAAATGGTTTCACCCTTCCCATATAATTTTAATATCAAGGGTTTCTTGTCAAAAGAACAAAACATGATGGTTATTCGGCCATTTTCCAACATGTGGGCAGAGGTTTCATTTCCAGAGCTTACCACATCTAAATACGCCACTTGATTGGGGCTTATTACCCGAAAGGAGTCTAAACCTTTCGGCGAAACATTGATATGCCCATCGCCTGACAAAGGAGCTGTACCCACAAAGTACATGTGTTGCTTTTTGATAAATGACTCTTGTGAAGCTGAAATCTGTTTATAAAACTCGCCCATGAATTGAAAATTTAGTTTGCTAATTTAAAAATTAATAATCAAAAGGTACAGCTACCCTAAACATGGATGAATAACAAAAAAGGCGTCCGTCGATTGACGGACGCCTAGGTCAGTTGGATACCTTAATAGTTTGAATGTTGCGGCCATTTCCATTATTTTAATTTGCCGGTGTCAAAAAGTAAATGATTTCTATTTTCCTAAAAAATCAACAATCAAATTAGAAATTAGCGTTGGCTTTTCAGCAAAGGTGTGATGCGACGTATTCGGTAATATTGCCAATTGACTTCCTGGAATGGTTCTGTAAATATGTAAACCATGTTCCAATTTAGTCACATCCTTATCTCCATAAACGATTAAGAATTTACTTTTGATTTTACTTAAATGCTCGTCACTGATTACTTCTTTAGTAATCCACATGTTTCTAAGCTGGGTAAAAGATTTTTGCCAAGTCCCTTTATTGGGTGATAATTTGAGAAAATCATCCAACCAATAATGTTTTAATCCATCTGAAATGGTTTCGGGTGTCCAGGTTTTCATATCAGCAATTGCGCCATCTGGATAACCATCTGTATCACTGTTGGCACCACTTACTATTACCTTTTTAACCTTATCTGGTCTATCATAAGCTAAAATATAAGCAGAATTTCCACCATCACTCCATCCCAAAACATACACACTATCTAATTTCATTTGGTCAATGAACGCTGAATAATAATTGGCATAAATTTGATAACTAATGGCATCAATCTGCTCAGACCTTCCTTGGCCCGGGCTATCAATAGCAATAACTCGATAGTTTTTCGATAATGGCCCTATAACTTGATTAAAGTTACTTATAGACCCAAAACCACCGTGTAACAATAAAAGTGGAGTTCCCTTTCCGTATTCTTCATAATAAACTTTTGCTCCCTTGATCGTTACATATTTACCATTGTTCGAACCGTAAGGTACTTGAGCATAAAGGGTTTGAGATAGCAATAATATCCCGAGGAATAGCATTTTCTTCATTTCAATAAAATTTAAGATTAGTTCTTTTTATACAAATACCACATGCAAGTACTCAACATCGCCGGCATCACAGA
Organism: Cytophagaceae bacterium; assembly: GCA_024642485.1. GTDB lineage: Bacteria > Bacteroidota > Bacteroidia > Cytophagales > Spirosomataceae > Aquirufa. The sequence goes on from JAHEAY010000017.1 coordinate 8,022, forward strand.
CCCATGCGTTTCATCCGCAAATTCGACAAATTTAGTTTCGATGTTTTTGTAATGGCTTTTGAGTTGGTTGTCAAAATAGCATAAATCTTCGATCGCATCTTTGGGCTCTAAACTACCAAAGGACAAAAACACTTTGGCATTATATTCTTTATGCATCGCCGCATAATTTTTTTCTTTCGAACGAATTTCATTATTCAAATGAAGGCGTTGCGAAGAGCTATTAATTCCAAAACGATTAAACATTTCTGGCGCTTTGAACATAAGGTCGGCAACCAGATAACCCCCTAAAGAATGTCCTGATACACCTCGATTTCCATTAAAGCCATATTTATTTTCGATTAATGGAAAGATTTGTTGGGTCAGCGTTTGGAAAAATAAATCGCCCTTACCTGAAATCGTACTTCCCACGGGCAAATGAAAAACCTTGGCGTAGATGACATCATTCAAGGTATCTTTTGAAAACGTGTAATCAGGCCAACGGTTGATCAACCATTCGCTGGTTGTCTTTTCTGGACCCGAAATCGTTACAACAATCACATCTTCAATCAAATTTTCAAACTGAAGCGTGCGATGCGCACCGTGTGCGATGGCTGCCGCATAATACCCATCCAAAATATAATACACCGGATATTTTTTGCTAGCATCATAATTTACGGGCAATGATACCTCCAGGGTGTATTTTGTTTTGTTGAAAGTGGATGTCAAATCAAACTTTGCCGTTAAGTCTTTCGTCAAAGGGAATTGCGCATAAAGTGATTGGGTAAACAAGAGGACAAAAAGGAAGCAAATGTGTTTCATAGCTGTTTAATTAATTAAATTGTTGTTAAAGGCAAACGCACAAACCCATTGACGAAATCGCGCCAAAAGGGCAAATACAGTATATCGAACAGGACCATTCCGTGAGCAATCAGATAAAGGCCTAAGATCAATGGAAATACCCAACGCGCTTTGGCTTGTTTACGTTCGCAATAAATGATCACGAGAAAAACCGCATAAAGCGTAAAAATCGTGGTCAAATAGGCCACAAATGGATCGCTAATCACCCGAAACGCAAAGCGAATAAAAGCCGGTTCGATGAATGCCAAACCCGTGACAATCATTCCCCGCGCATGTAATTGATAATCCCTTTCGTACCGAATCGCGATGAAAAAAGCGGTCGCCAAAATGACCAAATCCTTGCATGAATTAAATGCCCCCACTAAATCATTATCCGACAGCGGGCCTTGATGTGGTATGCGCGAATGGGTTAACAAGAGGATCGAAATAAAAATCAGGGGAATCAACAGATAGCTTATTTTTCCCAGCAAGCGATGAATCGCTACTTGCTTTTTCCGAATTAAAATCGGTTGGATAATCAACAAGCTCATCCATAGCATAAGCACCGTGGCATGGAAATGAAAATAGTAGGAGAAGTTGGCCGTTCCATTGAAAAATTTGGCAAAATACGATGGCCAAAAACCCAGGCATACCAACAGGATTAATCCGAAAAAGTAATAGCCAGATAAATCAAACCGCAATTTTTTAACCTGTTTTTCCATGTGTGTAAACTTCAAGAAACAAGATAGTTTATTCCGTCCATGCGGTAAATTTGACAACGAATAAAGATGTTCCCAAAAGGGAAAAGGGAACAAAAAATTAAACTCGAACTAATTTCATATAGGGTTCAAACGAATATACTGCAGAGCGCCTGCCAGAAGCCTCTTGTACTACCCTGAGTAGCCCATTATCATGTAGAACGCGGGTAAATCTGGAAGCAGTGGGTGTAGGTATGCCACACCTAGTGGTAAACTTACTGTTTAAAAAAACGGGATTGGTAAATATATAATCTAATGCTGTTACACTCCATTTAGAGGCGAGTAAATCGGAGAAAGTAGTTTTCATTTGATCATATAATTCATTTATTTTTTCAACAACTTCTAAATTAGAAATAGCTTGTTCTTCTACGGCCTTAAAAAAGAACTCGCACCACTCGTTCCAATGATTTGATCCAGATACATTCCTCATCAAATCGAGGTACTCATCCTTATGTGTTTCGAAATAGGCACTTATATAAAAATGAGGTTGTAAAATTAAGCCTGCTTTCCATAAATATAGCGTAATCAGCATTCTTCCAATCCTTCCATTCCCATCCTCGAATGGATGTAGCGCTTCGAATTCTACATGCATCAACGCAATTTTTATAATATCCGGAAAACTATTTTGATCCATAAAGTGAAATAAATTATCTAAGCCCTCAGGTAACATTTCGGGACTTATTGGAACAAACAAAATCTTCTTTTTGATCTTATCTGCTAAATAATTTTGCTCTTTCTTAAACGATCCTGGAGACTTTTCTGCACCTCTACCAAACGAAAGTAATTGTTGATGAATCGTTCTTATCAGATGACTTGAGATAGGATATCCTTTTTCTAATGAACTTTGAGCAGTTTGAAGTGCTCTTCGATACATAATTGTCTCTAGTACCTCTGAACGAAAATTTTTGGATGAATTCTCCTCACTTTCACTTTCCGCTTCAAACAATAGAATTTCATCCATTGTACTAATCGTACCCTCCATTCTAGAGGAAATAACTGCTTCTTGATTTCTTAATGGAGCGAGTAATAATTCGCTATTATGCATACTCTTTAGCATTTGGTCATATCTTGCCAAAGCACTAGTAGCCTTTATCAATTGGGGTAACAAGCCTCCTAAATCTAATTCTACTGGAGGAAATTGGTTATAATGATAAGTAACCGCAGCATTTAAATCCATCTTTTTTTGTTTAAATTTACTAAAAAACATAAGACAAACCACTTTGTTAATCATATTTTTGAATTTTTAAATAACAAAACAGCTAGGTCTCAATTAATTTACATCTACACACTTTGTTTATTATTTTTTGCAATTTTTGAAGAACAAAATGCCTATACCGCAAAATGCAACGAATAACCCCTACATTCGTTGCACATTATGCAACGATTAAACACCTACATCCACGAATTCGAGTCCTGGTCTAACTTCACTTGGAGATTAGATCAGCTGATCTTGCCTTTAAGTGAGGTGCATTTCTTGCAAGGGCGGATTTTGGGAAAGATGGAGGCTTTGGGCTTTTTATTACAAAATGAGGCCTTTTTAGAGACCCTAACACTCGACGTTTTGAAAACTTCAGAGATTGAGGGTGAGCGCTTGAATGCGGAGCAGGTTCGCTCCTCCATAGCGCGGCAATTAGGTTTGGAAATTGCCGGGTCCATTCCCTCTGATCGCCACGTGGATGGCGTGGTAGAAATGATGCTAGATGCAACCCAAAACTTTAACGACCCACTCACCTCTGATCGCCTTTTCAACTGGCATTCCGCCCTTTTCCCCAGCGGACGTTCCGGCATGTACCCCATTTCGGTAGGTCAATGGCGCACGGACAAAAAAGGTCCGATGCAGGTAGTTTCAGGAGCTTTTGGTAACGAAAAAGTCCATTTTCAAGCGCCCGATTCTGCCAAAATCCCAGCTGAAATGGCCCTGTTTTTAGACTGGTTTAACACAAATAATACGTTGGATTCCGTCATAAAGGCAGGTATCGCGCACTTGTGGCTACTCACCATCCACCCTTTTGACGATGGAAATGGTCGAATTGCGCGCGCGATGACGGATTTATTAATGGCCCGCTCAGACACCAGCGCGCAACGGTTTTACAGTCTTTCTGCACAAATCCAGCTAGATAGAAATGCCTATTATACGATTTTGGAGAAGACCCAAAAAGGAAACCTTGACTTAACTGAGTGGCTCACCTGGTTTCTACAGACCCTAATCAAGGCCCTGAAATCAACAGATGAGGTGTTAAAGAAAGTGCTGGCGAAAGCTGATTTTTGGCAAAAAAATAGTTCAATTTCGTTTAACGAAAGACAGAAAAAAATGCTCAACAAGATCCTTGATGACTTCGACGGCCACATCACGTCAGAAAAATGGGCAAAGATCTGCAAATACTCAAAAGACACCGCCATAAGAGATCTAAACGACCTCCTCTCAAAAAACATTCTGAAAAAAGACGATGCGGGAGGGCGCAGTACGCGGTATCGGATGAGTTAAAAATACAGAAATCGATTTTGTGAGCAAAACTCCTTCGGTCGAAATTGAATATCAAAAAAAGCCGATCAGAAATGATCGGCTTGCTCCCCTTACAATCGAAAGATCTAGCTTCGGGAAACTATATACCATATTATCTATTTAGTTGCCATTGGCATGTCAGAGTTGAACAAATCCCTGTGTAATTTCCACATACCATCTTCTTTCTTCCATAAGACAAGGTATTTTCCTTTGTCTACCATTTTACCTCCTTTGACATATACTTCCAAAGTGCCTTCTTCTGTGATGCCATTTTCATCTCCCCAAATTTCAATCGTATGTAATTTAATCTCTGAAACTCCCGCTGAAAGGGTTTGGTGACATGCTGTTTGAATAGCCTTTCTACCCACAACGGCAGGGAGATTAGGAGCCATATAATGCCCATCTATCGTATAACAGTTTTTTGCAAACGCGACTGAATCACCTGTTTTAATATACTTTTCAAAATTCCGATTCGCTTCTTCAATTTCTTGTTTTGCTTTCCCTAAATCAAATTTTTTAGCGCTTTCACAAGAAACAGAAAGTATGGTTAATGAAATAATAACCAATAGATTTTTTAATTTTTTCATAGCTTACTAGTTGATTAATTAATTTGTAAAAATAATTATCTTTTAAAATTGTAACAGTCAACACAAGTTAATTTCTTTAAACTATTAATCACATTGTAGCAAAGAAAAATATGTTCCCAAAAGGGAAAAGGGAACAAAAAAGCCGGTCATTGCTTTTTACAACCTCAACAAATATATCAATGTCTCCTGTAGTTCTGGGAAATCCATGATAGATAACGGAATATCCTCCAACGAGGACATAATTGACTTCATTTTTATTCAGAGCCAATAAAAATTCTTGAAAATCTAGATTAAAAATGTTCCCCATGGCTAATTTTTGCGCATTGAAAAAGCCGCTTTGTTCATTCTGGGAGGTTTACCTAACGTATAATTAAAAGAAACACTATTTAGGTAGGCAAAAACCTTAGCTATTTCTTCCTTACTCATTCCTAAATAGTGAATAACCTCTTCCTTTGGTTCAAAAAGGTTTCCGGAAGCGCTATGTGTTCTATCTAATTTTAGCATTGTCAAATATACTATGAATTTTTAAACCTTCAATCAAACCCCTTTATAACAAAAAAGCCGATCATTTCTGATCGGCTTGCTCCCCTTACCGACGAAAGATGTAATTACAGCTTTCGCCTTCTTCCAAGAGGAGCGCCTTTTTGTCCAGCGTTTTTTCAAAAACGAAGGCGTCAAACTGCAGGGCGCATTCCTCCGACAAGGATTGGCCGCTGTACAGTTCAATGCTTTTTCGTAGTAGATCGTTCATGGACTGGCAAAACTAAATGAAAAATGGTAAAATCAACTTATACGCGATAAAAACCCGACCGAAATTCAATTGGGGTCTTCTCCACATGCTTCTTGAAGAATTTGATAAAGTTAGTAGGCTCATCAAACCCAAGTTCAAATCCGACTTCTTTGATGGAGTTTGCCGTATGGGCTAATAAACGTTTCGCCTCTAAAATAACGCGTTCGTCTATAATCTCCTTCGGGGATTTGCCCAAAACAAATTGGGTGGATTTGTTTAATTTTCGTTCGGAAACCGACATCTTATCGGCATAGCCCGACACAGATTTTAGCTCAGTAAAATGCGATTCCAAGAGTTGATTAAACAATATTGTGTAATCCAATTCTTCGCCTTTCCGGATTTCTGTAAATCCAGAGGCGCGTCTTTCCCGTTCGGCAAGCAGTAATAAATTATGCAATAGATTGTGTAAAACATCAAATTGAACCGCATCATGGGGCTTTGACAATTCCGTCTCAATTTCTTGAAAAGTTGAAATTAAGGGCGAATGATTAGCCACCTGAAGTACTGGATCTTCGAGTAAATCATTGAACAAAATATTGTTCCGCAAGTATTTGATATCCTCAGGATATTTATCAAAAAACGCTTCTGTGAATAACAAAAACCGACCGTCATAACCCCCTTTGGGATCTAACATTTGAACCCGATTCTTATTAATAAAGAGAAAGGAATTTGCTTGAACAGGAATCGGCTTAAAGTCGATTACGTGATTCGCAGTTCCTTGTTGGTAGAAAAAGATGTTATAATAATTATCCCGATGCGGATAAGCAATGTTCTCGTGGTGAAGCAATAAGGTTTCGGCAATGGAAATGACTTCGATTTCGAGCGGAAGACCCGCTTTAAATCCAATGTTCTTTATTTGATTTGCCATAGGACAAATATAAAATATCCTTTATGCTTATCGTAGCATAAAGGATATATAATCGCAAAACCTAATCTTATTTTATGTTAATCGGAATTACCAATGCTTCCCATAGCAAAGAAATTCCATTTTCCGTAATTGTGTAAACCAAGCTTTCTTGCGGAGTGTTAGCTGACAAGGGCTTTACAGGTACGACTAAAACGTCCTTTTCAGGATTTCGCGTTGTTTCTCCGCTTCTTTCAATTCCCCACTGACCCACCTGTGAATTGAAAATTAATTGCCATTGATTTTCATTCGGAATTGTGTAGATCGTGTATTTTCCAGCAGACAATTTTTTACCTTCAACGAGTAAATCTGCATCCGTTTCGATTTGAGTTGCCTCATTTGCTCCGGCTCTCCAGACCTTTCCAAAAGGAACTAAATCTCCCCAAATCTTTCTTCCTTTGACAGAAGGACTACCATAGGTTATCGTGATCGTTGCATTGCCCACCTTACCTGAAACGGTTTGCTTGGGACTTTGTCTTACTCTTGCTTGTTGGGCTTGAACTTGCACAAAACTAGTTAGCATCATAAATGCTAAACACATCAAATACCATTTTCTTTTCATCGTTTTATTTAGTTAGTTTAAACAATCCAGCACCTATTTTGGCCGCTTCGCTCCCTTCTTTGGGATGTAAGAAATTCCGACTTTCTTGATTGAAATCTAATTCAATCGCTTGGTCAGTAACTTTCGTGTTGTTGAATTTCAATAAAATAGGGTCAATGTCTTTGAAGTTCAATTGAGGTCCTCCACCCGTCCCGGTTATCTTTTTGTTTCCAGCAATTAAACTATTATTCACCTGGTATAAAATGGGTTCCTTGGCTTTTTGATCCACGCCGGCAGCCTCTTGTTGGCCACGATCACGGTCTAATTGGCTTATCCAAGCATACTGTCCATTAGCGATCACATTATTTTCAAACACAAAATCGTTTGCGATGGCAGATGTCCAAACACCGCAACCATATCCGCCATAAATTAAGGTATTTCGCATCACGTGGCCTGTACTTTTGCGCGACCAATAAACGATCGCTTGTTTCAAGTTGTAGAAGATGCAATGGTCAACTACAATGCTGGTACCGTTCGCGATAATTCCTAAATGATTGGGAGCGTTGACCTCGTCTCCGGCAAATACGCATTGCGTAATTTCCAAATCATCCAGTTTGGCATCTGGACGTGTTATAGGGTATACGCGAATAATTTTTCCTTTTTGAGGATGTTCGATAACGGGTGCGCCCATGATTTTCAATCCTTGAATTGTCATGTGGCTTGTTTCAACCTTTATACCATACATTCCTCCTCCAAATGGATCTTTTTGGCCCATCCAATCATCAGATAATGGCATGGTGTGGATTAAAGTGGGCATACTACCTGAATTCCAATTAGGATCATCAGGTAAAACCTCTGCACGAATGGTTAATCGCGCTTGTTTCGTAAACGTTCGTTTGGTCGGATGGAAAGTTGAAGGCTCCATCAAAGCATAGACGCCGGAAGCTAGTAAAATCATTATTGGATTTTCGCCTTCACTCGCATTGACTAAACGCGCAGCTGCGGGTAAGCTGCGAAGAGGGTGGGCCTGGGAGCCATCTTGACTATCATTCCCTGTATTAGGATTGACATAAATCAATTGGGTCGTTTGGGCAAATAAGCTTGGGCTCAGCAATAGAGCAAGCATGCATAATCGTAGGTTTCTCATTTTCATCGGTTTTTGTTCTATTGAAGAACAAAATTGAACCTTTGCATGAGGAAAAGCATGATACTTTTATGCCAAATAATGATACTTTGGGATCAAATACGGTCGATGAAATAAGCCAAAAGATTCGACCATTCCTCTTCGAGTGAATAGCTCGGCCTCGTTTTCTTCGCACGTGCATACCAGTAATCTGCATTCCAAATGTCACCTTCCTTCCGGTGTAAGTATGCATGCACCCAGGCAGAATCACGATCGCCCAACTGATCAATCAGCGCATGGGCTTGATCCCAATCCCCTTTGGTATCGTACCAAAGACTTTTTAAAATCGTCGAAAGCTGTGCGTCTGGCTTGTCTACAACAAGAGATTCTTTGAAAGATTGAAGATTGTTCATTTCGATGTTCGTAAGATTTTATCCATAGCTTTTCCTTTAGCTAATTCGTCGACCAATTTATCCAAATAGCGAACTTGCTTCGTCAGCGGATTTTCAATTTCTTCAATGCGGTATCCGCAAATTACCCCTGTGATTAAATGGGCATTCGGATGTAATGTGGCCTTATCAAAAAAGGTACTAAACAAGGCCTTTTCGTCAATGAGCGCCTGCACATCTGCCGCATCAAAACCAGTCAACCAATGAATCACTTGAAGCAGTTCTTCCTCAGTCCTTCCTTTCTTAGTGACTTTGGTTACATAGTGCGGATAGACGGAAGAAAAAGTCATTTTCGCAATCTTGTCGGTATGTGCGGAGGTTTCTTTCATGCTGAATTGCCAAAAAACTGACGCGCGCGAACACGTCAATAAGGTTTGTAGCACAAAAATACATGATAATTTTTAGACCCAATTCGCGCGCGCGGCTATTTACGTTGTTTAACAAATTTAGATTGAAAGTATCCCTAAAATCAGACCGTTGAAAATTGAAGAAATCCCATTTAATTTTAAATGGTTATTTCCTCCTCTTGGCACATTCTTGGCACAAATTGAAAATCGTGGATAAAATCCCTGATGAATTGTGGCAAAAAAACACAGAAACCTCTGCTGGGCTTGAACCAAGAAAATCGATGAATAGAAGAAATAGAGATGGATTATAAACAAAAAAAGTCACCATTTCTAGTGACTTTCCTGTTTGCTCCCTCTCCTGGGCTCGAACCAGGGACCCCATGATTAACAGTCATGTGCTCTAACCAACTGAGCTAAGAAGGAATTTGTTTCCTATTGGGACTGCAAAAATAGGGGGCTAAATCAT
>JAHEAY010000133.1 GCA_024642485.1 Cytophagaceae bacterium
ATTGGGGGAAACGGCATCATCGATAAACAAGCTACACTTGGGCGAATCCTATTTTATGATAAAAATTTAAGTATTGATAACAGCATTTCTTGTGCTTCCTGTCACAAACAAACTTTTGCTTTTGGAGATACTGCCGTTCAAAGTGCAGGCGTTTCGAATGGAAAAACAATTCGGCATTCGATGCGCTTGATTAATGCTCGATTCGCCAATGAAAGTAAATTTTTCTGGAATGAACGGGCGAATAGTCTAGAAGCTCAAACGACGATGCCGATCCAAGACCATTTGGAAATGGGTTTTAGCGGACAATCGGGTCGGGGGAATCTGACGACTTTGTTAGCGAAATTACAAGCCATTCCGTATTATCCTGAATTGTTTACCTGGGCCTACGGTGACAATCGCGTCACAGAAACACGCATGCAAAGTGCATTGGCGCAATTCGTTAGAAGTATTCAGTCCTTTGATTCCAAATACGATGTGGGGAGAGCCATCACGGGAAATGACCAGGCTCCTTTTTCCAATTTTACCGCCGTGGAAAACCAAGGGAAAGCCTTGTTTTTAACTCCTCCCGTTTTTAATGCGAATAGCGAGCGTGTGTCAGGGGGCTTTGGTTGTCAAGGATGTCATCAATCACCCGAGTTTGACATCGATCCCAATAGTCGGAACAATGGGATTATTGCCGTTATAGGTAGCACAGATTTTGATGTAGATGTGACGCGTGCTCCTTCTTTACGGGATTTAACGAACGCACAAGGGGCCGTAAATACTCCGCTGATGCATACAGCAGGCGTAAAAGGCTTGAATAATATGCTCAACCATTACAATGTCATCAACACGCCCCCTCGGAATACGAATTTGGATGCCCGGTTGAAACCCAATAATATCGGCCAAAAGCTATTGATGACGGCTGATGAAATGACAGCTGTGGTACAATTTCTACGGACGCTTTCGGGAAAGAATGTCTATGTGGATAAAAAGTGGTCGGACCCTTTTGCGAAATAAAAGTGGCCTCTAAAATTAAGCGAATTGAAATATCCTAAATTAAAACTAATTTTAGGCTATGAAAATGGCCAAAAAGGTACTTCAGGTTTCGCCCGCTTATTATCCAGCAATATCCATTGGGGGGCCTATTTTCACCAATCTTACTTTTTCAAAAGCACTTGTAGATTTAGGTTGTGATGTAGAAGTACTAACAACAACCCAGGGCTTGGAACCCGCTCAAATTGCGGATATGCAATTAGGAATATCTGATCAATCAGAATTTTCTTACCCTATATGGCGATTTCGTTATTTTGGATATTCGCATTTTACCTTTGCTCCCGGACATATATTTTGGTTATTAAAGCATATCAATCGATTTGATTTGGTGGTGTTGCAAGCCGTTTGGAACTTTCCAATTTGGATAAGTTATTTGATTTGTGTCTTGTACAACAAGCCCTTTGTTGTAATTCCTCATGGGAGTATATATCCGGAAACGATTGGTCTTAAATCGTCTAAAATCAAACGAATCTTTTTAGCCGTATACGTTCGAAAAATGCTGCAGCGTGCATCCCATGTGCTATTTAGTACCTACGATGAAAAAGAAAAAGTTGTCGCATTTTTAAAGTTGCCTTTGCGTGCAGAAGTATTGCCCAACATTGTCGATGTAAAACCTTTTCTACAACTTCCTGAAAAAGGGTTATTTAGAAGTAAATATCAAATACAACAGGATGCACCAATGCTTGTTCATTACGGTCGAGTTAGCCCTAAAAAGGGGATCCACTTTGTCCTCTCCTGTTTGCCCCAATTAATATTGGAATATCCATCGCTTATTTATGTTATTGCGGGAGGAGAGGATGCTGACTACGCCAAAGTATTACGTGATACGATCAAGGAAAAAGGCCTAAGTACGCATGTGATTTTTACGGGCCTTTTGAATCAGGAAGATGGGATTTCGCTTATGCGAGATGCAGATGTATTTGTGTTACCCTCGCTCTCCGAAAATTTTGGTATGGCTGTTGTTGAGGCAATGCTTTGCGAAACTGCAGTTCTAATTTCAGACCAAGTAGGGATTTCCTCAGAATTACAAGCGGCAAAATGTGCACTTGTTTTTTCTTCCGAAACAGACGGTCTTTTAAATGGATTAAAGTCCTTATTGAAAGATGAGAAATTAAGGCTCACCCTTGGTTTGGCAGGTGCAAAATTTGCGAAAGATAATTATTCGGAAGAGGTTGTTCGTGCGCAGTTACGCCCCTTTTTAATGGTTGACTAATTTTTGCATCCCTGCTAGCATTTCCCTGCTAAGTCGGTCAACAGCAAACACCTGATTGTTTCGATGGGCGAATTGCTCATAGGCCAACTTATTTTCAGGCAGCTGATGTATAAAATCAATGATCTGCTTTTTATCAGCCCTAAAATCAGAGACTACAAGTCCGTTAAATCCACTAATGACTAAGTCGTTTGCACATCCACAAGCTGCTGTACATATAATAGGTTTTCCCATGGCTTGCGCTTCATTTGCTACCATTCCCCAAGGTTCGTATGTAGATGGTAGTAATAAACATGCGGCCCCGGCATAGTAGTCGGGAAGTTTAGACCAAGCAATTGCACCTAGAAATTGGATATTTTTGCCACTTATTTTTTCTAGCCTTTTACGTTCAGGGCCATCTCCAATGATGATTAATTCTTGATTGATTTCATTCATCAACTCAACTAAAGCATCGATATTTTTTTCGGGAGACAATCTTCCTACATAAAGTAAATATGGCTTCTCCTCTTTTTTCGGATGTCCACTTAATTTAAAATTGGCTTGATCAAACGCATTCAAGAAAGCAAGTATTTTAGATTTAGGTACGCCTTGTTCGAATAGAAACCGATTTGTATTTAAGCCATATGAATATACTCCATCAATCAGGAAGTAAACGAGTTTCTTATAAATTCCTTTTAATGCACTAAGTCGACCTCCTAGGTGAGCCACAGACTCAATCGTAATAATTGTTTTTATACCTAGGAATTTTGCGAATAATATGACTGGTAAGGTTCCTATTTCATTATAGCCTGTAAGATTTATAACATGGGGCTTAAATTGAAAGACAATCTTTAACCAGGAAATGGCTGTTTTAACTGGGGATACTTGTTGGAGTGGAATTGTGTTTAGCAGTTGGAAGGGATATTGATAGGGAAAAGTTGACACATCAAAATCCACTAAATCTTCCCGACCTTTTTCGGTAATGGCGGTTTGAACGACCAATACTTCGTCATCTGGGGAACAGGTCTGAGCGATTTTTTCGAAAACCACCGACTTGTATTGAGACCACAATAAATTATGTAAGATTAATATCCGCATGCTGGCAAGAGTCGTTTGCAAAGCTACGGGCTTTTTGGCTAAATTCGTACAAAATC
>JAHEAY010000146.1 GCA_024642485.1 Cytophagaceae bacterium
CATGATACCCAAAACAAACATGAGACCTAATATAGGCTGTCGATAATGGGCATGAAATCGATGTAAATCATCGCTTGCATTTGCTAATCGATTATCAATTTGCCGATCCATTCCGTAAATCAAAAACACGGAAATCGCCAACAGGGCATCATATTCCCACCTTGGCCATTCATGCAGCAAGGCATGAAAAAACATCATGTGCAATGATAATGCACCCAAAACCACATCTAAACTCAAAAAATGTATGATTTTAAAAAAGCGCATCTTTTCGTGTTGAAACAATGACTTGATCTCCAATCTGAATCTTCCCCATCGTAATCGGAACCATTTGTTGGCCGAAATACACCTTATTATCCTTTTGCCTAAATGTTGCCAATGCCTTCAGCATTCCTCCTTTATCAACTTGGCCGGTTGCAGGTTCGACATTTATTAGTTGGCAGCGCGCACAAGGTTTTGCCCCAAACAACCGAACCGCATTAATCGAAATTTCTTCCCAAGTATCCTCTTCAAAGGAATCAGATCCCTCTACGATTAGGTTGGCACGAAAACGCAAAGGGTCATAATCTTGCCCATAAACCGCTTCAACCTGTTTGTAGGATGCTTCGGAGGCTAACAATATAGGTAAGGAGTCCGCAAAAGAACTTTGATTGGACCCGCTTGTTTGATATTTATCTTTGATGATCCGAGGGGATTCGGGTTTTTGCATCACCAAGCGAACTGGCTCTTGCAACAAATCAGAAAACCACTCTGACCAGCCCTCGCCTACTTCGACTACTTGTAATGAATCATCCCAAAGTTCCGCAGCCAGTGATTCTTTTAGCTTTGGCATCGAAGACAAAACCTTTGACAGTCCCGAAATATCATCTTGAACAAGATATCCACTCTCAACTAAACTTAATTTGAATCGAGTTAAATCCGGACGCGTTCGTTGGGTAATGAATTTACCTTGAGGATCTACCAACATAAATCGGCGATCGCCTACGAAGCCAGCGGCATCGACTAGCACTTGGTCAACAGCAATCGCAGCCAAGGATTTAATCGGAAATAAGTATAATTGCTTAATAAGAATGGAGCTCATACCGCAAATTAGGCAATTCAGCGCAAAATTCCCTACATGGTCTTGTCGGCTCAGCCTTTCATTATGTGGGACAAAATCCTTATGTTTGTTGCTTATTATCAAAACCTATTCAATATGAAATCATTTGGCCTAATTAGTTTATTCATACTAACTAGTCTTTCCAGCAAAGCACAAGAAATGTTACGCTTGGAAGATGCCATCCAACAAGGTTTACACAATCAATACTCTATTCAGATTCTCAAGAAAAGAGAGATTCAGGCGGCCAATGACAATAGTTTAGGTAATGCAGGTTTTTTACCTACTATCTCTGGTACTGCCTCAAAAAACTATACCATTTCGGGATTAGACCAAGAATTTTTTGGGGGATTGCGCGCTCCCTTGGTACAATCAGGTGTCAATTCAAACAATGGAAATGCCGGAATAAATATGGCATGGACACTATACGATGGAAAAGGCATGTTTGTGTTACGTGATCGGTTTAAAGAATTACAAAATCTAGGAACCAAACAAACTGAATCTTCCATTGAAAATTTAATCGCACAAATCAGCAATCTCTATTACGATATCATACGTCAAGATTTACGTGTGAATAACTTCCGCAAAGGCCTCGAAATCTCCAATGACCGATTAAAACTTGCCAAAGATCGTTATGAAGTCGGACAAGGATCAAAGGTAGATTACTACTCTGCACAAGTTGATTACAATGAAGACAAGGCATTATTATTAGCTCAAGAACAATCCTTTTTAAATACCAAAATCAGCCTAAATACACTGTTGGTTCGCCCACATCTGACAACATTTCAAACCCTAGCAGTCATTGATTTATTGCCAAAATTAAATTTAAACGAATTAAAAGAAATGGCTTTGAAACAAAACCCAACCCTGATGGCGGCACTTGTTTCGAAAAAAATCAGTGATTTAGATACACGGAATTTAAAAAGCCAGCAAACACCCCAAATAGATCTGTTGGCGGGTTATGCCGTGAGTAATGTTTATAATGGTGCGGGATTTGGAGTACAAAAAGGATCGAGTGATGTTCTCAATTATGGGTTACGCGCAACCATCAATATTTTTGATGGCTATAATCAAAAGCGGAGAATACAAAATGCTAAAATCAATTCCGAAATTGCCCAATTGCAAATTGAGGACACGAAAAATCAATTAATTGCAGCCATTGAAAGATCCTTTACAGCCTACGAAAATGCCTTGAATTTAATTGCATTAGAGACGGAGAACTACTCGATCGCGAAGCAAAACATTGACATTGCATTTGACCGCTTTAAAATTGGAATTGCAACATCCTATGAATTACGCGAAGTACAACGCAATGCAGTTGCGGCTGAAACACGCTTAATCGAAGCCAAATATTCCGCAAAATCAGCGGAAATTGAATTAATTCGTTTGAGCGGCAATTTATTATAGCCCTTGCTCCTCGTTTAATTGTTGTTGGTATAAATCGTAATACAAGCCCTTCTTGCGCATTAATTGCGCATGCTTCCCTTGTTCAACAATCGCCCCATCTTGCAAGACAAACACGCGATTCGCTAATTTGGCAGATGACACCCGGTGTGAGATAATCAAACTCGTCTTATCTTGCATAATCGACTTCAAATGCGTCAAAATCTTATGTTCGGTATGCGTATCCACGGCTGATAAACAATCGTCTAACACCAACATCATCGGATTTTTTGCCAAGGCACGAGCTAAGGAAACCCGTTGTTTTTGGCCACCTGATAAGGTTACACCACGTTCGCCTAGGATCGTTTCGAATTGATCCGGAAAATCCATGATGTTGTCATAGACATCCGCAAATCGTGCGGCCTGCTTCATCTGCTCTTCACTTAAATCATCCTGACCAAAACGAATATTTTCTGCAATCGTTGTGGAGAACAAAAACACATCCTGCGGAACAAAACCCAAATGCGATCGAACATGTTGGATGTCCCAATCCCTTAGTGGAATATCGTCCAACAAAATATCGCCTGCCACCGGATCATAAAAGCGAGCCATCAACAAAGCAATCGTACTTTTCCCAGAACCTGTAGTCCCTAACAACGCGACAGATTCCCCCGCATTAATTTCTAAGTTAATATCCTTCAGTACTTCGCGATCCGTTCCAGGATAGGTAAAATGTAAATTCTTGAAAGTCCATTTCCCTAAGATGGGCTGCTTGATTTGTTTACCTGGAATTAATTCCGATTTGATTTCCAAAAATTCATTGATCCGTTTTTGTGAGGCCGCAGCACGCTGAATTTGAGAACTCGTCCAACCTAATGC
>JAHEAY010000148.1 GCA_024642485.1 Cytophagaceae bacterium
CTCCGTAGGCTCCGCCTTCCCAATCCACTCCATCTTCTTCGCCAAAGCCAAGCCTCCAAAAATCAATATCACCACACCTGCGATGATCATCCATGTTTTTTTGTTATTCATAATCTTAATTATTGTAGAGACGCGATACCTCGCGTCTTTTGTTAAATAAATCCTTTAATGTTTTATTATTTAGACGCGAAGTATCGCGTCTCTACTATTTAGCTCTAAAACGTCAAACTCTTCCCTTGGTAATAATCCAAAATCTTCGTCCGAAACACAAAATCATATTTCACTTGAATCAAGGCCAAACGCGCCTTATCCAAATTCGTCTTCTGCAAATTATAGCTCACAAAATCAATCGTTCCCGCATTAAAACGACTCTCTGACGCTCGGAAACTTTCCTCCAAGGCCGAAACTTGTTGGGACGATGCCTCATATTTATTCGCCGCATTCACCATGTTCACATAAGCTTGCTCAATGTTTTGACGCAAAGTCAAACGTGCCCGATCGGCCTCAATTTCTGCATTTTGCTTCTGCAATCCTGCCTGCATCACCCGCGTGCGATTCGCATATTTGGCAAAAATCGGAATGTTTAAATTCAACGAAACCACTTTGTTCTGCGTGTTATTCAATTGATCAAAATACGCCACCGTCGTTCCCTCACCATATTTCGGCTGTACCGTTGAAACGGGATAATTCGTTCCACCTATTGCTACAGATCCTAAGTTGACCGTTTGCGTGCCTAATAATTCCACCGACTTCAATGCATTCGATTGATTCGCCGACCAGCTTCCACTCATTGATAGGGTAGGGAGGCGTAAGGCTTTCGCAACATCCACGCCTTTCGCGGCTCCTTGCACACGGAAATCCGCGGCACGAACCAAGGGCTGAATGTCCAAGGCTTTGGCATAAATCGCATCGACCGATAAATCATAAGCCTTTGAGGAAGGAACAGGCACTTGAATGCGTTGCAAATCAAATGCCCGAATGCTCGAATCATTCAATAGTTGTTGCAAAGTCAATTTGTTGATGTCTAAGGTACTTTGGAAAGACACGACATTGGATTCCTCATTCGCCAACTGCGCCTTCAAATCCAAGACATTCGATATCGGCAAAGTACCTGCAGTCACTAATTTCTGCGTACGCTCAATCTGTAATTTGGTGATTTCCGTCTGTGCTTTGGCAATCGATAATTGATCCTCCGCATTCAAAATAGACAAATACGAAAGCACCACCTGCAAAGCAATATTCTCGCGCATCGATTGCAAATCCTGCTGCGTCGCCTTCAAAGAAAATTCATTTTGCATGACCGTATTGCGCAACTGACCACCATTAAATAGTGTCATATTCGCATTCAAGCCCACATTGTTGTAATTGATATTACGCGAATCATAACCATTGGTATAGGGATTAATCGACCGACCAAAACTCGCCGATTGATTAATATTCCCCCCCAAAGATGGTAATTGATTGTATTTCGCTTGTTGGTATGTCAACTCCGCATTCTTCAAGTTCACCTCATAAGACTTCACCGTCAAATTATGCTGCAGCGCGATGTCCACGGCTTGGCTTAAACTCAAATGAACCACCTGCGCATTGCCTTGAATGGCGGTTTGCGCGTGAGCTCCCCAGGACAATCCTGCCAACAAGGTAAGCGAAAGGTATTTTTTAATAGACATAGGCGTCGATAGAATTAGTTCACAATAATACACAAATGCGTTTTGTGCAAGTTTGATTTTTGGATAAACGGCAAGAGTCGCTGATAAAATCCGCGATTACTGCACAACAGGGAAACGGCGTTTCGCCTCCGCACGCGAAAAAGCATTAAAATGCCACCACTCAAATTCAATCCGCATAAAGCCAGCCGCTTGCATGGCTTCCCGCAAAATTAGTCGGTTTTGATAGGCTTTTTGGCTTAGTTGGCCTGATGCCAAAAAAGCTTGCTCCTTGGAAGGATAAGCCAAATCGCCAAAAAAATCATATTTCGTTCCCATGTCCAAGGGCTTTCCATTCGCATCCGCCACCGTTAAATCCAAGGCAGATCCATAATTATGAATGGAATGTTGCTTGGGATCCGCCACGTATTTTTGACGCTCCGAAGGCGGATATTGTGTCAGCGTATTCCAAAGCACCCATTGAATGGATAGGGGACGTGCGGCATCGTAAATCAATAAATGAAATCCCGGGTGTTTCTTTTCTAGCGCTGCCTGTGCTTTTTGAAGCATCACCATAACCGGTTTTTGCACATAGGCATGTCGCAGACAACCATAAACATCCTTGCCCATGAAATTATCCGCCGTCCCATATTTCAATTCCACCAATACCCCGGGGGCATTTGATGTAACCTCAAGCAAGCCTTGTTTTTCCATGGCAAGCTCATACGAACAGGTCGTTTTTTGTGCCCAGGCAGCAAAGGAGAGGAGGACGAAGGCAATCGTGCGCATAATAATCAGAGATTTTGCCTAAATTTAACCAAATTTCCTCGACCCTATGGCATTAAATTGGATTTGGTTTTTATTCTTCGGTGTGGCTTTTGTGGTCGCAATCATTCAATATCTCTTCTTTGGGAATACCGAAATATTCAAAATCCTCGTAGATGGCATGTTCGATTCCGCTGAACTAGCTGTCATGAAAATTGCCTTGCCTTTGGCAGGTGTCATGACTTTTTTCATGGGAATTTTACAAGTAGGAGAGAAGGCGGGAGCGATTCAATTTTTAGCCAAACGCATCGGACCTTTTTTCACTCGTTTGTTTCCAGAGATTCCCAAAGACCATCCAGTTCACGGGCAAATGATCATGAATTTTTCGGCCAATTTATTGGGTTTGGATAATGCAGCGACGCCATTTGGGCTAAAAGCCATGCAGAGCTTACAAGAAGTTAACCCCGATAAAGATACGGCCTCCAATTCTCAAATCATGTTCTTGGTTCTGCATTCCGCAGGCCCTGTGTTGATTCCCTTGAGTATCATGGCCCAACGGGCTATTTACGGAGCGCAGGACGCCTCTGATATCTTCATTCCTTGCCTCATGGCAACTTATGCAACGACAATTACGGGTCTGATTTTTGTATCCATCAAACAAAAAATCAACTTATTGGAACCTGTACTTTTCGCCTGGTTGGCCGGCCTAACCGCCTTTCTCGGCGCCATCTTGTGGTACTTCAGTTCCTTACCCAAAGAGGCCATCGAAATGCAGTCTAAAGTCTTCTCGAATGGCTTTCTATTCTTGCTGATTTTCTCTTTCATTGCCGCAGGAATGCGCAAGAAAATTGACATTTTCGGAACGTTTGTGGAGGGCGCTAAAGGCGGATTTGAGACTTCCGTGAAAGTCATTCCTTATTTAGTGGGGCTATTAGTCGC
>JAHEAY010000152.1 GCA_024642485.1 Cytophagaceae bacterium
GCGCAAGAGAAACATGTAATTTTCGAGGATAATCCGTGAAAAACAAAATAGTTATGATTGATGTAGCTATCAATCGGACGACCATCAATGGGGCGCCCGACCAATCAGACACATGAATTTTGGAGAAAAAACTGAGAAACCAACCCAGTAATAGTAGACTTAAGGTCCTCGTTAAAATTTTAGAAAAGGGAATTGTACCCGATTGACTGACGGAAACCGATACCCCGACGATGAATAGAAAGAAGGGAAAAACCAGGTCCGTTGGCGTGCAGCCATTCCACGCCGCATGTTCCAAAGGCGCATAAATATGTCCCCAATCTCCCGGGTTATTAACTATCGTCATCATCATGACCGTGATTCCTCGAAAGACGTCTAGCGATACGATGCGGTTTTTTATTTCCATGTTCGAAAATTAGCCATTTTTATACTAAATCAATATTTAATTGTAATTTGGAGGTCAAATAATTGTCAATACACATGCCGAAAATCATTGTCGTAGGAAGTTCAAACACCGACATGGTCATTCAATCCGCACGGATTCCAAAACCCGGCGAAACTATTTTGGGAGGTTCCTTTTTTATGAATCCAGGAGGAAAAGGGGCAAATCAGGCTGTAGCCGCTGCGCGCTTAGGCGGCCAAGTTCATTTTATCTGTAAAGTAGGACAAGATGTATTTGGAGATATGGCACGCCAACAGTTCATCGCGGAAGGAATTTATACAGACTATGTCATTTCAGATCCTAATCTGCCTTCTGGAGTAGCCTTAATTAATGTAGATGCACAAGGTGAAAACAGTATTACCGTGGCTTCTGGAGCGAATGGTAACCTGGGTATCGTCGATATTGAACAAGCGGATGCACTTTTCGAAACTGGTGACATCCTTTTGATCCAATTGGAAATACCACTCGAAACGGTTTGGCACACGATAAAAAAAGCACATAAAAAAGGAGTCAAAGTCATCCTGAATCCAGCGCCAGCCGCTGAAATTCCCGATGAAATATATCCTTACCTATTTGCGCTGACGCCAAACGAAACCGAAACGGAATTATTAACTGGCATCGAGGTGAATTCCTTAGGAAAAGCCCAAGAGGCCGCAACGATTTTATTGAACAAAGGCGTAGCGCACATGCTCATCACGATGGGTTCACAAGGGGCCTATTACCAGTCGGCAGAAACCAAAAACTTCATCCCCACAAAACAAGTGCAGGCCGTAGACACGACCGCGGCGGGCGATTGCTTCAATGGGGCGCTGGCCGTTGCCTTAAGTAATCATTCCAATTGGGCCGATGCGATTCCCTTTGCCTGTGCTGCGGCAACTATTTCTGTCACGCGGCCAGGTGCTCAGGCATCGATGCCCTTATTAGCTGAACTATCATGAAAAAACTGATATTATTCTTGATCATTTCTTTGCAGGTCTTTGGCCAGCAAAAACAAAAAGTCATCTTTGATTGCGATTTGGGTGATGACATTGACGATGCCTATGCGCTGAGTTTATTGCTTACCATGCAGGATCGCTATGAAATTATGGGGATTACGACCTGTTATGGTCGAACAGAAGACCGTGCGCGACTGGCTCAAAAATTGTTGGCAGAAACCGGTCAAACCAAAATTCCGGTGTACGTTGGGCGCAATACTTCAGGCCAAAATGAACGGGCCAATTGGTTTGCTGAGCAATTTTATTGGGCTGATGGCTTTAAACCTGCTCCGAAAGTTGCCCCCGTTTTCGCGAATCAATATCGGCAGACGATTGGCTTAAGTCCCTTGAAGCAAAAAGATCCTGATGCCGCAGAATTTATTCGAAATACATTGACGCAATATCCGGGGGAAGTAATCATTTTTTCCGTGGGTCCTGTGACGAATTTCGCGGACATTATCGATCAAGATCCACAGGTTCTGAAAAAAGCCAAAGCGATTTATGCCATGTTTGGTTCTTTCCGATTAGGTTATTCAGCGAAAGCACCGATCGATGCGGAATGGAATGTTGTGGTCGATATACCTGCAGCTAAGAAATTTGTCCACTCAGGGGCGAACATCATTTATGCAGGTTTGGATGTGACGGCGATGGTGAAATTAGACCGCAACAATCGCGATAAAATTAACCAGCGACAATCCCCGTTAACGAATGCCTTAAGTGGATTGTATGTGCTTTGGGGAAATGAAACGCCTACCCTTTTTGACCCGGTGGCCATCGGCATGGAAGCCTATCCGGCATTATTCCAAACAGAAAAGGTGCATATAGACGTGGATGACAAAGGCTTCACGCACATAATACCCGACAAAACACCCAATGCGGAAATCGGAACGAGCATCGATTCGGCCGGATTCATAGACCGCATCATGAAAAAATACCTCTATCAAAACCTACAACCCAAACGATGAAAAAGCTTTTCAGTTTAGTGACATTTTTACTTTGGGGCCTAGTCTCGCTAGCGCAAACCCAGCTATTCAACATCACGCCGGCGGCCTTACAAAACAAAATCAAAGGCGGTTGGGCCGGCCAAACCATCGGGGTGACTTTTGGTGGGCCGATGGAATTCCGTTACAATGGAACGATGATAAACGCTTACCAACCGGTGCCGTGGTATGATGGCTATTTGAAAAAAACGATGCTTGAAAATCCAGGATTGTATGATGATTTGTACATGGATTTAACCTTTGTGGAGGTTTTTGAACGGGAGGGTTTACAAGCTCCCATTGCCTCACATGCGAAAGCTTATGCACAAGCGGGCTATGCGCTTTGGCATGCGAATCAAGCCGGCCGATACAATATCTTGAATGGAATCATGCCGCCTGCATCGGGACATTGGAAGAACAATCCGCACGCGGATTGCATTGATTACCAAATCGAATGTGACTTTGCGGGATTGATGTCACCTGCGATGCCGAATGCTGCTTCGCAAATCTCAGATCAAATCGGGCACATCATGAATTACGGCGATGGTTATTATGGTGGGGTGTATTTGAGTGCTTGCTATACTTTGGCCTTTGTTCATAATGATATCAATAAAATTGTCAATGAGGCCTTAAAAACCATTCCGGCACAAAGTAATTATTACAAATGCATCTCCGACGTGATTCGTTGGCATAAACAGTACCCCAACGACTGGCGTAAAACTTGGCTCGAGGTTCAAAATAAATGGTCGGACGACATCGGTTGCCCGGACGGTGTTTTTGCTCCTTTCAACATCGATGCGACGGTGAATTCGGCCTATGTGGTAATTGGTTTATTGTATGGTCAGGGCGATTTTGGTAAGACGGTTGAAATCGCAACACGTTGTGGACAGGATGCGGATTGCAATCCTTCCTCAGCTGCGGGGATTTTAGGAACGATGCTTGGC
>JAHEAY010000162.1 GCA_024642485.1 Cytophagaceae bacterium
TTGAATTTTCCCATCCGGCGTGTAGATAATCAATGAAAGATGATAAACATCTTTGTAATCATTGGAGAAGCTGATCTGAATATTATCCTTTGCAGAAGCTGAAAATACAAACAAGATTAGGGAAATAATACCGGCAAATTTTTTCATAGTAAGTTGTAGTTGAGTTCTCATTAACTGATATTATTTTGACAAGCCTAAGCCGGCAATTTCGACATATCCATGTGAAATATTTCCCAGGTATGACCGTCGAAATCCTCAATCGTGCGTTGCACCATAAAACCATAATCGCGCATTTCATTGGGTTCGATACCGCCTGCACTTAAGCCGCTTTCCACGACTTGATTGACTTCTTCCATACTATCCATGGATAAAGAAAGCAATGCAGCAATGGATGTTTTCGTATCGACAATGGGCTTTTTGGTAAAACTAGCGAACTTGTCATGCGAAAGGATCATAACAAAAATATTGTCTGACCAAACCATGCATTTGCCACTTTCGTCGGAGAATTGCGGATTATTCTTGAAGCCCAAAGCCGTGTAAAATGCCATCGATTTTGCTGGGTCTTGCACCGCAAGGTTGATAAAGATTTGATTCGCCATGATGTTATAAATGTTTTACTAAAGATAAATAATCTGTGTTTTAGAACGCACTTAAATACGACAAAAAAGGCGATTTTTGCCCAGAATCTTTCCTATTTTTACTTAAGCCATTCTGTTTCAATTTACATACAAGATGAAAAAACACCACGTTTTTATTGCCACGAGCCTCGATGGTTATATTGCTGATGCCCAAGGCAGTGTAGGCTTTTTAGACACCTTTCCTATGCCGGAGAATGACGACATGGGTTATTATGCATTCATGGAAAAAGTGGATGCGCTGTTAATGGGCAGAAAAAGCTTTGAAACATTTTTGTCTTTTGGCGTGGATTGGCCTTATTCAAAACCTGTATTTATTTGGAGCCAAACCCTGGACAAGATTCCCGGAGCATTAACTGGAAAAGCGGAACTCGTTCAGGGCACATTAGCAGAAGTCGAAGCCCTTATTCATGACAAAGGATTTCAGCAATTGTATCTTGATGGGGGACAAGTGATTCAATCATTCTTACAGGCCGATAAAATTCAAACAATGACCATCACCACCATTCCCATTTTGATTGGTGAAGGAATACGGCTCTTTGGACCTTTAACAAATCAGCTGTGCTTTCAATGCACACAGACAAAACGCTATGAGAACGGTTTGGTTCAGCAAGTATTTGAAAGAGTCGCTCCTAGCATTTAATTCCGGCAAAATACTCCCGGAATGGAGCTTGACAAGAATATTCTTGCTTGGGCTGAAAAGACTAAATAGATATGGATGATAAATAAAAAATTCACCATTTCTGTTTGCTCCACTAATAATCAAAGGGTGTAAAAAATTGAATGCCTGATTAATTATTCATTATTCAAGTGTTTGCTTTTACCAATCCAACCTAAATGGGTATGGTCAAAACTATCAAGATATTTTAATCCATATCCCGCCACTCTATCAAAGGTTGAATGTGCCAAAAATATCAAACCGATTTTCATAGTCATATCACTGTGAATTAAGTAACCAACTATAAAGACTAGGGCTAAAACACCTTGATGGTGAAATATATTATATGCGATTGCCCCTAATTTCTTTGTAATAAGAAACAAAGCAAAAGATACATCGGGGACAAAAAACAAAGCAAGATAAAATCCCCAGGAACTCGGGAACAAGTTAAAGTATGCACCAGTAAATAAACAAAACAAACCTGCAGATTCGAGTTTTACGACGTTTTTCATTTGTATAAATTGATAAGCAAAGTTAAGGATTAACTCAAGAAGGGTGCAAAACCTAACACGCAGATAGACAACAAAAAAGCCGATCAGAAATGATCGGCTTGCTCCCCTTACAGACGAAAGATGCAACTATAATGCGATGATTGAGTATGTGACAATCAGGAAAGTAAAGGGCTGAACTTCGTGTAAGTTTACAGGAAGTGTATTATTTCCATTTCAAATCTAAAAATTAGTCTGTAAGTACTTTTTATAGTTTTCTAGGTCATCATTTATAGTCTGACTCCTGAAAATGTCAAAACAATTATAATCAGGAACAATCTCAAAATCACAGAACTTGTAATTTGAAATAATATTCAAAAATAAGTCGGCTGTGGTTTTACCTTGAAAAACAGGGTTCGATGCATTATTAAATGCTTCCTTCGGAGCATTCCAAGTTGCACAAATCATAAACTTCTTGCCTTTCATTAAACCACCTGTTCCATATTGTTTAGTTAACTCTTCCTTCACACGACCATCGCCCGTCAAAAGCTTTTGATTTAGTAATCCAAAATTAAACACCTCGTCCACATACTTTTTATAAATCCAAGGTGCACCAAACCAATTCACCGGCATTTGTAATATCACAATATCCGCCTGTAAATGTTTATCTACTTCCTCTTCGGGATTATATCCAGATTCTACTTTCGTTTCCAAAATTTCATACCCCAATTTTGAAAAATAGTCTTTCGCAACCTCGTAAAAGGCATTGTTTAACTTTCCCTCAGTCCAGTTAGGGTAGGTTAAATGTGTGTTGATTAGTAATACTTTTTTCATTCTTATTCCTTTTTACAAATTTAACCAAATAAAAAAGGGTCATACTATTAAAGTATAACCCTTTTATCTTATTATGCTCCCCTTACTGACGAAAGATGCAACTCTAATACGATGAACGAGTATGTGACTATCAGGAAATTAAAGGGTTAAACTTCGTGCAAATCGATAGAGAGTTTAAATCCCTTCCTGTTTTACTTCTTTCTTAATTGGAGCTTTATAAGGTCTTTTTATTATTTTCAAATCCTTAAAGTATCCAACTGTCGCAATATCAACATAAAGTCCAACTCCTCCTTTTTTAACTTTACCCAACATTTTATCAACGATAAAAGAA
The DNA here is from genome assembly GCA_024642485.1 of Cytophagaceae bacterium. Lineage (GTDB taxonomy): Bacteria > Bacteroidota > Bacteroidia > Cytophagales > Spirosomataceae > Aquirufa. The sequence continues at coordinate 2,947 of JAHEAY010000162.1, forward strand.
GAATATTTCATATTGTTAATAAACATTTCAGCCGTTTCTCCATTTACCTCAATTCTCATTGTTATCCATTCTTTTAAAGCAACTGGTGCCGAACCCTCATACGAGCCAGGAGGATAATTTTTTCTAAGTGTTTCAAATTTTGCATTCGGATAAGAAAAATATTGAACAGCGTGGTTTCTATGCATTTGATTGGGGGCTCTTCCAGCTTTAGGTCGCAAATAAATTGACTCAAACGCAGAATCGTTTGCAGCAATTCGATAATACAAGCCAATAAAACCGGCAGCTCCTGCAAAAGGGGATGGATCTTGAATTTGACTATACATCTTAATCTCAATGGTTCCATTTTCAAAAT
>JAHEAY010000170.1 GCA_024642485.1 Cytophagaceae bacterium
TATTGAAAAGTCGGAAAAAGTAAAAAGTCTAATCCGTGTGATTAGTTAAATAGAAAATTATGGTAGGAATCATCATGGGAAGCAGCTCTGATCTGCCTGTTATGCAAGATGCAATTCAAGTTTGTAAAGATTTTGGTATTTCGTACGAAGTGGATATTGTTTCTGCACATCGTACTCCTGTCAAAATGCTTGAATATGCTCAAAATGCCAAATCTCGCGGTATTCAAGTGATTATTGCGGGCGCTGGGGGAGCAGCACACTTACCTGGTATGGTTGCCTCTGCGACGATTTTGCCTGTCATCGGCGTTCCCGTGAAATCATCTAATTCAATCGATGGATGGGATTCTATTCTCTCTATTTTACAAATGCCGAATGGCGTTCCTGTTGCAACGGTAGCCTTAAATGCCTCAAAAAATGCAGGCCTTTTGGCTGTTCAAATGATTGCCATTAGCGACGCAAGCTTATCAGCAAAATTAGATCGATACAAAGTAGAATTGATTGAGAAAGTTGCTGAAATGAGTCAAAAAACGAATGATCTAATTAAGTAATTATGAAAAATCCTTTCTCATTTATGAAGGAAAGCGAATCATCTAATCTGCCTTTGGTAACCTTGTTCGTATTAATCGGAACAGTAGTAGCCTTGTTGTTTGTTGGATATGAACATTTTCTCGGACCCGAAACGAGCAGTCTTGCCAAGGCTGAAAAAGTTCAGGTCGACGATGATGAATTACCTATGGAAGATATTGTTTCTTCGACTGTTATTCGAGATACGACTTCGAGTGATACGGCTTCTGTTGATCAGGAGGCTGTTGATTTAGACCAACAAAAGAAAGAAGCTGAGGCGGAAAAGGTGCCTGAAGTTGCTGTGGAAGAGCCAGCTGGTAAATCGTTTACCTATCAAGCGGATGCGGGAGAATCAGCTGAAACCATCGCGAAACATTTTGGGCTAACTGTTGATCAACTAAAAGCCTTGAATCCTTCCGGTGTTAAAGGGGGGTCAAAAGTGAAAGTAAAAGTTCAAGCGATTCATATCGTTGGAAAAGGTGACGTGTTGCGCGTCGTGGCAGAGAAATACCATATTTCGAAGAAGGCCTTAATGGACGCCAATCATAAAAAAGAAGACGTCACAATGCGTGGAGAGGAACTCGTGATTCCACTGCAATAATGCGTTACCTTATCAGTATCGTTTTTTTTCTTGGTTGTTTCTCGATTAGTGCACAAGTAGATTCGTTGCGTTTGATTTGTAAGCCTACAACGGTAAACCATGTTGACCCACAAGACTTATTGTGGATGTATCGCCAACGAGACACCTTGCGTCATCATGGGGCAGCGACAAATCTACAGGTATCTATAAACGGTCAGCAGATTTCATTAATGGATTCAACGAGCCTACGATATTTGGCAAGTTTGCAGGCAAATTTCCCTACTTTAGACTCAATATACGCCGATGTATTAATTGCAGAAACAAGCGCTTTTTCGTTACAAAAAGAAAGTCTGCTGGTGCAAGTTTCTAAACTTGGTTGGTCCATGCGCTATTTGCAAGCCGTTCGGAATTTACAGCGGCAGCAACAGTTGAATCGTTCAGGCCGATCGCAAGTGCTTCTTTCATTCCATAATTTTAATTTGGCAGCTGATGTCGGTTTGTATTCGCGCAGACGATACTTGCGCAGATCCCCGCGCTATCTTCGAATGGGTCAAATGGCCAAGTCGTTAGGTATGTTTTGGGGTGGAGATTTTGTGGGTTTCCCGGATCCTGGGCACATTCAACGGTTTAAGAATAGTGCGACATTGATAACTCAATACCCTGAGTTAGCTTTTGAATTTGAAAAGTACCGAGATCATTACGAAGCCATTTATCAAAAAAATGCATTGCAGGTAGAGAAGGTCCTCGATACAGAGGCTTTGTTGATTACGTTAAATCGCTTAAAAGTAGGGAAGGTTTGTGCTTGCCAAAAAGCGATCTTGCCTATCATGAATCTGCCTGCTGAGGATGCCGCTCGGGTCGAAGTGAATACAGATCAAAACTGGGTTTTCGTCAAACCATATCAAAGCAATGGGTATTATTACTCCTTAGGTCGCTGGGCTTACGAGACTAAAAATTAAAGTTGTACCCACGTAGAAATTCATCGATTTTCATTCGCTTCTTACCTTCCATTTGCCATTCCAAGATTTCGATGTAGCCGTCTTGGCAACCTACGCGTAAAAAGGTTTTTTGGTCAGTATCCCAAATACCAATCCCCAGGTCTGGAATCGTTTCTGGATGGAATTTAATCTGAATAAGTTTGCAATTTTTCCCTTGAAAGGTCGTGTGTGAACCTGGGAATGGGTACATGCCCCGTACCAAATTATGAATTTCAGCTCCTGTTTTGGACCAATGTACTTCACCCGTTGCGCGTGTCAACTTAGGAGCGGGTTTCATGTCCGCCGTTTCATCTTGCGGTATTGGGTTTGTGGTCCCTGCTTGGATAGCTTGCGCTGTTTTGACAACCAATTTAGCTCCCCGTTTCATCAGTCGGTCGTAAACTTCACCCGTAGTGTCGTTAGGGTGTATGGGTTCTGTTTCCTGGAAAAGTAAATCCCCTGTATCAATTTCATGTTGCAAGAAAAAGGTTGTCACGCCCGTTTCAGTTTCTCCATTGATAACAGCCCAATGAATCGGTGCTGCTCCACGGTAATTCGGTAATAAGGAACCATGCAAATTAAAGGTTCCCAAAGGAGGAAGGTTCCAAACAACTTCCGGAAGCATCCGAAACGCAACAATTACTTGAAGGTCAGGCTTGTATAATTTTAACTCCTCGACGAAAGAAGGATCTTTAAGTTTAAGTGGCTGAAGAACCGGAAGGCCCTGCGTCTCCGCATATTGTTTTACAGCCGATGACTGAAGTTGTTGGCCTCTACCTGCAGGCTTATCGGGAGCCGTAACGACGGCAACGACATCGAAATTCGCTTGAATCAGCGCTTCAAGGCTTGCAACAGCAAAATCAGGGGTGCCAAAAAAAACAATACGCATAGATGTTGGGGGCTGGGTGAAAATGTTTTTTGGTTGTTGTAAAACATTTTTTGTTTACCTTTGTGGCTTACCAAAACTGATTTTGTGTTAGCAAAGCAACATTTATTTTAGTTCCGAATCCGAAACAAAACTACAAATAATTTAAGTAGAACGGTCGGAGGCCGTTCTATTTTGTTTTTTAACACAGGCATTAAATTTCATAGCTTATGGCAAAGTTTCAATATTATACCGCTGAGGCGCTCGACAAATTAAA
>JAHEAY010000171.1 GCA_024642485.1 Cytophagaceae bacterium
GAATTGCTCGGCACATAATTCGTCCCATCATATTTCAAGACCTGACCGGTTACGGGAGTCGTCGTAGCGACAGGAATTCCCTGAATCCCCACAACTTTAGGAACCGTAGCCGTTCCTCCTAAATCCCCCGCTAATTGCATCAAACCGACGGATGAGCTCGTCGACGAGGGTAATACCACCGAACTACTCGTTCCCGAAATACTCAAGGTTGAACCCGATAAACTTAATACCTGCGTTTCTGCCAAAATCGAACTATTGGGCACATAGGACGTCCCATCGTATTTCAAAACCTGACCTATTGTGGGAGTCGCCGTTGAAACCGGAATTCCCTGAATCTTTACCACATTAGGAGAAGTAGCCACACCACCCAAATCACCGGCCAATTGCACCTTTCCCGTGGTGGAGGATGTTGCATCCCCCACAGCCGGAAGCGTAACGGAACTATTTGTACCCGAAAGCGTGACTGTGGTTCCCGACAAAGACAAGGTCTGCGCCTCGGCTAAAACCACTGCATCCGGAACCCAAGCCGTTCCATTGTATTTCAAAACTTGTCCCGTCGTAGGTGACGATGAACTTAAGGTTGCACCCTGCAATTTGGCCACAATCGGCGCAGCGGCAGTACCGCCCAAATCGCCGGCCAATTGTACTTTACCTTTTGTTGTGGCATTCGCATCGACCACCGTCGCATTCGCCATGGCGGTTTGAACAAAAGATGTCGTGGCTAAAGAAGTCGAATTATTCCCCGGCGATTGAGTTACCCCCGTTGACCCCGAAGGTAAATAGGGTGTTCCCGTAAACGTAGGCGAATTAATATCTGCTTTGGCATTCAGTGCAGCCTGAAAAGCAATCCCCGTGGTAGCTACATCAACATAATCCTTAACTGCTTTCACAGAAGGATATTTCGTATTTGATGCCGCATCCGCCGCTACATCCGTCGATTTATTCGACAAAGATTCTTTCAATGCCAAACCCGGAACCGTAGGTGCCGTGGCCGTACCTGCCAAATCACCCGCTAATTGGACCTTACCCGTCGCCAAAGTCGTCGCATCCGGCGTTCCCACCGTAATGACATTGGACATGGCATTGTCGACATAAGATTTCACAGCCAATTGCGTCGGATACAACGTATTACTCGGTTGGGAATTTCCTAAATCCAAAGCTGAAGATTTATTCGCAGCTAATTCGTAGACACTCGTTATGCTGGATAATGCATTTTGTGTCGACGAAATTTGATTTTGCAAATAGCCTATTTGACCCATAATACTCGAAGAAGTATTCTGAATTTGACTGACATTCTGTTGCAATCGAGTTTCATGATCATTCAACGTATTACTCATCGTTAAGAGCGTCGAACTGTTTTGGTCCACTTGTTCAGAAAGCTTCGAAATCGATTGATCAATGACAACAAAACGTAAATTATTCGCGACTTGATTGGCCTCAATTTTGGCAGCATTTTCCTGCCCACCGATCACAGCCATGCCAATTTCCTTTTTAAGGGGCTCAATATCTTTGGGAACCAAATAGCCCACATCATTATTGAATTGACTTAAATTCTTAGGTGCATCGCGCACATTTTTATAGTCCACAGACTCCGCATAAAGCGCGTAAGGGGTAAATGTCAACTGCTGATTACTTACCTCTGTATAATTTCCTGATCCTGTGAAATTCACAGATACTTTGAGCCGTTTCAATTTTTCATCCCAAAGAATCGAGTCAAATTGCGAATATCGTGCGATTCCACTTGATGCATCCGCGCCCAAAGACGCCGTGGAATTACCAGAACCGATCGTTAAATTAATTAAGCCAAAATCATCCGTAGTCGTTTGTTGGACTTCCTCATAATCAATTCCCGCTTGCGAAATCAAGGTAAAGCGCACCCAAACTTTTCCTTTGGCCAAAGGCTGCCCTGCAATGACTTGACCCGGAATTTCAATCGTATTGGGATCCAAAATGACAGCCTGATAATTCAAGCCTTTTTGTTGGCCCCAAACACTCACAGAAATCAATAGAAATAAGAGGTATAAATGTTTCATGCGATTTGTGGTTAACGATTCAAGCTAATTCCCATTGAAATCGTCATGGGCGACATATCCAATTTCCCCGTAGGACTTTGCGGAGCGAAAAGGCTAGCGGTCTTTCGGACTTGGACAAATGCACGAATATTCGGACTAACCATTTTCGCTAGCTCCAACTGATATCCTGCAAACACTTTGAATGAATTAAATTGACTGTCCTGCGTCAAGGGATAATAATGATTGGACAATAATTGATTCCCGGCTATCAGCTGTTGGCCCATCACCACACCCGCCAAGCCCAAATTCCAGCCTTTATAAAAGGTATATTTTGGTCCTAGGGCCAAAGAGAACCCGACAAAATCCGTTTGGTAAGAAAAAGCGATTTGCTGCACATCCCCGATGGCATTCAGTTGGTGATAATTCAGCCCGATCGAATATTGTAAATAACTCAGCGATTTGGCGAGTTTAGGGCGATTGCTAAAATAGATAGCAGATTTTGAAAACTTCGAAATGAGTCGAACTGTATCCAAAAGCACATGTTCTTGCGCTAATTCCACATGCAATCCCGCGGATGGTTTCATCCAATCGATCTGCTTTCCCTTAGAATTTTCGAATTGATACTGCGTAATGGCGGACCCGATGGACCATTTCCAAGATTGAGCACGCACAGCAAATGGCGCAATACTCGCGTAAAGAATTATCAACCAAACACCAAAACGGTGCTTCGTCGAAGCTGTATAATATTTCATCTATCAGAACTAGGATTGAGCTAAAACCGCTTTGGCTTTAACGCATTTGAAGCTAAGATAGTGAGTTTAAGGCATTAAAAAATAAAATCCGCGAAAAAGTTTATCAGTTAATTGATAAAATAAACATACGATTACGCGTAAAAAATCGTTTGCCACAAGGGCACAACCCTGTCAGCGTCTAAGTCTAGATTTACCGCAAATCGATGTTATAATGCAAGCCTTTATTTTGGCGTTGCGCCCGAGCATGTTTTATAATTAAATATGCGACATTGATCATATTACGCAATTCACACAAAGGAACTGTGATGCGCGATTGCTTATACAATTCCTCATGTTCTAAATATATCAATTCCAAACGATCGTAGGCCCTTTTCAAACGGCGATCCGTGCGAACAATTCCCACATAGTTCGACATGATGGATTCCAACTCACGCGTCATCTCGGTCACTAAAACCAATTCCTCCGGATTCCGCGTTCCAGCATCATTCCAGTCGGGAAT
>JAHEAY010000173.1 GCA_024642485.1 Cytophagaceae bacterium
AATAAATATTTATCTATTCTTAACAATTGTTGACCTTTGTCAACAACAAAGTTATAATGCTCAAATAAATCATCTTCTGATTCAATTGGGTCTATTTCTGGATCTATGGACATCTTACAATTTGAAAAACAATACTTACGTTTACCATCGGCAATCGATGAAATCCATGATGAACTCTTTGATCAAAAAGGAATACGTGTTTTTGTCAAACGAGATGATTTGATTCATCCCATCATCAGCGGGAATAAGTGGCGCAAATTACGGGAATATATTCAAATAGCGCAATTTAATGGATATAAGCATCTGATTAGTTTTGGAGGAGCCTATTCAAATCATTTGTATGCTCTTGCTTTTGCCGCCAAAGAATTAGGCTTAGCATCAACAGGCATCATAAGAGGCGATGAATTAACTAGTCAGAGCAATTTGTATTTAAGCCAAATGGAAAGTTGGGGAATGAATCTAAAATTTATTTCAAGAACGAATTACCAAAAAAAACTAATACCCAAGGAAATTGATACTACTAATTCCATGATTATTGCTGAAGGTGGTTATGGGAAAATGGCAATAAAGGGTGTCTCGTACATTACAAAAGAAATTAATCAAGGTAATTTTGAACACATAATATGTCCAATTGGCACAGGAACAACTTATCTTGGGCTTTGTGAATCAACTAATAATATTGAGGTTCATGGCATACTTACCTTAAACAACTTAAAAGAAATTGAGTCGAATGCCTTAGAGGTGGGAATTCCAATTCAACGAATTTACGATGCATACATTTTTGGTAAGTATGCTAAGCAACCCGAAGAATTGGTCAATTTTTGCCAATTGTTTGAACAAAAACATCAAATAAAAATAGAGCCCATTTACACCGGAAGGATGTTTTATGGACTCTATGATTTAATCCGAAAGGATAAATTCAAGCCAGAAAGCAACATATTGGCGTTGCATACCGGTGGGTTAAAATCTTAACCCACAGATCCCTCTAGCGATATAGCTAATAATTTTTGTGCTTCAACGGCAAATTCCATGGGAAGTTGATTCAATACCTCTTTCGCATATCCATTAACAATTAATGCTACGGCAGTTTCAGAAGACAAACCGCGTTGATTACAATAAAAGATTTGATCCTCCCCTATTTTTGATGTAGTTGCCTCGTGTTCAACAGAGGAAGAACTGTTCTTTACTTCTAAATATGGGAAAGTATGAGCACCACACTTATCGCCTAACAATAATGAATCACATTGCGAGAAATTCTTAGATTTATCTGCCTTTCTTGCCACTTGAACTAAGCCACGATATGAGTTTTGAGAAAAACCAGCTGAAATACCTTTGGAAACAATTCGAGATTTAGAATGCTTTCCTAAATGTATCATTTTGGTACCCGTATCAGCTTGTTGGTAATTGTTAGTAACTGCCACCGAATAAAACTCGCCAATCGAATAATCCCCTTTTAATACAACAGATGGGTATTTCCAAGTTACGGCAGAACCTGTTTCTACCTGGGTCCAAGATAATTTAGAATGAGCGCCATCACAAATTCCGCGTTTAGTCACGAAATTAAAGATTCCACCTTTTCCTTCTTTATCCCCAGGATACCAGTTTTGAACCGTGCTATATTTAACTTCTGCTCCTTTGTGCACAAATATCTCTACTACCGCAGCATGCAATTGGTTTTCATCCCGCTGAGGCGCTGTACAACCTTCTAGATAACTTACATATGAATCTTCATCGGCAATAATTAATGTACGCTCGAATTGCCCAGTACCAGCTGCGTTTATACGGAAATAAGTAGAAAGTTCCATTGGGCAACGTACGCCTTTAGGAATGTAACAGAAAGAACCGTCAGAGAAAACAGCTGCATTCAATGCAGAAAAGAAATTGTCTTTAACAGGAACAACACTTCCTAAGTATTTCTTAACTAATTCAGGATGCTCTTTAACAGCTTCTGAAATGGAACAAAAGATAATCCCTTTTTCAGCCAAAGTTTCTTTGTAGGTTGTCGCTACAGAAACCGAATCAATAACGGCATCAACCGCCACAGCAACACCTGAAATACGTTTTTGTTCGTCTAGAGAAATTCCCAACTTTTCGAAAGTACGACGCAACTCAGGATCTATTTCATCCAATGAATTAATCGTTTTCTTAGGCTTAGGAGCTGAATAATATTTTAAAGCTTGATAATCTGCAGGCGTATACGTCAAATTTGCCCAATCGGGTTCTTTTAACGTTTTCCAATGGTTAAATGCGGCTAATCGCCACTCAAACATCCATTCGGGTTCATTCTTTTTATCAGAAATAAAACGAATAATGGATTCGTCTAAACCCATAGGGGCTTCTTCAGTTTCAAAATTGGATTCAAATCCATATTTATAATCTGAATTTGTTACCTCCAATAAAATATCATCTGGGTGCTCTGCCATCTCTTTTAATAATTTGAATTACAAAATTACGAATCAAATTATAAAATAGAAGCATTTATTAAGAACGAATCTAAATAAATTAAAATAATGGTGTATTTCGAATTAAACTTTCTTCCAAAGAGATAAATGTTTCTGTTCGTTGGATGCCCGTAACGCGTTGAATTTTATCGTGAAGAACTTCACGTAGGTGCTGCGTATCCCGACAAATTATTTTGGCAAATATGCTGTAAATACCTGTGGTATAATGGATATTCACTACTTCAGGAATGGCTTCTAATTGTTTAGCTACATCCTCATACAAGGAGCTTTTATCTAAATAGATACCCAGGAAAGCTGTAATATCCCAGCCAATTTTTGAATAATCAATTAATAACTGTGCCCCCTTAACGATTCCTAAAGATTCCATTTTTTTCATGCGAACATGAACAGTTCCCCCCGATACATCTAACCTTTGGCCTATTTCAGTATAAGGCAAATTCGCATCTTCAACGAGTATTTCTAAAATCTTATAATCTAAAGGATCTAAATCCGCTTTCTTATCCATTCGAAATTTTCAATAATTAGGTTAAATTCTTAAAAAATATCCAACAAATTGATATTTTTCTTTAAATATTTTGAAATATATAAAAACATCTTTTATATTTGTCTCAAGATAATTACAAAGGTAGTTATTTTTTCACTGTAGGGTGATGAAATTGGCAGACGTGCCCTCCTGTCTCGGGGGTGGTGAGTTCAGGATAAACACGGCATAATGGGTTGACCACTAAATCAGTTCTGTGTCGCGGCTAACTGCACCTTGGAGGTTCGAATCCTTCTCCTACAGCATTTTAATTA
>JAHEAY010000180.1 GCA_024642485.1 Cytophagaceae bacterium
GCACGAACTCCTGTCAGCACCACATCATATTGTGCCAAATGGCTCGCTTTCAAGTCGGCCTCTTGCAAGAAATCCACTTGATAGCCCATCTGCTCTAAACTCTCCGGAACTTTATCTCCAGCCCCTTTGATGTAGCCAATCCGTTTTCCATTTTTCTTGAAATCGATGTGCAACAGATTTACCGAAACAGGTGAAAAGTAGCGTTGTACCGGAATATGTGGGTAATTGATACTCTCCATTTGCAACGAATCAATCCAGTTTCCTTGCGATGTTTCATAAGCCAAACGCAATTGCCAAGTCTCTTTTCCATCAAATTTCTGATCTTTTTCACGCACAGTAAATGCCAAATTTTGACTTGTTCCTGCCTCAATTCCTTTGTCCAATGCCAAGGTTCCCAAGGTCTCCCCCGCTTGATTTAAAACGCGTACTCGGCCAGCCTCTATTTTGCCTATAGCCTTAATCTGCACTTCCAATGATTTACTTTCCCCTGAACCTTTAGGCAATAAAATATTCGGATGATTAATCTGGAAAACACTTCGAGGTGTAACCGTTATCGGTTGGAAATATTCCCCTTTAACCGGATCTACGACAAGTTCTTGTACCGGCCGACTCACCTGAATAAGCTCGCCTTCAATCGTAAATTGTGCTTGAACATTCATCGCCGGATCGGGTGCTGCTTGACCGATTTTTGTTTGATCCTTGACAACAAAATGACCGGTTTCTTTCGTATTCACCAACCAATAGGGCTGCGTGATGGGTTGTCGAACGATTTGGTTTGAAGACCAATTCATTCGCGTATAAGGAATGATACTTGCTTTGAATAAAGTGTCTTTCTCCCCTACTGAAATGCGTAAATTCCCCACGTGAATCGGACTGCGAACGATGAATTCCGTTTTGATACCCAAAGGATCGCCTTGCGCGACTGTTCCCCGATTTGTGTTGCCAGCAAAATGAATGCCAGCTGCTTGGACGATCCATTCATCGATCTGCTTAATCTTCTTCGATTGCAAATAGGAATCCCCTAATTTGTTAATCGCCCGACGAACCTGAATCATGTCGGGGATACTCAAATAGGGTTTTTCAGTTTGGTAATTTCGAATAACCAACGAAATCATGCGCTCAATCTCCGCTCCAGCCGCACTACTTTGCCAATGGTCAGCTACCCCTTCATCGATGGATTTTTGGGGAGCAATTCCTGCCAAGGTCTGAAAATATTCGGTGGATTTTCCATGGTCAACAGCAAATCCGAAGCCCTGGGATTTATGTTGGCTTCTACTCAAAGCCGCCAATTCCCCAGTACTTTGGCCAATGCTCGGCAAGAAATTACCAATTTGAACCTTAAACTGATCTTCTGAAACGGTTGATGTTCCCGCAAATCGGAAGGTATTCCATAATAAGCGGGTGGCTTTCCAAGGCTTAATATCGCCTTTCAACTGTTCTGGAAAACGTTTCGGATCTGCCGCTGCTGAATAGGCCTCAATCGCTAATGCCGCAGATGCCGAATGATGGCCATGCCCAGCACGCGAATCCGGTGGAAAACGCGTAAATATGATGTCTGGGCGTAATTTACGAATGACATATACCAGGTTAGAAAGGACTAATTCTTTGTTCCAAAAACTCAAAGCCTCGTCTGTCGACTTCGAAAATCCAAAATCAAAAGCCTGGGAAAAGTATTGGTTGGCTCCGTCGATTCGACGGGCAGCCAACAATTCCTGCGTTCGGATTAGCCCTAAAGGGATACCTTGTTCATCACCAATGAGGTTTTGGCCTCCATCCCCTCGTGTGAATGCAAAGTAATTCGTCTCCCAGTGTTGTTCTTGGGCGAACCAGGCCAACATATGTGTGCTTTCATCATCCGGATGTGCTGCAACATGTAGCACGGTTCCTGTTGATTCAATGCGTTTTAGGTTCTCCAATAATTGGAGGCCGTTTTGTGCCCAAGCGATACTAGGGACTAATAAACAAGCGAGGATTAGTTTTTTCATGCGTTTAGTTCATTTCTAGACCAAGGTTGGCGATAGGTTCTTGCTAATAAGGCTGTTGCCTCAGGATCATTTAAGACCGTTTTTGTATTGGGATCATAGGAAAGCGGTCGGCCTAATTTCATCGAAACATTTGCCAAAATACAGGATGCCGTTGAGATATGCCCTTCCTGAATATCGGCAATTGGTTTAGTTCCTTTATCGATGGCTGCTAAGAAATCAAGCATGTGTAAGCGCGTGGCCGGTGCGGCATTGAGTTCAATGCGATCTTCCGTTAAATCTTCGGGATATTTTTCGCGTTCAAATAGACAAGTACCGTGGATTTTTTGACCTTTGGGATCTACAGGAGTAAAATCGTATTGCATTGTACTTAAGCGTAAAGTCCCTTTTTCGCCATAAATCGTTAAGCCCCAAGGGTATTCAGGATCTGGAGGTGTACCCCAGGTACGATGTTGCCAAACACAATTCAAGCCATCATATTCAAAAACGGCTGTTTGGGTATCTGCGATGTTCGATTTGCCTTCTTTTTGAACGTAAATTCCTCCTTCGGAAGAGATGCGTTTGGGCCATCCAAGACCTAAAAGCCAACGGGTTGTATCAAACATATGGACACACATATCACCCATAATACCGTTACCATATTCATTAAACGTTCTCCACCAGCGCGTATGTGGTAATCCATCATAAGGGCGCATGGGTGCAGGACCCGTCCAAGTTTCGTAATCAAAGAAGTCTGGAATCGCCTGAACAGGAGGATTTCCGTTATTGCGCATGTGGTAATAGCAGTACATTTCCACATGTGCGATTTTACCGAGTAAACCCGTATCAACGATTTTGTTTTTAGCCTCTATGATATGTGGCGTTGATTTTCTTTGGGTCCCTACCTGTACCGTTTTACCGTATTTCCGAGCGGCAGCTACCATAGCTTCCCCTTCTAGTACGTCGACGGAAATGGGTTTCTGAACATAGACATGAGCTCCCGCTTTGACTGCATCAATCATTTGCAGAGGATGCCAATGATCCGGACTACCAATCAAGACAATATCTAAGGCATTTTCTGCCAAAAGTTTCTTGTAATCTCCGTACAAGCGTGGTGTCTTTCGGGATTTTTGTCGGGCAGCAACGAGCTTACCCGCTTCCGTCAACATATGTCGATCGGGATCACAGAGCGCAACAACTTCCACGGGAGCTACTTGCATCAGTCGGAACAAATCACTTTTCCCATACCAGCCTGCACCGATTAAACCGACTTTTA
>JAHEAY010000183.1 GCA_024642485.1 Cytophagaceae bacterium
GAGGGAACTTTGCAGGCATTTGAGCAATCGATGCAGAAATTAGGTCTTGATTATCTTGATCTTTATTTGATTCACCAGCCCTATGGTGATGTGTTTGGCGCGTGGCGCGCGATGGAAAAATTGTACAAAGAAGGTCGCATTCGGGCCATCGGGATAAGCAATTTTCAGCCGGATCGCGTCATGGATTTGATGGTTCACACGGAGATTGTGCCGGCGGTGAATCAGGTGGAGACGCATCCTTTCCAACAACAAATCGCGAACCAAGCCTTTATGCAAGAGAACAACATTCAGATTGAATGCTGGGCACCTTTTGCGGAAGGGAAGAATGGGATGTTTACCAATGAGCTGTTAGGGGCTATCGCGGCACAACATAACAAATCTATTGCACAGGTTATCTTGCGCTGGTTGGTTCAACGGGGCGTCGTGACGATACCTAAAACGGTGAGTCGGGAACGAATGGCGGAGAACTTTAACATCTTCGACTTTCAATTAAGCGAAGCCGAAATGGCGCAAATCCAAACACTCGATACGCAGACATCTAGCTTTTTCGATCACCGTGATCCGATGATGGTCAAATGGCTAGGTGAGCGTAAATTATAAATGATCTGAAAAGGGCTGCCGGTAATGTCTTTTGCCGGTGGCCTGATACAGGGCATTCGCTAATGCACCAAAAACCGGTGGATAGGCCGGTTCGCCCATACCTGTGGGATCGATTTCGTTCTTCACAAAATGTACCTCAATATTCTTCGGAGCTTCATGGTGTCTAATCATCCGATACGTATCAAAGTTGGAGCTCTGAGGCACCCCTTTCTCAATCATCATTTTGCCAAACATCGCCGCTCCGATTCCATCCACAATGCCTCCTTCTGATAGGTTTTTAGCTCCATCGGGGTTGATGACAATGCCGCAATCGACCGCGCAAACTACATTTTGAACGACGGGAGCGCCATCTTTCATCTCCAAATCGAGCACATGAGCCGCATAGGAATCATGGCAGAAATAGGCTGAAACTCCCCGTTTTTTGCCTGCGTTTTCGGGTTTACCCCAGCCGGATTTATCACGTACTAATCGCAAGACTTCTGCATAACGTTCCGGTTCGTATTCGTTGTTTTTACCCACGGGTTTATCCTTTGCTCGCTGCAATAATTCCAAGCGGAAATCAATAGGATCTTTGCCCGCAAATTCAGCTAATTCATCCAGGAAGGATTGTTCTGCCGCTGCCATGAAATTGGAACGTGGTGCGCGGAAAGAACCCACGGTAATGTTGCTGTCGATCGTCCAGTCTTCCGCCAAATAATTGTCGACCGCCCCTGCCGGGAATCGGTTGGGATATAAAGGCGATTCCGGAATTCCTCCCGCTTTAACGTGAAAACCAATCACTTGATTATTCGCATCCAACGCCGCGCGGTAAGTTGCCGTATACGTAGAGCGGTAAATGCCCGCGGTCATGTCGTCCTCGCGGGAGTAGATGAGCTTGATGGGCGCTTGAACTTGTTGGGAAATCAAGGCTGCCTCGACCAACCAGTGGGAATATGATCGCCGACCGAATCCGCCGCCTAAGCGCGTCATTTTAATGTCGATATTTTCGAGTGGAATTCCGATGCGTGCAGAAAGCGTTTGTTCGCTGAATTCTGGTTTTTGTAGTGGCCCAGCTAAACTTGCTTTATCCTTCGTCACATGGGCGAAAAAGTTCATGGGTTCCATGCAATTATGTGCCAAATAAGGCCCATAATAGGTCTTTTCTAAGACTTTCGCTGCATTTTTAAAAGCCACTTCGATGTCGCCATCCTTGCGTCTAACTATCCCTGAAACGTCTTTTTTTGCCGCCATTTGTGCCTCATGTACGGAGGTACTTTCGAGTCCTGCGGGGACATTTTCGGTCATTTTCCGACCGAGCATGTCGCGTTTCTGGGTATATGACGCAAAAGGTGTCCATTCAACTTTTAAGACTTTTTTGGCTTGCATGACTTCCCAGGTGCTCCGTCCTACAATTGCGACTACTTCCGGGAAAGTGGTCGTATCGAAGAAGGTTTTTTCGTAACCTTCGTTGTATAGTTTGATGGGGAAAACTGCTTTGATGCCAGGCATTTTCAGCGCGCGCGTTGCATCAAACGAAGCTAATTTCATGCCAAAAGCGGGTGGGTGCGCCACCATCGCGAACAGCATGCCCGGCACGCGGGTATCGATGCCGTAAAGCGGTTGGCCTGTTACAATCTTTCGTATATCGACCTGTTGTTTGGAATGGCCGATGATCTGGAAATCTTTGACCGACTTCAATGGAATATTCGCTGGTACGGGAATCGTCGCTGCAAAAGCAGCCATTTGGCCATAAGTAGCGGTTTTTCCTGATGAGGTGTGGGTAAGAACACCTGCTTTCGTGCTAATTTCTGCTACCGGAACGTGCCATTGTTGGGCCGCTGCCTCCTTAAGCATTTGTCGGGCCGTAGCCCCTGCCAACCGCAAGGGTTTCCAGCCTTGATGAATAGCTTGGCTTCCACCGATGAACTGGCGGGTAAAATGTTTGGTATCTAAATCGGCCTGAATGACCTCTACTTGTTTCCAATCCACATCCAACTCCTCCGCCACGATCATGGGCATGGAAGTCTTTACGCCTTGTCCGCCTTCGGGATTGGGGGACATGATTTGGATACGATTATCGGCTAAAATCTTGACAAAACCATTCAGCTCGATGGGCTGTGTGCCCGGTGCTGCTTGCGTGTTTGCTTGCGACAAAAAGGAGAAGCTAAGTAAAAACCCGCCGCCGCTGAGGGCTGAGGCTTTCAGGAAGTCTCTTCGGTTTAGGTTCGATGGCTTTTTCATGGCAAGAGGTTTATCAAGGGGATAAAGTAAAGGAACCTAGGCGAGAAAAAGAAATATATTTTACGGGTATTTCTACCAAAATTACTGATTATCCATTCAATCCTTGATCGAGCCTCATCAACACATCCCGCTGCGCATCGTAGCCCAACTGAAAGATATGTTCCCCAAACTCCACAAATCCCTGCTTTTGATAAAATCGAATCGCCCGCGGATTTTCTTCCCAAACCCCTAGCCAGATATACGGTGCCTTGCGTGCTTGTGCGATGGCTAAAGCTTGTTGGTAAAGTAATGCGCCTACTTGCGTTCCGTGGTATTGCTGAAGTACATAAATGCGTTCGATTTCCAGGGCATTGGGGTCTTGATTTTCACTTTGTGCATCCCCCCAATTCACTTTTAAATAGCCTATCACGT
>JAHEAY010000187.1 GCA_024642485.1 Cytophagaceae bacterium
GAAGTGTTAGCGGATCAAATTGTAATCACATGTATTTGTCGGCTTGAAGCTAAAACCGGCGTCGAAATGGAAGCCTTGGTTGGCGCTTCTGTCGCTGCTTTAACTGTTTACGACATGTGTAAATCGGTTTCCAAAGGAATCGTCATCCAAGAGACCAAACTGATTTCAAAATCGGGTGGTAAATCTGACTTTAAAGCCTAATGTCCTCGCATCACATCATTCGTGACAAACAAGAACCCGCGCTGATTATCGCGAATGGGGAGGCTTGTTCGATGGAGATTTTGGATCAATTATTGGAATGGTCTCCTACGGTCCTCGTGTTGGATGGGGCATTGGAACGGGTGATTTCTTTGGGTATCAAAGTGGATGTATGGTTGGGCGATTTTGATCACACGCTTATCAGTGATTTCAGTGATTATCCGTTAAAAAAAGTACATACGCCAGATCAAAATTTGACTGATTTAGAGAAGGCTTTTGAATATTTGTTGGCCGAAGGGTATCCGGCCGTCAACGTGGTTTGGGCCTCCGGAAAGCGCATGGATCATACCTTGAATAATTTTCATTCGATGGTACGATACGGTCGGCAAATGAAGATTGTCTTCTTCGATGATTATTCGACCTCCTATTTGTTGCCCCCTACGTTTGAAAAGTGGTATCCGGCGAAAACACCTATTTCATTGATGCCTTATGGAGAAGCGTTTGAAGTAAAATCTACCGGTTTAGTCTACGATTTGAATCATCCTGTTTTACGGCTTGGAACACAGACCAGTTCAAGCAATGAGACTCGAGCAGATGGGATGGTGAAAATATCCTACGAAAGTGGTGCCCTTATTTTGATGGAGTGCCACGATTAATTTTGTCCTGCTCGGAAGGATTGTAAAACACAGGGCGCGACGGAACCTCAGGAAAGTAATTCTGCTCCACCCAATTTCCCGGATAATCATGCGGGTATTTATAATCGGCCCCATAATTCAAATCTTTCATGAGACGCGTAGGTGCGTTTCGTAAATGCAAAGGCACGGGTAAATTTCCTGTTTGCTCCACAAAAGCCATGGCTTTGTTGATCGCATTATAGGCAGAATTACTTTTTGGGGATGTTGCCAAATAGATCACCGTTTGGGATAAAATAATGCGGGATTCCGGGTTGCCAATGACGCGGATGGAATCGAAGCAAGATTGTGCTAGGAGCAAGGCGTTCGGATTCGCTAGGCCGATGTCCTCGGAGGCTAAGATTAATAAACGCCGACCGATGAATTCCAAGGATTCGCCGCCGGCGAGCATGCGGGCCAACCAGTAAACAGCCGCATCTGGATCAGAACCTCTAATTGATTTAATGAAGGCAGAAATGATGTCGAAATGTTGTTCGCCATCCTTGTCGTACTGAGCTAAATTTTTCTGTAATCGTTCGGTAACGAGTGCATTTGTGACGTCCAGGGAATTTCCTCCCTCGGTAGTGACGAGCAATTCAAACAAATTTAACAGCTTTCTGCCATCTCCACCTGAGAAATGAAACAGGGCATCTGTCTCCGTAAGCATGATGGTTTTATTGGCGAATAATTTATCCGTGCTAATGGCCTTGTCGATGAGTTGGCGTAAATGCACATCATTCAATGCCTCCAAAACATATACTTGACAACGCGACAAAAGGGCTGAAATAACCTCAAATGATGGGTTTTCTGTGGTTGCTCCCACGAGTGTGACGATTCCTTTTTCGACAGCGTTCAACAAAGAATCTTGTTGGGACTTCGAAAAACGGTGAATTTCATCAATAAAAAGAATAGGTGATTGCGCCTCAAACATGCGGTTTTTCTTCGCTGATTCGAGCGTTTCACGTACCTCTTTCACGCCGGATGAAACGGCAGAAAGCGTGTAGATCGTGCGTTTTAATTCGCCAGCTAATAAAGTGGCTAAGGTAGTTTTGCCTACCCCGGGAGGACCCCACAGAATACAAGAGGGGAGATGTCCTGCCTCAATGGCTTTACGCAAGGGTGCATGAGCTCCAATGACCTTTTCTTGGCCAATGTAATCTGCTAAAGATGTGGGGCGCATGCGCTCTGCGAGGGGTTGCATCATCCTTCGAAGTTACGGGAATTTTGTAAATTAGAAATAGAATTAGTAGCTTGGAGAACTAAATAAACCTATTAAAATATGAATTCATCACGTCGTGCCTTTTTGCGCAATTCGGCCTTTGGGCTAGGTGCTTTGGCTTTTGCTTCTCCTGCTTTGCAGAGTTTAGCTGCCGTTAAATACAAGAAATTAGTTGGCGTTCAATTGTATTCCGTACGCGATGATATGCGCAAGGATCCACAAGGGACATTAACGGCTTTGGCTGAAATGGGCTATAAATATGTAGAACATGCGAATTACATCAATCGCAAGTTTTACGGTTGGGAAGCTAAAGAATTCCGTAAGCGACTAGATGATTTAGGTATCAAAATGCCTTCAGGTCACACCGTTATGGGGAAAGCGCATTGGGATGATGCCAAAAAGGATTTCACAGACCTATGGAAATACACGGTTGAGGATGCAGCGGTAATGGGACAAGAAATCGTAATAAGTCCATCGATCGACATGGGGATTCGTAAGGATAAAAACCTATTGTTGAAATACATGGATATCTTCAATAAATCAGGCGAATTATGCCAAAAATCAGGTATGCGCTTTGGATACCATAACCATGATTTCGAGTTCTCGGAGAAATTGGAAGGTGAATTGCTGTACGATATTATGTTGAACAATACGGATCCGAAACTGGTAGCCCAACAATTGGATATAGGTAATATGATCAATGGTGGGGGAGTTCCTGCCGAAGTGATGAAGAAATTCCCAGGTCGTTTTGTTTCCATGCACGTGAAGGACGAAGTGCCTGCTAAATCAGGTCATGAACATTTTGAATCAACGATTCTTGGAAAAGGATCTGGTCAAATTGATGTACAGGCTTTAGTGAAATTGGGCGACAAGGAAGGTGGAACGAAGCACTTTATTATTGAACAAGAAGCTTATCAAGGATTACAACCGCTTGACTGCATGAAGGAGAATATTGCCATCATGCGGGGTTGGGGGTATAAATAGATTGATTTTGGGCGGTCGCCCAAGTCCTCAGGCTGAAGCCTGAGGTTACAAATATGTTAACCCCAGGTTTTAACCTGGGGGATTTGAAAAAACGAAAAATTACCAATGAAAAAACTAACCTTCATCGCCCTACTCGCA
>JAHEAY010000043.1 GCA_024642485.1 Cytophagaceae bacterium
CCACACAAATTTGAGCGACTGCCAAAGGGTGGTAAATATATGGCTCACCTGATTTACGGCGCATTTCTTTGTGGGCTTCCGCCGACAACAAAAATGCCTTCTTAATTTCCTTGGCATCATCATCTTTTAAATACGGCTTTGCCGTACGCAAAAGCTTGCGATAACGCTTCAGTATTTCCAGTCTTTCTGCTTCTAAATCGATCTTCATGACGCTATTGAGCTTGAATTAATGCTACGGCCATCGCCGAAATCCCTTCTTGTCTTCCCACAAAACCTAAGCCTTCCGAGGTCGTTGCTTTGACCGAAATTTGATCTACCTCAAGATCCATCACCAAAGCCAAATTCTCTTTAATGAAAGGAATATGTGGGTTTAATTTCGGCTGATCTAATACCACTGTCACATCCACATTGCCCACTTCCCAGCCCTTTTCACGAATCATTTCCATGACCTTTTTCAGCAACAAGGTGGAAGCAACGCCTTTCCACATCGGATCTTTATCCGAAAAATGATAACCGATGTTCCGCATGTTTGCTGCTCCTAAAAGCGCTTCACACAAAGCATGACAAACTAAATCAGCATCCGAATGACCCAAAGGCCCAAAATCGCTTGGAATTTCTACGCCACCCAAAATAAATGGTCGGCCTTCCACCCAACGATGTACATCATACCCTTGTCCTACGCGTATTTTCATGATTATCCTTGTTTAAGATAAAGCAATGTATTCTTTTTCCCTTGGACAAACAGCTTGTTTGCCCAATCTTGTATTTCTTTCAATTCAACTGCCGCAATGTGCGCAGCCTCTGTATTCACAAAATCAACATTGCCCGCATTCGCCGCCATCGCTAAATTCATCGCACGATTCAACACTTCCACCTCTCCGAATACCAAAGATGCCTCCGCCTGATTCTTCACACGCTGTAATCCTTCTGCATCAATGCCCGTTTTCACAAAATCTTGAATAGCATCAAGCAGCAATTTTTCGGCATCAGCCACATCCACCCCTTCACAAACTTGACCCGAAACGACCAATAAACCCGGATCCATCGACCCAGTCAATGAGGCATGCAAAGAGTCGAAAATTCGTTGGTCTTGAACCAAAGCATTGTACAAATACGAAGACTCATTCCGACCCAATAAATCAGAAAGCAAGTCAATTGCATGATATCCCGGCGCATAACGTCCCACAACGGGATAGGCAATATATAACCGATTTGAAGGCACATCGGCCTTGATTTCCATTCGTCGGTCCTCATCCTGAACCGGCTCTACCGGCAAATTCCGCAACGGCTTCACGCCTGCCGGAATCGGCCCAAACCACTTTTCAGCGAGTATTTTCACCTCTTCAAAATCGACCTTTCCTGCAACCACCAAAATGGCATTACTTGGCACGTAGTGTTTTTGAAAAAAGGCCTTCACATCTTCCAATGTGGCCTCCTCAATGTGTTTAATCTCTTTACCAATCGTCGCCCAGCGATAAGGATGTTGTTGGTAAATCAAGGGACGAAATTTCAACCAAACATCGCCATACGGCTGATTCAAATACCGTTGCTTAAATTCCTCAATCACCACTTTGCGTTGCACTTCCAACGATTGCGGATTAAATGCGAGCGATAACATGCGGTCGGACTCCAACCAAAATGCCGTTTCCAGATTTTGGTAAGGCAAGGAGATGTAATAATTCGTTAAGTCGGGAGTTGTAAAAGCGTTGTTTTCGCCACCCACCGACTGCAAAGGCGAATCGTAATTAGGAATATTCACCGAACCCCCAAACATCAAATGCTCAAATAAATGCGCAAAACCCGTACGTTCGGGATCCTCATCTCGTGAACCCACATCATAAATAACATCCATCACGGCAAGCGTCGTGCTGGCATCCTCATGCACAATTACTTGAAGACCATTGGATAAGGTGAATTGTTGGTATGAAATCATGAGGCGTGGGCGAAATTAAAATAGAAACAAAAGTAAAAAATTAGGCCTAAAAACCACAGAGCTTCCTTATTTTTACGCATGCGTTTTTTTATTCTCTGCCTTTTCTCGTGCATTAGCTTTGTCGGTCAAGCTCAGCTCCTACAGGACCCACAAGCACGCAATCTCATCGCGCAAGGATTAAATCACATGTATCAATATGATTTCAAAGAATCCACAGAGGACTTCAATGCGATCAAAGCCGCTCACCCCAAACATCCATCGGGTTATTTACTGTCGGCCATGCAATATGAGCAGCAATTTTTCCCATTGAAAGATCATCCGGCACAAAGCAGAGCCTATTTGGCATTTTTGGAATTAGCTTATAACCTCGCTCAGGAAGCGTTTGACAGGAATAATAATGATCTGGAAGCATCCTTTTTCTGTACGGCGTCGTTGGGATTTTTGGCGGCGTATGAGGCCGATAATCAAAACTTTATGAAGGCCGTTACCTATGCAAGAAAGGCGTATAGTTTCATGAAAATTGGGATAAAGAATACGGAACGCCAACCGGAATTTTTGTATTCTTCAGGCATTTATAATTATTACCGCGTTGCTTACCCGGAACTCCATCCCATCATCAAACCCTTGATGTTCTTTTTCGAAGAGGGAAATAAACGCACGGGTTTATCCATGCTCGAGGCAGGAACGCGCAAAACGATTTTTGTGCGCAATGAGTCCTTGTTTTATTACAGCTACATTTTCAATAAATACGAAGGAACGCCGCACAAGGGATTGCCTTACAACACGCAATTGATTCAACAATTTCCCAATAACCATTGGTACATTCTCCAACGGGCTGAATTATTGACGCTATCCGGACAATACGAAGCGGCAGATCCGTACATAGACCAATTGGAAAAAATCAATTCACCCTATTTCAAAGGGGCGGCGCATGTGTTTCGTGGCATTCGGGAGGAATTCGGGAACAAGCGCTATGCGGCAGCGGAAGCATATTATGCTAAAGGGCTGACGCATCCCTGGGAGGAGCGATTTACCAAAGACATCCATGGCCTAGCCTTGTTGGGCATTGCCCGACTTGAAATCCGAAAAGGGAATAAATCCAGAGCGATGCATTTCGCGAAAAAGGCGGGGGAATTTGTCGAGTACAAAAACTCGATCGAAGAACAAAAGAGACTGCTTAATCTTCGCTAGCCAAAACCGCTTGCTCATAAGCAAAGGTTTTTTCAAAGGCTTCTGCGATGGGAGTCAATTCAAACGGAATATGTTTGCGCAAAGCTGTTATATCCAAGGAAACTTGTTGGACGTCCGTCGGCATCGCCTCCATAAACTCCACCTGAAAATGCGGAACTTTGGTTTTAACCAAGGCAATAATTTCCAACAACGACATCGTCTTGCCTGAGCCAACGTTCAGGGTTTGATTGCATACTCGAGCCTTAAACAAATCCATGATGGCCCGCGAGATGTCCTCTGCGAACAGGTAATCTTTGGCCTGTGAACCATCGCCCCACACAACTAAACTTTCCCCACGCAATGCCTTGCGAATCGCGATATTAATTACCCCTTGTGTAGTAGACCGATGATGTAAACCAAAAGGATTCGATAAGCGCAAAATCAAGTAATCGATTTGATATAAATTGGCATACAATCGAATATAATGCTCGACAGCCAATTTAATTATACCATAGGAGCTAATCGGTTGGCATGCCTGCGACTCCTTTTTATGCGTAGGTAATTCGTTCCCATACACAGCCCCACCCGAAGACAAATACAATAAATTCGTGCAAGCAAACTTTTTCATTACTTCCATCAAACCTATGGTAGGCAATAAATTGGTCTCCACATCCCGTTGGATGTTTTGGGTAGAAAGCGCCGGAATGATGGAACTCGCGAAATGAAAAACATGCGTAAAACGATGCGTTTCAAACAAATGAGTTAATGTATTCTCATCCGAATAATCCCCTTCCACAAATAAAACATCTGGGAAATGAATTGAAGATTCCGGAATCTCCTGTGATAACACGACCATTTCAGGTGCACCATCCAGGACATGTTGCTGCACATAATCCAAGAGATTAAAGCCTAAGAAACCGGCACCGCCAACAACGAGAATTTTATCCATGCGTTTTTAATGTGAAGCAAAAATAGGGTAAATTCGTATAAAATATAGCCCTATTATGAATTTGCTGATTGCCCGATCGAATTTCCATTCTTATTCCGAGACCTTTATCGACGAGCAAATTAAGCAATTAGCCCCTATCGAAGTGCTTTACGAGGGTTGGTTACCGAGTAGAACCTATAGCGGAAAGTCCATATATCCATTCCCGCTATCGCTTTTAATTGTTCGTGGAACCTTACGGAATCTATTTCCAGTTTTTTTCAAAAAAATCTATCAGCATTTTTTAATCAAGTTCCTGCGCACGAACCAAATCGATGCCTTTTTAGCGAATTACGGCCCACTAGGTGCGAATATCTACGAGGCATGTATCGCTGCGAATATTCCTTATTCGATTGTTTTTTTGGGATTTGATGCGAATGAGAAAAAGACACTGACGCAATATCATGCCGCATACAAGGCCATGTTACCTCGTGCACAAGCGGTGATTGTGGTGGCCCAATCCATGCGGGAAAATCTTGAAGCCATCGCAGGCCCATTGAATAATCTACACTTCATTCCTTGTGGCGTAGATACAGCAAAATTCAAACCCGCAGGTTCAAAATCTGATGCATTTACATTCATTTCTGTGGCACGTTTTGCGGAGAAAAAGGGACCGATTCATAGCCTTAAAGCATTTACAAAGGTGTTCCAACAAATCCCTAACGCTCGCTTACTCATGGTTGGCGACGGCCCCATGTGGGAGGAAGCAAAAGCTTATGTAGCTGAAAACCAGCTAGAAAAACATGTATTCTTTTTAGGTGCTAAATCGCAAGACGAATACTTGCCATTATTGCAGTCGGCGCATGTATTCATCCAACATTCCATCATCACGAAAGCGGGAGATTCCGAAGGAACACCTGTCGCAATTTTAGAAGCGGCAGCCTGTGGCTTGCCTACAGTTTCTACCCGACATGCCGGAATTCCGGATGCAGTGATCGAGGGAGATACGGGTATTTTGACCGATGAACATGACATTGATGGCATGGCGGAAGCCTGTATTTTCTTGGCTCAAAATCCTTTGGAAGCAGAAAAAATGGGGATTGCAGCACGCCAGCACGTATCTGAAAAATACGATGTGGTGAAGCTCAGTCAAAAAATCAAAAGTATTTTAAAATAAGTGTATTTTTGTCCCTTATTCGAATAATGCATGGGAATCGTCATACGGCAAAGTCTTAAAGCCTCCATCGTCACCTACTTGGGGACGGCGATCGGGACGTTCAATGTCATTTTCCTTTACAATCAATTTTTAAATCAAGATGAGGTAGGGCTAATCGCAGGAGCTTTAGTCAGTATTCCGTTGATTTTTGCGTCCTTTACCCAACTCGGAATTCCCCAATTAGCCGTTCGATTCTTTCCGCATTTCGATGATCCGGAAAATGGTCATAATGGATTTTTTAGCTTTTTATTGATTGCTCCTCTGTTTGGCTTAAGCCTATTTACCTTAGGCTATATCGGATTACGTGAAACTTTCCACAGCATCTACGCGGATACTTCGCCTTTATTGCCGCGCTATTTTTATTACATCATTCCGCTCACAGGCAGTTTTCTTTACATGGCGATATTGGAAGCTTATGCCCGGGTACATTTACGGATTGTTGTCCCAGCCATTATTCGAGAAATATTGTTGAGATTGTCAAATTCAGCCTTGATTTTGGGCTTTGGTTTAGGCTATTTGAATTTAGACCAATTAGTTTTAGGCATTACACTTTCCTATGTTTTTGCGGTCATTGGCTTGTTGATTTACATCAAACAATTGAAGCGTTTTTACACGCGCCTCGATTTTTCATTTCTTCGCAAACCGGTATTTAACGAAATGTTGCAATACGGAGGTTGGGTGATATTGGCGGGTGCTAGTTTCACATTAATCCAACACGTCGAGAAAATCATGCTACCTGCGTATGCGGGTGGATTAGGAACGACGGCCGTTTTTGATATCAATTCCCGCATGGCTTTGATGATCGCCATTCCACGAAATGTAATTGCAGCGATAAGTACGCCTATTTTGGCGCAAGCTTGGAAACGAAATGATCATGCGCAAATCGCAGATATCTATAAAAAATCATCGGCTAACCTGTTATTA
Organism: Cytophagaceae bacterium; assembly: GCA_024642485.1. Classification (GTDB taxonomy): domain Bacteria; phylum Bacteroidota; class Bacteroidia; order Cytophagales; family Spirosomataceae; genus Aquirufa. The sequence goes on from JAHEAY010000043.1 coordinate 6,169, forward strand.
GTGGGATGTTTTCTATTCCTGGGTATCTGGTGTAATCTGGATTTTATCTACCAAATCATACCTAACCATGAGGCTTATGAGGCTGGTAAATGGGTGGTTTTGTTGGTGGGCATTTCAAAAGTCATCGACATGGGTACAGGCTTGAACTCCGAGATTTTAATTAATTCCAAATACTACCGCTACGACCTGATTTTTTACTTGATATTGGCCATCGGAATTGTGGTTGGCAATTTGATTTTCATTCCGCTGTATTCGTATAACGGAGCTGCTTTAGCTTCGCTCATCGCGCTGGGCGGCTACAATGCCATCAAGTATTTTTTCCTTTGGAATAAGATGGGTATGCAGCCTTTTGACATGAAAACGCTCGGAATTATTCTGTGCAGTTTGATCATCGCTTATGTCGTTTTAGCCATTCCGGTGTTTAGCGGTCATTGGTTTTTGAATGTGGGGATACGTTCCTCGGCGGTTGCTGTATTGTTCTTTTTGGCTTGTTGGGCATTTAATTTATCCCCCGACATCCGCCAATTGATCGAAAATAAATTAAAGAAATGAAGTTGATGTCATTGGCGGGAGGTTTGCCGCATTATTACAATTTGGTATTGAATAAGCTCCAAAAGGAAATGGGCGTTGAGGTTTGTGTGGTCGTTCCTTCGGCCAAAGGAGCAACCTTAGGGGCTGGCGTATTCGAGAGCAAAGATGGCATCGAGTTCAAGGTTTTTTACCAGGAAGAATACACGACCTATTATGGGAAGAAATTTTTCAAAGGTTTGAAGGAATTAATCCTGCAGGAAAAACCGGATGTATTGATGGTCAACTGGCCTTATCAAGCCGCCTTTGTCTTTTATCCCGGTTGGTATAATTTCTTGCGCCGAAACAATGTCGCTTTGGTTTCCAAAGAAATTCCTTTCCAGGTCCCGCATTACGATCAGGCGATTTCCTATTATTTGAATGGTGGGGGCGTGACGGAAAATAATCAGGCGCACCAACAAAATAAATCGATTCTGGCTCGATTCAAATTCATGATTGTTCGGGAGACCCGTAGACTGTTTAGCAATTTGGTGGATGCGCATATCAACTATTTGGATGAGGCGGTGGCGATGCATGCTTCTTACGGCGTACCTGCGGAGAAGGTATTTGTGACGGCAAATTCGCCGGATACGGATGTGATTTTTGAACACGTTGAAGCCTTGAAAGATGTCAAATCGAATCCCTTTCGTCTATTGCATATCGGTCGGCTTGTCAAATGGAAGCAGGTGGATGTGTTGATTGAGGCGGCGATTGCGCTTAAAGCGAAATATCCACACACAGAACTCAGCATCGTAGGTGACGGACCCGAATTGGAAGCCTTAAAAGCGCAGGCGGCAGACTACGATTTTATTAAATTTCACGGAGGAATCTATGACATGCGTGAATTAGGCCAAATCACTTGCGAGGCAGGCATTTATGTATTGGCCGGCATGGGCGGTTTATCCATCAATGAAGCCATGTGTTTTGCCAAACCAGTAATCTGTTCGGTGGCTGATGGCACGGAAAAACGTTTAGTCCGCGAAGGCTACAATGGCCACTTTTTCGAATCAGGTTCCGTAGAAAGCCTCGTTTCGGTCATCGAAAAACTCTTTGCAAATCCGGATCAAATTGCAATCATGGGTAAGCGTTCCCAAGAAATCATTCAAAACGAAATCAATATCCATACGGTCTTAGGGAATTACATGGAGGCGTTTAAGTACGCGATTGCTGCGCAATCGCGTCACTTCGCTAGTCACTAGTCGTCAGTCCGTATCCCTTTGGCAATCCTTCCAGGTTTGCCAAAGTTTGAGACGCGGAGCGTCGATTCCATGCGTTTCTAATCCCAGGTTTCAACCTGGGCCTCTACAGGTTTTAACCTGGGGCTCTACAGGTTTTAACCTGGGGAATGTCAGACTTTAGTCAGACGACCATCTCGCTTTTCAGCCTTCGGCTGACCCCTATGCTAAAGCCTTGGGTAATAAATTAATAACCCCAGGTTTTAACCTGGGGATCTACAGGTTTTAACCTGGAGACGTAGAAAATTTCGCCTAACCACCATCCTGCTTTTCAGCCTTCGGCTGACCCCTAGGCTAAAGCCTGGGGTTATAAACTTTTTCCCAGGCTAAAGCCTAAGGATATCAATACAAACTTCTAAACTCTTCACTCTTAGTTCTTAACTCATTTCCCTATCTTTGTCCCTTATTATCCTCACAAAGATTCCCGAATGAAAGTAATTCAAGTCGTAGGCGCCCGTCCCAATTTCATGAAAGTAGCCCCGCTACATCGTGCCATTCAAAATCTTCCGAATTGGACTTCTAAAATTGTTCATACCGGACAGCATTTTGATGCCAAAATGAGCGACGTGTTCTTTACCCAATTGGAATTACCGAAACCCGATTTCTTTTTAGGCATCGGCGGAGGAACGCAATCCGAAGTAACCGCCAAAATCATGTTGGCCTTCGAACCCATTCTACTTGAAGAAAAACCGGATCTTGTCATCGTAGTAGGTGATGTTACCTCGACCCTCGCTTGCACCTTGGTGGCCATTAAATTAGGCATCCCATTAGCGCACGTGGAAGCGGGCTTACGCTCCGGCGATCGCAACATGCCCGAAGAAATCAACCGAATCTTAACGGATTCCGTGGCAAATTACCTATTCGTGACCGAGCAAAGCGGCATCGATCACTTGAAACGCGAAGGTGTTTCCGACGAGAAAGTTTTCTTCACTGGCAATGTGATGATCGACTCGTTGGTTCGCTACCAAGAAAAAGCAAAAAGCAGCACGATACTAAAAGACCTTGGTCTAATGTCCAATGACCAAAGTCCAACGTCCTACATCGTCATGACCATGCACCGCCCCGCAAACGTCGACACAGAACTGGGCCTAACATCCATTTTACGATTAATCGAATTAAGCACCACACAGACCAAAGTTGTTTTCCCTATCCATCCCCGCACACGTGCGCACATGGAGAAATTTGGTTTACTGGATGCCATTGAAAACAACCCCAATTTAATCTTAACGGAACCTTTGGGCTATTTGGAATTCATCCAATTGATGAGCCACGCCCAAGCAATCTTGACAGATTCAGGCGGAATCCAAGAAGAAACAACCTACCTAGGCGTGCCTTGTTTGACATTTAGAGATTCCACCGAAAGACCGATTACGGTGACAATGGGAACGAATCAGCTATTGGCCGACTTAGATCCCGACAAAACCTACGAGGCATTAACGCACATTTTGAAAGGCGAAGTAAAAAAAGGCGAAATTCCTCCATTATGGGATGGAAAAGCTGCCGAACGCATCGCCGCTAAAATTCAAGAACTCTTCGCATAAGTATGCCCAAGCCGCTCAACATCGTCATCCTCTCCTATCACAACCAAAATGGTGGTGCCGGGATTGCTTGTGGCCGATTGGCAGAGGCGCTTAAAAAAGCGGGACATCAGGTTAACTTCTTGGTTCAAGAAAAAACGGGAAACGACAGATCGATCGAGTTGAATAATACTCAATGGAAAAAAGCGATGAGTTGGATAAGATTCATTCTCGAACGACTCACATACCTTCCCTTTGAAAAAAACAAAGCCGACCGATTTCTATTTAATCCTGGGAGATTTGGGCAGGATTTAAGCCAACATCCCCTAATCCAACAGGCTGATATCATTCATCTGCATTGGGTGAATTTTGGTATGTTGTCCATTCAGAATATCAAGCAATTATTGAACACGAGGAAACCGGTGTATTGGACCTTGCACGACATGTGGGCATTCACAGGCGGTTGTCACCACAGTGGATCATGTATGAATTTCCAACAGGCCTGTGGGAACTGCGAGACATTCATCAAAAATCCCCAAGCAAACGACTTGAGTCATCAAATTTGGGAAGAAAAAATGCAAGCATTCCAACAACCCAATCTGCATATCATCACCTGCAGTGACTGGTTAAAGGAACGCGCCAAGAAAAGTAGCATTTTAAAAACCCAGCCCATTGACAGCATCCCAAATGCCATCGATACCGAACTTTTCAAACCCGGGAATAAAGCTGACGCAAAAAAATCATTAGGACTAGAGCCTAGCAAAAAACACGTCCTATTCGTTGCCATGCGCGTGAATGCTCCCAAAAAAGGATTTCACTATTTGGAAAATGCATTAGCTGGTTTAGATAAATCAACCACGGAATTGATCATAGTGGGAAATGCGCAGGATATACCGGAACTGCCATTGAAAACACATAAGCTGGGCCACATCAGTTCCCCAGAAAAAATGATTCAAATCTACCAAGCGGCAAATGTGTTTGTCACCCCATCTTTGGAAGAAAACCTACCCAATACCATCATGGAAGCCATGGCTTGCGGAACACCCTGTGTGGGTTTCAAGATCGGTGGAATTCCAGAAATGATTGATCATGCGGTGAATGGTTACGTAGCGGAATACCAATCTTCTGAGGACCTGGCGAAAGGATTAAGCTGGACTTTGAAAAATGCACCCGAAAAAGCTGCCTGCCAAAAAGCGGAATCATCCTACGCAGAAGCAATTATTGCAGCAAAACATGTAAAATACTACACGCATGTCGGCTAAATTAAGCATCATCACGATCACCTACCAGGCGGAAAAATTCGTGGAGCGCACGATACATAGTGTTATTTCCCAAGGAAATCGCTCTGAAATCGAGTACATCATCATCGATGGAGCTTCCAAAGACGGCACGCTAGCCATCGTAGAAAAATACCGGGCAAACATTGATATCATCATTTCAGAACCCGACCGCGGTATTTACGATGCGATGAATAAAGGGATCCAACAGGCAACGGGTGATTACCTGATTTTCATGAATGCAGGCGATTGCTTTGCTTCAAACCATACACTAGACTCCCTTTTAGAAGCGATAAACAAACAACCGGACGTCATCGTGGGAGATGCATTATTCGTAGACCTAGCAGGTAAAGAACTAGGACTTCGCAGTGAAGTGACACCACATAAAATCCCAGCCATATTGTCTTGGAAATCGTTTCAATACGGTATGGTCATTTGCCACCAATCCTTTATCGTTAAGCGCTCGATTGCCCCTTTGTATGATTTAACTTACCGACTTAGTTCGGATATTGATTGGGAGATTCACTGCCTAAAACGCAGCAAAAAAACAATACAGCTTGCTATCCCGATTTGTCGGTATTTAACCGGCGGCGCCTCCGTTCAAAACCTCAAACGGTCCTGGCAAGAGCGCTTTCAAGTCATGGAAAGACACTTTGGCTTTTGGCATACAGTATTCGCACATCTAAAAATTGTTACCAGAGGATTATTTTTCGCACTCCAAAAAGGAGGGAAATATTGGTAATATGCTGTATATTTAACCCCTATGAGATTTACGCTTAGCCTTTTTACGTTTCTATTGATTAGTCTTTCGAGTTTTGGTCAAAAAATTCGTTTTGCATCCAGCATCGGAACGAGCTTTATCAATTGGCATGAAAAACAAGCAACCATTGATTTTGGGGCACAAATCATCTATCAAAATCCTGGCAAAAAACATCTTTTTTATGTTAAACTAAAAACATTGGGAAACGTGGACGCTTCTCCAGTGGATCGTCAAACATATACCTTTGTTGAGGCGCCTCTCATGCCTAATAACATGCCCTTATCAGCGACCGAACCATTAACATCCCACTATCGCGGTGGACAGGCGGAAGTTGGCTTCCAGTGGCCAATGAAATCAGGATTTTCACCTATTCTCGCTATTTACAGTAAATCGCTCGCACGCAAAATCACTTCGAATCAAACACAATACATTGAAGAAGAAAAATATGCATTACATGGAATAAGTGTAGGCCTCAACTATGAATGGAAGTTTAAGGAATCATCCATTAATCTTCAAGGACAAGTCTTTGAACCCATATATCGCGATGTCACATTGTATGGAAAATATATCGGAGTACCCTATTCGTCTTTGACGACAGACAATTCCATCAATTATAAAAGTAGACTCGACTTTCATTACAAAAAATATGGCATAGCGCTCAATTATGAAATTTTGAATTTTGGATCTGCCAAAAACCCGAATTCAAAATCAATCGAATCTTCGCAAGCCCAATTAATCTCCACATTCTTCACCTACTATTTCTAAGCCATGCTCCTCTGCTTACTTGTTTCAGCTTGGCTTTTTTGCGTTCCAGATAGTTCAAAAACCCTCGCGGAGGTAGAAGTACGCGTGCTTGAACAAAACAGAACCCGACTATCAAGTCCGGATGCTTTCGGTTTACTTCAAGCAAAAGATATTCACGCCATCCAAAGCAACAGCTTTAGCAGCTCCCTTAACGCACAGAGTGGTGTTAGACTAGAAGAGCGAAGCCCAGGAAGCTACCGCATTGCCATCCGAGGGAGTTCGTTACGCGCTCCCTTTGGCGTTCGTAATGTCAAAGTGTATTGGAATCAAATCCCCTTCACAGATGCTGGGAATAATACCTATTTGGCGGTGTTGGAACCCGACATGATGGACCAAATCATCCTAACCAAAGGACCCAGTGGAGGATTGTACGGAGCGGGAACAGGAGGTAGCATTTTATTCAATGGGCCCCAAGGTCCCAATAAAATCGAGCACCAGGAAATCGGAAACTCATTAGGTGGATACAAGCAAATATGGGATATCCAACAAGCTAACCACCGGGTCTACGCATCTTTCTGGCAACAGCCGGGCGCGCGGGATTGGTCGGCCATGAAAAAACAAATGCTAATCCACGAATACCACCAGAATTTTGGCATTAATGGAACCCTCCAACTAACTTCTTATTACGCCGATATTGCCTACCAAACACCAGGCGGACTCACCTTAGCGCAATTCAAGGCAAATCCCTTTCAAGCGCGACCAGCTGCAGGGACATTTTTAAGTGCCGCCGACCAAAAAGCGACTTTCCGGTTAAAATCATTTGGGACAGGGATATATATTGCCAACTCCTGGAATGGGAACTGGGGATATAATCTAGCCAATTCCGTTCAGGTAAATAAAGTTGAAAACCCCACCATCCGGAATTATGAAATTCGGCATGAACCGAATGTCAGCAGTCGGGGAGTGATCCATTATAAGCAAAACAAAAATGCCGTGGATTTCGGCTATGAATTCCAAATCGGTCAATTTGATAGCCAAACCTTTGGTAACCGAAAAGGAATCAAAGACACCTTGCAAGTCACGCAAAATACCAACATTCAGAGTGGCAATATCTTTGCCCAGTGGGATTACCAAATCAATTCAAACTGGAATTCGACCGTTTCGTTAAGCGCCAATGGCTATTGGACGCAATACATCGGGAATGAACAAAACCTTACACCACGTTTCGCAATCGTTCGAAAATTAGGATTTCACCAACGAATCATCGCAAAAATTGCATCAGGCTATTCTCCGCCCAGTATCGCGGAAATGCGCCCTTCTACAGGCATCATCAATACGAATCTCAAATCAGAAAAAGGCTGGAATAAAGAAATCACTTGGCGCGGGAAATATGCATTTTTCGACTGGGATATCAGTGCTTACCAATTCGATTTAGATGAAACGATTGTGATCCGTCGGGCAGCTGATGGCTCCGATTACTTTGTGAATGCAGGGAAAACAACCCAACAAGGAATTGAAATCAATTATGCTTTGCTCTTGGGTAAAAGCATCAACATTCGAAATTCTGAATCCATTCAAAATTTCCGCTTTTCGGATTACGTATCAGGCACGAAAAACTATTCTGGAAATCGCTTGACAGGTACAAGTCCTTTCCAACATGCTAGTCTTGTGCAATGGGAAATTCATCCCCGTTTGACATGGAATGCCCAGTTTTTATTTACAGATTTCATGTACCTGAACGATGCGAATACAGAAATGCTACCGGCCTCACGTGTTTGGAATAGTAAAATTTCCTACCAACAAAAACACTGGGGAATTTGGTTGACTGCGGAAAATATCTTCGATGAACTTTATGTTTCCGGACCTGATTTGAATGCCACCGGAAACCGCTTTTACAATGCATCACCCGGTCGCTATTTTCAAGCAGGCCTAAAAATCACGCTTAATTAGGTCGGGTAAAATTCAATTTTTCCATTAATTCCGCAGCATGCGAATCACTCACTGGGATATCAAAAGTCCCTATTTTGATGCGTTGTTGCTTGATGGATTCAATCTTTCGCAGATTGACAATAAACGATTTATGCACGCGCATAAAGCCATGCGGCATGACTTTGGCCTCCAAAGATTTCATCGTCGTCTTCGTTAATACAGGTCGGCGCTCCCCATCTAAATAGATCTTCACATAATCCTTCAAGCCTTCGATGTGCAAGATTTGCGGAATGGAAATGCGAACCAAAGAATATTCAACATTGACGAAAAAGAAATCTTCCAAAGCTTCTTGTGGCGCTGCGGCAGTAGGTACGGCCGGTTTCTGCAAATTGAATAATTGGTATGCCTTATTAGCCGCTAAGGAAAAACGCTCCAGACTCACAGGTTTCATCAAATAATCTACGGCGTCCAATTGGTAACTCTCCACCGCATAATTATCATAAGCCGTCACGAAGATGACCAATGGTTTTTTAGCTAAGGTTTGAATGAATTGCGTACCCAACATTCCGGGCATTTGAATATCCAAAAAAATCAAATCAATCGAATTGGATTGCAATTGCTCCATGGCCTCAAAGGCATTTTTACACGAGGCTATCAAGTTCAAAAATGGAATTTGGCGAACATTTTCCTCGAGTAATTTACGACCCATATTTTCGTCGTCTACGACGATGCAATTCATCTTTTCCATCTGATTAATGTTGTTGTAAAGTCATTTGTAAATCCACTTCAAATACTTCCTCGGTGTCGCGAATCGTTAATACATGTTCATTAGGATACAGTAAATCGAGTCGTCGTAAAACATTTTTCAACCCAATGCCTGAACTCTCATCTTTGACATCATCTTTCATTTTTCCCTTTTTATTCTTCACCTGAAAATTCAATTGGCCATGGTCAATCGAAAAAACAACATGAATGTAAGGCTCTTGGACAAATGAAACACCATGTTTCACGGCATTCTCCACAAAAGGAATGAGCAGCATCGGTTCGATCCGACAGCCCCTTACAGTCCCGTTAACTTCGAAATCGATCGTAACATCCCCTTCAAAACGCATGCGCTGGAGGTCCACATAATTACGCAAATATTCCAATTCCCGATCTAGCGAAACCATACTTTGGTCTGAATCATACAACATATAGCGCATCAAAGAAGACAAGCGAATCGTCACATCTTCCGCTTGTTTATCGGCCTTTGTCCGAATCAAATACACGATGCTATTGAGAATATTAAAGATAAAATGCGGGCTGATTTGCGAGCGCAAAAAAGAAAGCTCCGACTTCAATTGTTCATTACTTCGCTCCTCTTTTTCCGCTTCAAAATTGATGAATTCCAATAAGAGTCCATAAGTAGATGCGATACCCGTAATCATAACCAAAGGGAAAATCCCTTGCGGATCAAAAAATCCTTTGTGTTGATCGAAGGGTAAGAAATATAAATGATAGAGCGTTTGTATACCAAAGAAAATGGCCACGACGCCAAATAAACTCGCGAAAAACACAAATACACCAAAACGCTTGAACACATGCGGAACTAGTACAAGTGTAATAATATAAAATAAGGGAACAACCGTTAATAGTTCTAACCAGATATGTTCCGAAAATTCCGGATTAACATGTTCATGTGGATGTTCATTTTCATGGGTTTGATGAACTGGACTCAACAATGGTAATCCAATCCACAATCCCCAAAGAATCAGGTTAAATAAGACCTTGAAGGTTAATTTCGTTTTGGGAAGATTCCAAGCGCGCCACATAAGCTTTCATTTTGCCCTACAAAGCTAGGCATTCAAGCCGA
>JAHEAY010000207.1 GCA_024642485.1 Cytophagaceae bacterium
CTTTTCATGATCGATTAGCGGCATTCCCTTGTAAGGTTGAATACGTAAACCGATTTAAGTCGGCGAAACAAATCAAGGAAACCCTGGAACGCGTTGCCAATGGACAAACGGATATATTAATCGGCACCCACCGATTAGTCAACAAAGATGTACATTTCAAGAATCTAGGCCTAATGATCATCGACGAGGAGCAGAAGTTTGGGGTGAAGGTCAAAGATCGTTTAAAAGAAATGCGCGTGGATGTGGATGTACTGACGCTAACCGCCACGCCAATTCCGCGTACTTTACATTTCTCATTAATGGGGGCGCGTGATTTATCTATTATTGCCACACCTCCACCGAATCGTCAGCCGGTCGAAACGAAATTGGTCGTTATGACCGATGAATTATTGCGCGATGGTGTTCGGGATGAGCTGGCACGTGGCGGACAAGTTTTTGTCGTTCATAACCGCATCAACGAATTAGAAAGTACAGCCAATCGTATTTTACGATTAGTGCCTGATGCGAAGATTGGTGTAGCGCATGGCCAAATGGAAGGAGACAAACTCGAAAAAATCATGATGGATTTCATCGAGGGGAATTACGACGTTCTTGTGGCTACCAACATCATCGAGTCCGGCTTGGATATTCCGAATGCCAATACGATTTTCATCATCAATGCGAATCATTTTGGCTTATCTGATTTACACCAAATGCGTGGTCGGGTTGGGCGATCCAACAAGAAGGCCTACTGTTATTTGGTAACGCCATCCCTTTCCGCATTAACCAGCGATGCGCGTAAGCGATTAAGTGCATTGGAAGAATTTTCGGATTTGGGCGATGGGATTAAGGTTGCGATGCGCGATTTGGATATTCGGGGAGCGGGGAATTTATTAGGTGCAGAGCAATCGGGCTTTATCAACGATTTGGGATATGACATGTACCACAAAATTTTGGATGAGGCAGTTCAGGAGTTGAAGGAGAATGAATTTAAGGCATTATTTGAAACGGATTTAAGTGAAATAGCAGAGGCCTTGAAGGTCGATTGCCAAATTGAAACCGATTTGCGTGTTTTAATTCCCGAGGAATATGTCTCAAGTATTTCTGAACGTTTAGGCTTGTATACGCGCCTGGATGAGATCGATGATGAAACGAGTTTGACTGGATTCATCACGGAGATGGAAGATCGTTTTGGTAAAATGCCAGTAGAAGTACAAGACATGATTGACTTAGTACGTTGCCGCTGGAAGGCGCAAGTATTGCGGGTGGAAAAAATCACCTTGAAGAGCAATATATTGAAATTGTATTTCGTTTCTCAAGAGATTCCGCAGGAGCTTGTACTGAAGGTAATCCAATTTGTTAATAGCAAAAAAGGCCAATGCCAGCTTCGAGAAAAATCTGGAAAAATGATTTTACAAGTGGACAGAATAAGCACCATACCAGAATTAAACACAATTTTGGTGGATATTTTGGGTTAGCATAGCAGGATTAAGTTGATTTTTATACCTTTGTTTTTCAAATTCTGACGAAAGAGCATATAGATGATTGCTAAATTATTAAACGTACTAGGCCTTTGTGCTAGCTTATTCATGTTGACTTCTTGCCCAGGTGGCTTGAAAGGTGGACTTGCAAGTGGTTCAAAACCCAACAGTGTCAATATCGGTAATGTTTCAACAACAACCGGATTAGCCTACAATACCAAAAATGGTTTTCAGGTAGACAAAAAATTCACAGGACAATTAACAGGCCCCAACTTAGTTTTCATTGAGGGAGGCCGTTTTACGATGGGTTCTTTGGAAGAAGATGTCTTGGGCTTACATGATAATATCGAGCGTACGGTGTCAGTTCAGTCCTTTTACATGGATGAGACGGAGATTGCCAACGTTCATTATTTGGAATATTTGAGTGCTGTCAAGAAGGATTCGACACAAGATTTTTACGAATCAGCATTGCCTGATACGACGGTTTGGCGTAATGATTTGGCCTTTAATGACCCATACGTAGAACAATATTTACGTTTCCCAGGTTTCCGTATGTATCCTGTTGTAGGTGTTTCTTGGAAACAAGCGACAGATTATTGCATCTGGAGAACGGCAGCAGTTAATAATAATTTAGCTGCAGCGCCGGCATCCAAAATCAAATTACCTAAGAAATCTGCAGCAGGAGCAGCTACAACAGCAGCGGCACCTCGTACAAATACCAATGCCCGTTTGACGATCGAATCAGGTCGTGTATTACCGTCTTACCGACTACCTACGGAAGCGGAGTGGGAATATGCTGCGAAGGCGATGATTGGTACACAACAACAGGATGAGAATCAAGTAAACCAACGTATCTATCCTTGGGATGGGCCATCGTTGCGTGAGTCATCTGGAAAAGGTCGTGGAACGATGCTTGCCAACTTCAAGCGTGGACGAGGAGATTATGCAGGTATTGCAGGCAAGTCGAATGACGGAGCGATTATCACGGCAGAGATTTACAAATATGCGCCCAACGATTTCGGTTTATACCAAATGGCCGGAAACGTTAATGAGTGGGTGCAAGATTTGTACCGTCCATTATCATTCCAAGACTTTAATGATTTGAATCCGGTTCGTCGGAATGATAAAGAAGACAAAGAGTCCCGTTACGATAGCAAGAACAATCAATCGTTGATCACAAATAAAGTACGTGTTTACAAAGGCGGTTCATGGGCGGATGTGGCCTATTGGTTAGCTCCAGGCTCACGTCGTTTCTTGGATGAGGATTCAGCAACGGCAACGATTGGATTCCGTTGTGCGATGATTTCTGCGGGAACAAACAAATAATAAGAAGCTTATTTCAAGGCTGCTAGTGTGAAAAAGGAAACCTCCTTTGCACCAGCAGCCTTTATTTTTTCTGCGGCGGCCAATAACGTTGCGCCGGTGGTCAAAGTATCATCCACGATCAAAATATGCTTGCCACGTACATCTGCAAGCACCTCAAATGAATCTTTCAATAATTCAAATCGGTGAGAGCGATCTTGTCCGATGAGCGAATGGGATTGCAGGGATTTCTGTAGACCAAGTGGGAGTATGGGAATTTGCAATCCCGAGGCGAGGCCATTTCCGATACATTCCGCTTGGTTATAGGTTCTTTCGCGAAGCCTTTTGGCATGCAAAGGGATGGGGATGACACAATCAACTTCTTGGAAAAAATGG
>JAHEAY010000045.1:0-5244 GCA_024642485.1 Cytophagaceae bacterium
TCCGCTGAAGATGAAGGAACAAAACATCATTATCAATTACCTGAACGAGCGTATCAAATTGCAAGCAGATATGGTCAAATTCGGATTCTCAACAGATGAAGAATTAGGAGATAGTTTGTACTTGACGGTTATCGCAGCTGGATTTGAGCATGAAGGCGATGAGTTCAGTACTTATTTCGAAGGTAATGAGGTTAATTATGAAACAGCGGATGATTCTGGTCAACGAGAGTTTACACCGGGCAGCACGATTACCTTGGATGCAGAGTCAGCGAATAACCCGATGAATGAGGAGGAGCGTTTCAGCTATATGGTGGATGTTTACACAAACGGAGGCCTAAGCGAAACAGAATTCGAAGTTCCTACGTATCGCCGTAATTCTGTGAAGTTATATGCGTTGAATAGACTTCCAGAGGAAGAGTGGGTAACAACTGATTTGTACTAATCCAACCGAGCTTGTTGTATTGTTTCGCGAATTAATGCTTCGCTGGCGTACGCTATTTCAAATTCGGATACTTCCGTCAATCCACCCATCGAAATACCCGGTCTGCGATAATACATGGCTGAATCGCGCACGGTTCGTGCACTTGTATGCACGGCGTCAACTCCTATGTCGATAAATTGTCGGCAATTCTGTGGATTCACACCACTCCCCGCCATGATTTCGATTCGACCGGCAGCTTTAGCAACTAATTGGGCAATGTTTTCAATTCCCTCAAGCGCCTTGTTTTTTTGGCCTGAAGTCAAAATGCGTTGGAATTTTAATTCGATCAATTGCTCCAAAACAGCTTCTGGTTCCCGACTCACATCAATTGCCCGGTGGCAAGTCAAGGGAAAATTCCCTACACGGTTTCGTAAGTTCTGAAGAAATGGAACATCCAAATCCCCATTTGGCAGAAGAGCCCCAACAACCAATCCATGAACACCCGAACGAATGAGTTCATTAGCATCCTCAAGCATCGTTTGCTTCTCGAAATCATCATAACAAAAATCGCCACCCCGCGGTCGCAACATCACATGAACCTCTAAACTCGTTTCAGCTAAAACTGCTCTAACCAGCCCCGCCGACGGCGTACATCCGCCATCATGTGGGGAAGCACATAGCTCAACACGATCCGCACCTGCACGATCAGCCGCCAAACAGGATTCCAATGAATAAGCACAAACTTCTACCGCGAGCCTTGAATTTCTTTTCATAAAAATAGGCCTAAATAGGCCGTTAAATAGCTTTTTTGATAATTAACGAAAATTTAAGAAATAAATCTTTTATAAATATTTTTTTATTTTACTTTTGCACACAGATCAAAATGAAATAATAAAATTACTTAAAATATGTATTGGACATTAGAACTTGCCTCCTACCTAGAAGATGCGCCTTGGCCAGCTTCCAAAGATGAATTAATCGACTTCGCGATCCGTACCGGATCTCCTTTAGAAGTTGTTGAAAACTTACAAGAATTAGAAGACGATGGTCAACCCTTCGAAAGCATCGAAGAAATTTGGCCAGATTATCCGACAAAGGATGACTTCTTCTTCAACGAAGACGAATATTAATTAAGAGGCGAAAGCCTCTTTTTTTATGGCCTTAATTTCCTCACTTAGGCCCTGGTTACGTAAAGCAATCCCCCAGCGACGAAGCAAGACATCGTCCCAACAAGTCACCATTTCATGTTGCTTCAAATAATCAATTTCAGATTGAATATAAGGCAAGTCAGGATGCAACAATTGGGTATCCCCTTGAAGCAAAGCAAAACTGTTTGAGCCATAGGTTTCCCATAAATGTTGTTGTGTCGATGCTGATAATGAAGAGGCATCTCGCAAAAATTGTGCGCGCAAGGATTCGTTACCTCCCGACAATACATGATTGGCCGTTAAACAAGGTTTGGGAACTTGGTTTAATACCTCTCGTTCCAAGACGTCCATCGTATCAGCAGCCATTACCCGGTAAGTGGTCCATTTACCACCCATGATGCTGACCAATTTACTCCGGCCATCCACTTCAACTTCGTGATCACGTACCAATGATTTGGTATCAGACGCCATAGCAGCATCTAAGGCAGCTTGTAGCAAAGGCCTTTGGCCCACAAACGTAGAAGTCACATCCGATCGAGAGGCTTTTCCCGAAGCGTAGCGATTAAAATAATCGAGCAGGTAATCGATTTCCTCCGACAAAATTGGCGGGTTTTCACGTAAGGTATCAGGCTCGTCGGTGGTTCCCACCAACACATAGTTTCGCCATGGAATCACAAAAATCACCCGACCATCATCTGTTTTTGGAATCAATAAGGCTGTTTTACCAGGCCAAAAAGTTGCCGGTAACACAATATGTGCACCCCGACTCACCTTCATGCGAGGTTTTAATTTCGGATTCGCCATGGCACGAATCGCATCCGTAAAGGGCCCAGTTGCATTGACAACGGCCTTCACAGCTATTTGATAAGCTTCCCCAGAAATGACATCCTGAAAACAAACCTCCTTGACTTTTAAACTTTTGGGAGAATGCACAAAACTTGTAAGTTCTGCATAGTTCAACACACAAGCGCCTGCCGCTTCCGCAGATTGGAGAATTGCCAGTGCATAACGTGCATCGTTCAATTGGCCGTCATAATACAATACACCTCCACGCACATGCTCCAACGAAATGGCAGGACTTAATTCGCGCATTTGTTTTGGGCCTAAACCTCGACTGGGTTCTAAATTTGTGTGACCTGCAATTTGATCATATAACCACATACCAATGCGGTAATAAACTCGATCAAACCAAGTATAACAAGGCGTCAATAAAGCCAATGGATGGGCCAAAAAGGGCGCATTTTGCAATAAAATTTTACGTTCATGCAAGGCTTTGTAAACCATTTTGAATTGTTGCCAATCCAATTTTTTGACAGCTTGTTCTAGATAACGAACGCCGCCATGGACCAACTTCGTTGATTTGGAGGAAGTTTGCGATGCAAAATCACCTTTTTCGATTAATAGCACTCGGTAACCGCGCAATGTAGCATCCAATGCCACACCAGCACCCGTCGCGCCACCTCCGATGATACACAAATCAAAAGGCTCTGATAATTTCTTTATTTGGTCCGCGCGATTAAAGGCCATCCGTTTAAATTAGGTTTACAAAGGATAAAGTACGATTTACTTCAATTTACTCAACAAATTCTAAAATAAAACGCAAAAGATTCATTTAAAATTGATAAAAATAGAAGAGATTTTATAATTTTGCAGTCCTTTGGCTAGCAACATATAGTCAAAGTATCAAAGCATTATAATTTTATGGCAAAGAAGAAAGACGTTAACGAATCCATTGAAATCATTGAAAGCCCAGAGGCACTTCAACACGAATTAGAAAAAGTCACTGGATTTTTCGATCAAAATAAATCAACCGTTATTGGTGCTGCAGTGCTTGTCGTTGCGATCATCGTGGGATACTTTGGTTTCCACTGGTACCAAAACACACAAGATGCTGAAGGTGAGAAGAAATTATACAAAGCGGTTTACGCATTTGAATCAGATTCATTAGCAGCTGCATCGAAAGATTTAGCGAAAGTTTCGGATGAATTTGGTGGCAACACACAAAATTTAGCTGACTTGTATTTGGGTATTACTTTGTTGAAACAAGGTAAATACGATAACGCAATTGAGAAATTGAAAAATTTCAGCAGCGGCGATTTATTAGTTCAAGCACGTGCTTATTCATTAATTGGCGATGCATATTCTGAAAAGAAATCCTATGCTGAAGCAATCGAATATTATACGAAAGCAGCTGATTACAAATCAAACAAGTTCTTTTCGCCAGGTTATTTGTTGAAACTTGCTAACGCATACGAAGCAAATAAACAATCGAAAGAGGCATTGGATACATACACAGCAATCACGGAAAAATATCCAGAAGCTGCTGAAGCAATTCCAGCGAAGAAATATAAAGCGCTATTAGAAAGCTCTATCTCTGAATAATAAAGTTTACGAAATTGTCATGAGGGGATAAGAGCATCAGCTTTTATCCCTTCTTGTTTTAGCCCCATCACCATGTCATCTGCCTTAAAAAACTTAAGTGATTTTAGTACTGCCAACTTGCCGGATGTTTCCCAAAAGCGATTCGCGATTGTAGTCGCAGAATGGAACACAGAAGTCACGGGCGCCTTATATACAGGAGCTTATGATACACTATTGAAATACGGCGCTCAAGAATCAAACATCGTCAGCGTTCAAGTTCCAGGCAGTTTTGAATTAAGCTTAGGAGCACAAAAGATGGCTGTGAAAGCAGACATCGATGCGGTGATTTGTTTAGGCTGTGTCATTCAAGGCGAAACACGTCACTTTGATTTCATTTGCCAAGCCGTAGCTGATGGCATTACAAATGTGAGTTTGAAATACAATAAACCGGTTATTTTTGGCGTATTAACACCAAATAACCAAGAACAAGCCATGGATCGCGCAGGCGGCAAACATGGCAACAAAGGAGATGAGGCAGCCATTACTGCCATTAAAATGTTAGCAATAAATTAAGATATACTATTATGCAAGTTTGGAAATTTGGCGGCACATCCGTAGGAAAGCCAGAAAGAATGCAATCGATTCGTCAACTTATCACAGAGGACGGCAAACCTAAAATTGTTGTTTTATCAGCTTTATCTGGTAGCACGAATGCATTGTTATCCATTTCAGAATCATTAATCGCACAAAATCAAGCAGAGGCGAAAACCAAAGCATCTGATTTACGTGCGCATTACGATGCCTTTTTAACTGAACTTTACCAAACGCCTGCGGGTCTTGCGAAAGGTCAAGCAATCGTTACGAAGGAATTTACGTTCATCGACAACCTGATCGCTACGGTACCTTATACCGTTAAACAAGAGAAGGAAATGGTCGCTTTGGGCGAATTGTTATCTACGCAAATTTTCGAAGCCTATTTGCAAGAAGAAGGAGTAAATTCAGCTTTACTTCCTGCTTTGGATTTTATGGTGATCGATGAAGACAATGAGCCAATCATGGCTGAAATCGAAACGAAATTAGCGGCAACTTTAGCTCCTGTAAAAGACAAGCAAATCTTCATCACACAAGGTTTCATTTGCCGCAATCCAGCAGGCGAAGTTGACAACCTGAAACGTGGAGGTTCTGATTATACTGCTTCATTAATTGGCGGGGCCATTCAAGCCGAAGAAATTCAGATCTGGACGGACATCGACGGGATGCACAACAATGATCCGCGCATCGTGAAAAACACCTTCCCGATTCGTGAATTATCTT
>JAHEAY010000045.1:5344-15967 GCA_024642485.1 Cytophagaceae bacterium
GCTTCATTAATTGGCGGGGCCATTCAAGCCGAAGAAATTCAGATCTGGACGGACATCGACGGGATGCACAACAATGATCCGCGCATCGTGAAAAACACCTTCCCGATTCGTGAATTATCTTTCGCTGAGGCAGCGGAATTGGCCTACTTTGGCGCAAAGATTTTGCACCCAAGCACCATAACTCCAGCCAAAATCAAAGGTGTTCCTGTACGTTTGAAAAACACGATGGAACCAAGCGCCTTTGGTACCTTGATTTCGGAAAAATCGACAGATGTGGAAATCAAAGCCATCGCTGCCAAAGACAATATCACGGCTATTTACATTCACTCGACTCGGATGTTGAATGCCTATGGATTCTTGAAGCGTGTGTTTGAGATTTTCGAAAAATACAAAACACCCGTGGACATGATCACAACATCCGAAGTTTCAGTTTCGGTAACGATTGATCAAACCGCGAATTTGGATGCCATCATGCGTGAACTGCGTGAATTTGCCGAGTTAGAAGATCCGGATAAAGACCAAGTAATTATCTGCATCGTGGGTAATTTCTGGGCTGACAAAGAAGGTATTGCGATCAAAGTTTTGGATGCCATCAAAAACATTCCAATTCGCATGATTTCCTACGGAGCTTCTGAGCATAACATCTCACTTTTGGTTGATGCCAAACATAAAAATGATGCATTAAACGCATTAAACGAAGGACTTTTTTAAACAAACACCATGTTAACGATTCCATTTATCCGGACAAACACGGAACTTACGATTGCCGGTTTAACGAAAAAACACGTAGCAAATGCTGCTGATATCGTAGGCCAACTCATCGCTATGGATGACAAACGGAAGTCTTTACTCCAACAAGCAGAGCAAGCTTTGGAAAAATCCAATGCCGCTGCCAAGGAAATTGGGGCGCTGATGCAATCTGGACAAAAGGAGTTAGCCGAAGGCAAGCGTGCAGAAACTGCCGCGCTAAAAGGTGATATCAAAGTCATGGAAGAAGCGGCGCGTGTCGCAGAGAAAGAATTAACCGACTTACTCGTTACGCTTCCGAACCTTCCACACAGTTCTGTTCCGGAAGGAAAAGTTGCAGAAGATAATGAAGTCGTTTTAAACTGGGGGACTATCCCTACCTTAAACGAAGGAGCCAAACCCCACTGGGATTTGATCAAAGATTATGACATCATCGACTTTGATTTAGGCAACAAAATTACGGGTGCAGGATTTCCGGTATATAAAGGGAAAGGAGCTCGTTTGCAGCGTGCATTGATCAACTTCTTCTTGGATGAAGCAATCAAGGCTGGCTATTATGAGATCCAACCTCCTATCTTGATCAATGAAGATTCGGGATTTGGTACTGGCCAATTGCCTGACAAAGAAGGTCAAATGTATGTAACCCAAGCGGAAGGATTGTATTTAATCCCAACGGCCGAGGTACCTATTACCAACTTATACCGTGACGTGATTGTCAACGAGAAAGAATTGCCCATCAAAAACGTAGGCCATACGCCGTGTTTCCGTCGGGAAGCGGGCTCTTGGGGCGCCCACGTACGTGGCTTGAATCGCTTACATCAATTCGACAAAATCGAAATTGTACAGATTCAAAAACCGGAAAATTCATACGCTGCCTTAGAAGAAATGTCCTTGCATGTGCAAAGCATTCTACAAAAATTAGAATTGCCTTACCGTGTATTAAGACTATGTGGTGGTGATATGGGCTTTACATCTGCGTTGACCTACGACATGGAAGTATGGTCGGCGGCACAAGGACGCTGGCTGGAAGTGAGTTCGGTTTCCAACTTTGAAACGTACCAAGCAAATCGCTTGAAATTGCGTACGAAGATCGAGGGAAAATCCATTCTATGCCACACCTTGAACGGTTCGGCATTAGCATTGCCTCGTATCGTGGCTGCAATTTTGGAAAACAACCAAGGGCCGGATGGCATTAAGATTCCAGCTGTTTTGGTTCCATATACGGGCTATACGCACATCAACTAGTCCACACTCAATCGGAAACCCTCGCCGTGCAAATTCAATAATTGTACGCGAGGGTCTTCTTTTAACAACTTGCGTAGCTTCGTCATGTATACATCCATGCTGCGCGCATTGAAATAGGTATCATCTCCCCAAATCAATTTCAGTGCATAGGACCTACTTACCGGTCGGCCTAAGTTCTCACACAATAACTTCATGAGCTCGTTTTCCTTTGGGGTAAACTTTTGTTCGTTCCCTTGAAAAACCAGGCGCATTTTCGCTGGATAGTATGTAAAATCGCCTAATTGAATTTCATCTGCCAAAGCCGGTAAAGATTTATCCGAATGGGCCCGACGCAGAATGGCTTCCATGCGCGCAACGAGTACGTCCATAGAAAATGGTTTGGTTAGGTAATCATCCGCACCCACTTTAAAACCTTGCAAGGTATCTTCTTCCATGGATTTGGCCGTCAAAAAAATAATGGGCACATCTAAATGAGTCGCGCGAATATCTTTGGCCAAAGAGAAGCCGTCTTTCTTAGGCATCATGACATCAAAAACGCAGAGATCAAAAGTCCCCTTAACGAAAAAGTCCAAGGCCTGATCTCCATCATGCGCCCAAACTACTTCATAGCCCTTTTTCTTTAAAAATTCGCTCAACAATAGCCCCAAATTAGGGTCATCTTCTGCCAATAAAATTTGTGGATTAATTGCCATAAGGTATCGTAATTTCAAATGTACTTCCTTTTCCTAATTGACTTTTCACTTGGACATTCCCTCCATGTGCTTCAACAATTTTCTTCACATAACTCAATCCCAAGCCAAAGCCTTTGACATTGTGCACATTGCCCGTAGGAACCCGGTAAAAGGGCTCAAACACCTGGGTTAACACATCTTTTTGCATCCCGATTCCCTTGTCAGTAACTAAGATCGTAAATGTCGAATCAATGACTTTCGTTTCAATCGTAATCTCAGGAGCTTCAGCGCTGTATTTAACTGCATTGTCAATCAGATTGTTTATCACATTACTCATGTGAACTTCATCAATCAATAATTCTGCCGGTAGGTCTGAAAATACCGTATGAATCACCCCATTTTTGGCCATCAACATCGGTTGGTTCATCTCAATAACCTGCTGAATCAGCTCATGCATATTAATCTGTTTCTTCTTCAACACAATTTCTTCCCGTTCCATTTGAGCTGTTTGCAAAACTCGCTCAACTTGTTGGCCTAAGCGCACATTCTCATCCTTAATAATCCCCAAATAGCGTTGAATACTTGTATTTTCATGCACACTAGCATCTTCCTGAATAAGTTGGGTAGCTAAAGAAATTGTTGAAATAGGGGTCTTGAATTCATGCGTCATGTTATTGATGAAATCATTTTTGATTTCGGCCAATTTCTTTTGCTTAAGAATGGTCATCATGGCAATGTAAAAACAGCCGACCATGATGAAAAGCAAGATTGCGGAGCCCAATAAATTTACCCCCATCGTTTGCCAAATGAAGCCCATCGAGTCAGGGAAGTACACATGCAAGAATTGACCCGAGGCATGCAAGTCATTCGGAAAAAGTGCCGCCATGAATTGTGGCGTATGTTTTTTGATGCTTGTATTAGAAGCAAAAATCCAATCTTTCGCTTGTTTGGGCGCTTGTGGAGCAATCCCAAAGGCATAATTCAATTGAATATGTTTCGCGGCTAATTCCTTTCGCAACATACTATCGATGTAATGCGGTTCAACGCGTTGCGGAATTGGGCGCTCTTTGAACAAATAATCAGAAAATACTTCTTTCGCTAAAGCTGTTTTTTGGATCACTTTTTCATCATCTTTGGGAGCAACATCAGCTGCAGATGGTTTCAAAGGGATTTCGTCCTTTTTAACATGCATTTTAGTATCCCTTTTGATAAACTGGCGATGCCGAATTGCCCGCTGGCGTTTTTGAACTCGGGGAGATAACAAATCAGCAATTTGCTGGTCTTCTTGCAAGCGCCGTTGGATATCTTGTTCCGGATCCACATCAACTTGATACTCCTCCGTAATTTCGGCAATCTGTCCATTGGGAAGCAAAAATGATTTTCGAACATACATGATGTCGGATCGAACTTCATTATGAATCGCACCTCGCTGATTATGAGTCCCACCTTCGGAACTAATAAAATTATCCGCGGAACGAACGTCCACCGTCATTTCGAAGTCCTTCGATTTAGGTTTCTTTTGCGGTTTTACCGCAAGTTTTTTTGACAAAGCCTTGAGCTTTTGTTGTTGACTTTCATACGATTGCTGCCTTTGGGCGAGCATCACCAGCTCCTGTTTCTCGAGTTTCCGAACCACCTGTGCCAAGCCATCTTGTACGTCGGATGCGAACTGTTCCTTTTTGGTTTCGAGCATGAACCCAAGCCAATATGCCTGAAAAGCAATGAGCCCCAGCAATGCGAGGGTCATCAAGCCAATAATCAAGCGTATTTTCTTTTGAGTCATTTTATTATAAAAATCGAAAGCACAAATTTATCAAAATGCAGGGAGGATAAAAGAGCTCTTAACACTTCTTAACAAACAAGATTCAAAGGCATTTCGTAAGTTTGCTCCGCATTAAAAAAATAACGTATGAAATATTTAATCCTAACGGCCGTTTTGGCCTTCGCGAGTACAACAGCTTGGGCTCAAGAAAAACAAGAAGCAACGATCAAAATTGTTGTTGATGACAACGGTAAGCAAAAAGTTATCGAGCGTCACTTTTCCGACATCAGCAAAGCGGAAGGTGAAATCAAAAAGCTTTCGGACTCGCTTGATTTAGAAGTGAAAATCTCTGGAGATGTAAAGAAAATCATTCGCATGGATGTGAATAAAAAAGAACTAAAAGGCGGCGATGTTGTCATGGAACGCCATGCCGGTTCCCCCACTCCTGGTCAAGAAAAACGTGTCATGATTATTCGAAAAGGCGATAAAGATGGCAATATCATTTCAGAAGATATCCAAGGTCCTCGTGAATTCAAGTTTGAATTTGATGGCCCAGGTGATCGCATGAAAGCCTTCCGTAAAATCCATAAAGACGTTCTAGGTGAAGGATCCAAAACCATTCATGGCTTAAAAGCAACGCCCAACAAACCGTTCAATGGAAAAATTAGCGTAAAGTTTAACGCCCCTGAAAAAGGAAATGTGTCGATTTCAATCCTTGATGTCAACGGCAAAGAATTAGCCAATGAGCAAATCAAAGATTTCCAAGGTGATTACTTGGGACAAATCGATATCAAAAAAGCAGGTGCAGGTGTCTATTTCATCCGTGTTAGCCAAGGCACCGACGGAGCTGTAAGACGAGTTAAGGTTGATTAGTTATAATCTTTCCTGAGCAATTGCCCAAGAAAGATTGAAAAGTCCCAGACGTTATCTGGGACTTTTTTATTTACCCATATTCGCCCAAGCAAAGGCGTACATATCCGCAGTCAATTCAATCAACTTCGCCGTATTACTCGAACCATGCCCACTGTTTGTATCAATCCGAATAATAACCGGATTCTTACTTGTATTCTTCGCTTGCAAAGTTGCCGCATATTTAAATGAATGCGCAGGAACCACGCGATCATCGTGATCCGCTGTCGTAATCAAGGTCGCAGGATAAGCTTTTGCTTCAATGTTATGCAAAGGCGAATAGCTATACAAGACCTTAAATTCCTCCGCATTATCACTCGAGCCGTAATCGGCAATCCAGTTCCAACCGATCGTAAATTTTTGGAAGCGTAACATGTCCATTACCCCTACGCCAGGCAATGCCACGCCGAATAATTCAGGATGTTGGTTGATAACCGCCCCTACAAGCAATCCTCCATTCGACCGACCCGAAGCGGCTAAATACGACGCAGAAGTATATTTTTGTTTGATTAAATACTTCGCAGCATAAATAAAATCATCAAATACATTTTGCTTATTAAGCTTCATGCCGGCCTGATGCCATTTCTCCCCATACTCACTCCCGCCGCGTAAATTTGCCAAAACATAGACTCCGCCTTTTTCCAACCAAGCCATTAAACTTGCGGTGAAAGTGGGCGTAGAACTAATGTTAAATCCACCATAACCGTGTAAAATCGTTGGGTTTTTCCCATTCAATACCAAGCCTTTTTTACTCACAATGAACATTGGAACACGCGTCCCATCTTTGCCCGTATAGAACTTTTGAATCACTTGAAAATCTTCGGGCTTAAAGGCCAAATGAGGCTTTTGGAATATTTTACTCGTGTTTTGAGCTATTTCATATTTGTAAACCGTTGGCGGGAAGTTGAAAGACGAATAAGTAAAGAAGCTATACTTGTCCTCCTTCTCGCCATGAAAACCACTCACATTTCCTAAACCAGGTAATTTCACGGACCCGATGCCAACGCCGTTGTAATTGTAAATCAACGTACGGGAAGTAACATCTTTTAAATACGTCAAATACAGTCGGTGACCCGCACTTGCAACAGCCTGCAATGGCTCCGCACGTTCAGGCACCAAGGGTTTCCAATTTGCCTTTTCCGGCTTTACCAAAGTCAACTCCATCAATTTTCCATTCGGAGCGCCATCGTTCGTTTCCAAAATCAGTCGATCACCTTCATTGTCCACGACCGAATAATGAAAAGCACCCGGTTCGCGGACGATTGGTCGGAAGACATCACCAACCACATCCGTGCGAATGAACCATAATGCATTTCCATCCAAGCCTTTACCGCGATCGCTAATCGTCAAATAGGCTAATGTTTCATCATCCGATGTGCTCATCGTATGAAAGCGCTGCGGGTTTTTCTTGTCTTCGTAAACCAAGCGATCTTGACTTTGCGAAGTACCTACTTGATGAAACCAAACTTGATGATTTTCATTTTTCGTACTTAGCTCTTTGCCTTCTACGGGTGCCGGATAGCGCGAATAATAAAAGCCATCCCCTTTCCAGGCAACTCCACTTACCTTCACCCAATTCAATTGATCCGGGAAATCTTGACCCGTTTCCATGTCCCTTACACCAAAAACCTGCCAGTCGCTCCCGCCTTTACTCAAGCCAATGCAAGCATAGCGACCATTTTTACTCAAGCTAAAAACAGTCAAGCGCGTCGTAGCATCCGTGGATAATTTGTTGGGATCCAATACCTCTACCGGAGTACCTGTTAAGCCTTTTTGGCGATACAAGACCGATTGATTTTGCAAGCCCGAGTTCTTGTAAAAATAAAACCAATCACCTCGTTTGAACGGCGCAGAAATTTTCTCGTAATCGCTTAATTGCTCGATGCGTTTCTTGAATGTTTCGCGTAAGGGTAAGGTTTCTAGGTAGCCAAAACTCACTTTGTTCTGAGCCTTCACCCATTCCTTAGTTTCGGCACTGTTATCATCCTCCAGCCAGCGGTAAGGATCCGCCACGGTAACACCATGATAGATATCCGTGTGTTCCATTTGGCGCGTTTTCGGATAAACCAATTGTGACCATGCGGCCGAATTCACAAGCATTCCCATGAGTAAAATCAATAACTTTTTCATACTTATTTATTTTTTGGCAACCATAAAATGGCATCTGCAGTAAGAAGGCCATTGGCCCCACGCTGTGATACCAATACATCGCCCGTTGTATTGTCTTCAAAATGATAGGTTCCCACCGGAACCCAAGTTTCCGTTGTGTTTGGTGCTAAACGAAGCGTCGCCACATGTCGAACTTTGGCAACATATACTTCTAAATTGATCACGCTTGTTCCACCCCGCACGGCAGGAATATAATAATAGAGTTGGTAATCCCCCTTCAAGGGCGTTTTAGAGGTAAATCGAATACGAGAACCCAAATCATCCAAAGGATTTGTTTGCAAATGAGTCGCACCAAAAGTACCTGGCTGATTTTTAATTTTATTCCAATGCCCGATAATCTCCATATTCGCCGCCTCCGCATCATCCACGATCAAATCAGGGCGAGAGCCATCCATCCAGGGATTGAATTTATAATAACGATCGACATCCTCTGAGCTTATTTTGCCAACAGGAATATCGCGCAAAATGGACTCCACGGCTTTGATGGCCGCCGACTGCCCTAATTGCATATTGATTACATCCACGCCTTTTCCGGCAATTAAGACAGGTGCTTGCATATTAACCCAAGTAGGTTCAGCATAAATCAACTGAGTAGTTGACCCGCCCATCCCATCTTCTTCCAATTCCTTAGAGGCGTGATATCCCGTTTTCAACAACATATCTCCGTTGTAGGAACAATCAATATAAGATTTGGCTTTCACTAATTTTACCCCTTCCTCAGCTTGCAAACTCAATTGCTTGACTTCATTTCCTTCAACCAAACTTGCGATCACCTGATGTCCTGGCCAAACAACGATTTTAGCGTCATCTAAATAGGCCTGCAAAACCTCATATCCCGTGGCAGACTCAAATTCAAAGACTTGAAATTTCCCTAGTTTACCTCCTACCTTACGAAAAAAGTCCCGAGTTAATCCATGAATTTGGGCAGGATTCAAATCAAATTTCATCCCAAAACCTTGATGGGCATAAGGTAACGTTGACGCGGCATCGATCAGCAAAGTCTTCTTCCCTGCGGCTTTCGCTGCATAAGCAGCCATTACACCAGATGGCGTAGCACCATAGACAATAACATCAAAAGATTGCACCTTTTGGCCAAAACAGGTGGTGGCCAACAATAAAAAACAGATAAAATAACGCATTAAAATAAAGATCCGGTTTGAACTTTGGGTTCGATGCCCACGTGACGATAAGCTTTTTCGGTTGCTTCACGTCCACGAGAAGTACGTTTTAAAAATCCTTCTTGAATCAAGAACGGTTCATAAACTTCTTCAATCGTTTCTGCCTCTTCTCCGCAGGCTGTGGCAATCGTGGTTAGTCCTACAGGCCCACCTTTAAACTTCTCGATAATCGTCATCAAAATACGATTATCCATTTCATCTAAGCCATTTTGGTCAACATCCAAGGCATCCAAAGCGATTTGTGCGATGCGCACATCAATCTCTCCATTGCCTTTTACTTGCGCAAAATCACGCGTCCGACGCAGTAAATTATTTGCAATACGAGGAGTTCCTCGGCTCCTTCGCGCAATTTCAAATGCACCAGACTCTTCGATCGGCATCTTTAAAATTTGTGCGGAACGCTTAACAATGCCCGTTAATAATTTGGCATCGTAATATTCCAAACGTGCATTAATCCCAAAACGAGCACGTAATGGCGAAGTCAAAAGACCCGCACGTGTGGTAGCACCGATTAAGGTAAAAGGATTTAAACTTATCTGGATACTCCGGGCATTCGGGCCGGAATCCAACATAATATCAATCTTATAATCCTCCATGGCCGAATATAAATACTCTTCCACGATAGGATTCAAGCGATGAATTTCATCAATAAATAACACATCAAAAGGTTGCAAATTCGTCAACAATCCGGCTAAATCAGACGGCTTATCCAAGACAGGACCTGAGGTAATTTTCAAGGTAGAGCCTAACTCATTGGCAATAATATGCGAAAGCGTTGTTTTACCTAATCCTGGAGGGCCGTGCAACAAGACATGATCCAAGGCTTCCTCGCGGGCTTTGGCAGCACCTACGAAAATTTTGAGATTATCAACGATTTTTCCCTGACCGGTAAAATCGAAAAAACTCAACGGACGTAAGGCTTTATCGATCTCACGTTCCTGTGGATTCAATGCTTCCGCATCCCCTGTTAAATAATCTTCCCGCATAGGACTCTGTTGATTCAAAATTGAACTCAAAGATAATTTTTTTATTGCGAAGATTTTATAGTTTTGATAAACCAACAAGAATATCTAAACCTATGAGCTCCATTTTTATCGGCGAGTTAGCCGGAACAGCTACCTTATTATACCTCGGAAATGGCGTAGTTGCCAATGTCCTATTAAAAAACACCAAAGGAAACGGAACCGGATTATTAGCCATCGCAGCTGCTTGGGCCTTTGCCGTAACGGTTGCCATCTTCGTTTCCACCTATTTCGGAAGTTCAGGAGCTCATTTAAATCCGATTGTTACGATTGCTGGTTGCGTCAAATCAGGCGATTGGAGTTTGTTCCCTACCTTCATTGGGGCACAATTATTGGGAGCCATGTTAGGCCAATTACTCGTTTGGATTCATTACAAACCCCATTATGATATCACAGAAGATGCGGGAGCAATTAAAGCTACTTTCTCTACTGACCCAGCCATCCGCAATACGCCATTCAACTTTATTTCTGAAGCCTTCGCCTCTGCCGTTGCAGTATTAGCATTAGGAACTTTTAGCACCATCGAAACGGGATTAGGACCATTTATGGTTGGCATTTTAGTTTGGGTCGTAGGTCTAGCCTTAGGAGGCACCACTGGATATGCCATTAATCCAGCGCGTGATTTAGGTCCTCGCATCATGCATGCCATTTTACCCATTAAGCACAAAGGCGATTCCGATTGGGGATATGCTTGGATTCCAGTCTTGGGGCCAGCTGCTGGTGCTGTTTTAGGCGCATATTTGTTGACATTAAATTAATACGAACATGTACATCGGATCGATTGACCAAGGAACCACCAGTTCGCGTTTCATTATTTTCAACAAAGGCGGTGAAATTATTTCCGTAGGCCAAAAAGAGCATAAACAAATTTATCCGCAAGCCGGTTGGGTCGAACATGATCCCGCCGAAATCTGGAAAAA
>JAHEAY010000215.1 GCA_024642485.1 Cytophagaceae bacterium
ACAGCTCCAGGTAACCAATAACACCAAAACAAAGGCAAGAATCCGAATCATGAAATGTAACGCATACAATTTTCAAATTTACAATATATATAAATGAAAAAGCCATAAATTTAGTGTGTGGTCGAAGGATTATTTTTAAAAATATGCAATCATATCAGCGATTTATTGGAGCAGCATTTCAAATGTTGGTGACAATTTTGGGAGGGGTCTATCTAGGTCGCTATTTAGATGCCTATTTCCACACCCATACACCTTGGTTTACGCTCGGATTTTCATTGGGATCCATTGCATTTGCGATGCTTGCATTGATCAAAAGTCTCCCCAAATAATTCGCAAAATATTCCGTAAATTGCTGTTATTTTTCATGTTAAACTCGCATTAGCGTGTTCGAAGGTCGCCGATTAATTCTATTTCTTGTTTTTGTGAGCATCGGGCTGGTGTTCATCGGGAAGCTGTTTTATTTGCAGTTGCTCGATGATACCTATGAAAAGGCGGCGGATAATAATGCGATTCGTAAAATCATTCAAGTTCCTTTTCGTGGTGAAGTATACGATCGTAAAGGAAAACTGATTGTTTACAATACCCCTGTGTATGATGTGTATATTACGCCTCGGAAAGCGGTGGTCCAGGATACGAACCGATTTTGTAAGCTATTTGGTGTAACAAGAGGCTATTTTGATACGGTGACGAAACAAGCACGCGCTTATTCTCGCGTGAAGCCTTCTCTGTTTTTAAAGCATTTGACCAAAGAGGACTTTGCTCGAATTCAAGATGCCATGGTCGATTACCCGGGCTTTTCGATTACAACAACAGCTTTTAGAACCTATCAGTCCATCGCGTTTTCGAATGCCTTGGGATATGTTGCGGAGATCAATCCGAATTCACTCAAAGATCAGCGGGATGATTATTATCGACAAGGGGATTATGTAGGGATTTCAGGTATTGAGTCCTATTATGAAGATGTTTTACGGGGCCAAAGGGGGGTGAAGTACCGCATGGTGAATAGCAATGGGGTTGAAAAAGGAGATTACAAAAAAGGAAAACTGGATGTTAATCCGGTTGCCGGGAAAAACCTCTACACAAGTATCGATATACGATTACAAGAGTATGCGGATAGCCTGATGATGCACAAGGTGGGAAGTGTGGTTGCGATTGAACCTTCTACAGGTGAGATTTTGACGATGGTCTCTGCTCCTTCTTATGACCCTAGTTTATTAGCTGGACGGAATTTCTCTAAGTATTATCAGAAATTAGCCTTGGATCCTTTGAAGCCTTTGATCAATCGTCCACCTTCTGCTTATTACCGTCCTGGTTCTACGTTTAAGTTGGTGCAGGCACTTGTAGGCCAACAATTAGGTATCATATCAGCGGGTTCTGTTTTTGGTCATGCGGGAGCTCCCGTTAAATGTCACTCGCACAATACGTCGCACAACGATTTGCACAATGCGATTCAGTGGTCTTGTAACCCCTATTTTTATCATGCTTTTCGGAAGATTTTGTATGATGGCACTAAGGGGAATACCTTTGAGCGGTCTGCACAAGGCTTGCAGCGCTGGTCGGAATTAGTGGCAAATTTCGGTTTTGGTCGGAAATTAGGTGTTGATGTCAGCAATGAGAAAAAGGGTAATTTGCCTTCAGTGGATTATTACAACAAGGTTTATAAGGGAGAGAATACTTGGAAGTTTTCGAATATCTATTCCTTGAGTATTGGGGAAGGTGAATTGGTGGTAAGTCCATTGAAGATGGCGAATTTTGCAGCGATCATTGCGAATCGGGGTTGGTACATTCCTCCGCATTTAGTCAAAGGGATAGGGGAGAAGCGGACAATCGATCCATTTTATAAGAATCCGGTTTCCGTAGGCGTAGATGCCAAATATTTCCCAGTGGTTATTCAAGGGATGCAGGATGCGGTTTTGCATGGAACGGTGGGAGCGGACGGCCGGATACCGGATATTACGATGTGCGGAAAAACGGGGACATCGCAGAATAAAAAAGGGAAAGATCATTCAATTTTTATTGCTTTCGCGCCCAAGGATAATCCGAAAATTGCCATTGCGGTGTTTGTAGAAAATGCTGGTTTTGGTGGATTTGCCGCTGCACCGATTGCTTCTTTGATCATTGAAAAATATTTAAAAGGACGCGTGGACCGTAAGGCGGTGGAGACCAAGTTTATGAACATGAGTTATTTGGCCAATGTGACGTATAATCGTCCTGTCAAAAAAGTCACAAGTGATAGTTTACGAAAATGATCCAATCATCCGGATATATGGCAAGTCGTTTAGACTGGTGGAGCGTAGGTTTGTATGCGCTTTTTGTCCTTTTGGGATGGATGAGTATCTATTCTGCGGTATATAATCCGGAGGCCCCCTTAGGAATATTTGATGCGGCTTTTTATACCTCAAATGCTGGGAAACAGTTGATTTGGATTGGGGCGAGTATGGTCTTGATCATGTTTATTTTTGCGCTTGATTTCCGTTTTTTCGAATCATTCGCTCCGGTAATCTATGGTTTTTTCTTGCTGTTGTTGATTCTTGTGCCCTTTCTTGGTGTGACGATTAATGGTTCACATTCCTGGTTTAAAATTGGGACAGCAACCATTCAGCCGGCAGAATTCGCGAAAACCGCGACTGCCTTATTGCTAGCTAAATACTTAAATGATCCACAAGTGAGTTTGTCGCGTTTTCGCGATCAATGGAAAGCTGCTTTGATTATTGGGGTTCCTATTTTGTTAATCATTGCTTCCAATGAAACAGGTTCAGCATTGGTTTATGTTTCCTTTATTATTTTGTTATATCGCGAAGGTTTACCCGGTGAATATCCAGGTTTATTACTAGGCGGAATCTTCTTGTTTGTTAGCGCTCTCATCTTAAAACCCCTAACTATTTTCATTTTATTGGTCGTGATGGCCGGGATTTTGGTCTTGCTCATGCCTATTTATTTGCAACGCATGTACCAAACTTATGTAAAAATGGCTTTGGGAATTTCCGTGATTATGTCATTGGCCATGTTGGTGGAATGGGTTGTAAATAATGTGTTGAAGGAACACCAACGGAATCGGATTAAAGTTTTGTTAGATCCTGATTTTGATCCGCGGGGCTTGGGGTATCAAGTGACTCAGTC
>JAHEAY010000118.1 GCA_024642485.1 Cytophagaceae bacterium
GGAAAAGCAGACCAACGTGTCATGGTGCACAAATCGTGTGCTTTAGCCGCACAAACGTTCATGTTATCGATTGCCGCCGAAGGTTTTGACTCTTGTCCCATGGAAGGATTTGATGCCATTCGCGTTAAAAAGGCATTGAATTTACCTTCAGGAGCAGAAATCAACATGATTATTTCGGTGGGTAAAGGTACGCAAGAAGGTGTTTGGGGAGAACGTTTCCGTTTACCTTACAACGATGTCGTGATTAAATACTAAAGGCAATCCACATCGGGTATCACCTGCACGCCTTTGAAAATGGGTTTGCTCGGTAACTCATCGAGGACTAATCGAAGATCTACTTTAAATTGAGCTAGAGACACTCCTTTTTCTAATTTGATTAGAATTTCCATGACGAATTGATTCCGTATACGCTCAATTAATGGGCGCTCAGGACCCAAAATCCGTCCATGACCATATTTGGCTTTTAGAATCGCACCTAATTCATGTGCGGCTTTCTCCACCTGATTAGATTCCATGTGGCGAAGTGTCAATTTGATTAAGCGAACAAAGGGCGGATAATGATATCCCTCCCGTTCCACAATCTCATCCGCATACAAGGCAGCATAATCACCGGATTGAATGAATTGAAATAGCCGATGACTTGGTTGATTCGTTTGAATAAATACTTGGCCTTTTTCATCTCGCCGACCAGCTCTTCCAGCCACCTGCGTGATTAATTGAAACGCGCGCTCATGTGCCCTGAAATCCGGGAAATTGATAATTCGATCCGCATCAAAAATAGCTACAGTAGAAAGGCCTTCAAAATCGAGCCCTTTGGCCACCATTTGGGTGCCTACTAAAATATCAATATTTCCCGACTGAATCTCAGCCAATAAACTATTAAAAGCCGTTTTGGAGCGCGTGGTATCCAAGTCCATCCGACCAATACGCGCATCAGGAATAAGCAATTGAAGCTCTTCTTCTAACTTTTCGGTCCCATAGCCCATGGTTTTCAAATTAGTTCCCCCACATGCCCCACAGCGACGTAATAAACCCTCGCGATAACCACAATAATGACAGCGCAATTCTTGATCTTTCGCATGATAGGTCAAACTCACATCACATTGATTACATTCTGCAATCCAATCACAATCTTGACATTGAATATAAGGGGAATAACCTCTTCGATTTTGGAATAAAAGGCTTTGTTTACCTTTCTGAAAATTCTCATCCAACATCGTGACCAAATCCACCGAAAATCCACCCTTCATCTGCTTCATTTTGGTCGCATATTTGGTATCAATCAAGGTCATTTCGGGCAATGTGGCCTTTCCAAAGCGTTCCGTCAATGTCACCAAGCCATATTTCCCCTGCTTTGCTTGGTAATAGGATTCTATGGATGGCGTAGCTGAACCCAAGAGCACTTTGGCTTTTTGTTGGCCCGCTAGTACCATCGCCACATCACGCGCATGGTAACGCGGGGCTGGATCGACCTGTTTAAACGAAGACTCATGTTCCTCATCTACAATGATTAAGCCCAAACGCGAAAATGGTAAAAACACGGATGAACGAACACCTACCACAAAAGGATATTTCCCTTCTACGATCGATTTCCAAACTTCGACGCGTTCATTATCCGAGAATTTCGAATGGTAAATCCCCACCTGTTCTCCAAATATTTTCTTAAGTCGGGCAACAATTTGCGTCGTCAATGCGATCTCAGGCAACAGATACAGCACCTGATCGCCATTCGCTAATGCTTCTTGAATTAATCGGATATATATCTCCGTCTTACCACTTCCCGTGATACCATGTAGTAAAACGGTCTCTTTTTCTTGAAACTGTTGGAGAATCGACTGATAAGCCTTCTCCTGTGGCGCATTTAAATCAAAACTAGCAGGTATAAAATCATCGGAATCACTCCCAAATCGGGAAACGATGGTCTCAAAAGATTCAAAAATACCATGTTTTATCAGGGTTTGTAAAGCGCTTTCCGACAAGCCTGATTGGGTGAAACTCGATTTCTCCAAACCTCGTTGGTTCGTTTCCGCATCTCGCATGACCGGTATGAACTGCAGATAATGCAAGAGAATGCTGATTTGCTTGGTCTTGGATTCTAATTCACCTATCAGCGTCGTAATAGCATCTATATTCGCATAAGCTTGAGCGAGTCGAATACGCCGCTGAACCTTTGGCGTATATCGGTCTTTCAATTCATCAAAAATCAAAATTGCCCCCTTACCCACCATTGCTTTGATGTGATGATAGGGACTTTTTACTTCGGCGACCCGCGCAACTTCATCGTAGGAAAGAGATCCTTTTTCTTGAATCGCTTGATAAATGACAGATTCCTTTTCCGTTAATTCATGAATTGCTTGAAACTCGGGATGTATTTGTACTTTCGATTGACTCGAAATTTTGAGTCCTGCCGGCAAAGCCACTTGGAATACCTCACCTGGGTAACACATGTAATAATTAGCCACCCATTGAAATAAGGCAATTTGGGATGCCGTAACCAAAGGGGATTCATCCAGAATCTCCAAGATATATTTCGCTTGGTATTGCTTGGGAGGTTGGTGATGAACACTGACAATAACGGCCGTCAACACTTTGGTACTTCCAAAGGGAACAACAATACGTAGGCCCGCCTCGACCCAAGTTGCCCATTGACGGGGAACCCGATAAGTAAAATACCGAGGAATGGGCAAAGGGAGAAGTGCATCAACAAAAACTGTTGATTCTTCCGACTCAAAAAGCACCTTGGATTCCCCCATAATAAGCTACAAATAAACAGAAAGTTCAGGAACCGAACAAGTTACTATTTCCAAGAAAGTGTTTGAATTAAATGAAGCGCATCTTGCTTCAGAAAACGGATAATCGGGGCTAAAGAATCGTTTTGGGTCGCTGTTTTTACATAGATTGCC
Organism: Cytophagaceae bacterium; assembly: GCA_024642485.1. Classification (GTDB taxonomy): domain Bacteria; phylum Bacteroidota; class Bacteroidia; order Cytophagales; family Spirosomataceae; genus Aquirufa. The sequence continues at coordinate 2,904 of JAHEAY010000118.1, forward strand.
CCACGTAAAAAATGTTTGGTGCTATCCGTGGTAAAAAACTGCAAGGAAGTCGCTACTTCCCCATTCAATTCAATCAATCCCGCTTTTCGTCCATCCGAGGTTGTCATAACATAATCATGAATTCCGGCGGCCTTTCCCTGATGCTTATATGCTAATGCAAATGCATCATTGATCAGCGCCTTCATTTTCTGTTTATCACCTCCTAG
>JAHEAY010000123.1 GCA_024642485.1 Cytophagaceae bacterium
TCTCGTAAAAGTCAATTTCTTTTAAATTATCTAAGACCGGGATGCAATTGAATCCATCGTTGATCAATTCCGAAATGTATTGCGTATACAAGGGCTGCTTGTAGCCATTGCAAAGAATATAAGTCGATTTCGTGATTTTTCCTTGGTTGTACATATCCCGGATAATCGGAATATCAAACGCACTAGACGTTTCCAAGTGCACATGTTGCTTCAATACCTCTTCCAAAATGAATGAAAAGTGAGAAGATTTTGTGCAATAACAATAGGTATAATTACCCTTGTAATTATATTTCTTGATCGCATTACGAAATAGCACTTTGGCATTTTCGATGTGCTCAGAGATCTTAGGCAAATAGGATACTTTTAACGGCGTACCATATTGTTTGATGATTTCCATCAAGGGTACGTTGTTAAATAACAACTCATTATTCTCATTGATATTGAATTCACGCGTTGGGAATTCAATGGTTTGATCAATTAGATCGACGTAATTTTTCATTCAGTCAGATGAATTGTACTCAAGCGTACTTGAGTTTGTGGAAAAACGTGCAAAACTGCAATAAAAGTATGTACTTTGCAAACGAATTACAGATTAAGTTATTATGCCCAAAATACATTTTATCGCAATCGGCGGCGCTGCCATGCACAATTTAGCATTAGCATTGAAAACAAAAGGCTACGAAATCAGTGGCTCCGACGATGAGATTTATGAGCCTTCCAAAAGTTTATTGGCCCAACATGGCATCTTACCTGAGGAATTTGGTTGGTTCCCAGAAAAAATAACAACAGATTTGGAGGCGGTTATCGTGGGCATGCACGCGCGTCCCGATAATCCAGAATTACTGAAAGCCCAGGAATTGGGTATTCCCGTAGAATCCTATCCATCCTTTTTATATAAGCAAAGCCTTAATAAGCAACGCATCGTTATTGCAGGAAGTCACGGCAAAACGAGCATTACCTCCATGGTATTGCACGTACTCAAAACCTTAGGACGCAAATTTGACTATTTAGTTGGCGCCCGCATCGAAGGCTTTGAACTCATGGCCTCCCTATCCGATGCACCCATCATCATCATCGAAGGAGACGAATACCTGGCTTCGCCAATTGACCGTCGGGCGAAATTTTTATTATACCAGCCGCACATTTGTTTGATTTCAGGAATAGCTTGGGATCATATCAACGTATATCCAACCTTTGAATCCTATACAGATTCATTCAAAACCTTGATCGCTGGATTACCCAAAGCAGGTAGTTTATTCTTTGACCAAACAGATTCGGTACTAAATCATTTAACGGCCGACTGTCCAGAACATTGTGAAAAAACAGGATATGAGGCGCATCCGGCGAAAATTGACAAGGGTCAAACCATTCTGAAAGGAGAAGATGGCAAGTCCTATCCGATCCAGGTTTTTGGGGAACATACGCTGAAAAATTTGAATGGCGCACGCTTAATCTGTGAGCAAATTGGGGTAATTTCCAGCGATTTTTATGAGGCGATTGCCACATTCAAAGGCGCTGCAAAGCGTTTGGAATTAGTAGCTTCATCGGAAACGAGCTTGCTATATAAAGATTTTGCTCATGCACCATCAAAAGTAAAAGCGACGACGCAGGCGTTAAAGAATCAATTCCCAAGCCGTAAACTAGTGGCTTGCTTAGAGCTTCATACATTCAGCAGTTTAAATCCGGCATTCTTGCCTGAATATGCGAAAACCTTAGATTTGGCGGATGAAGCGATTGTGTATTTAAGTGAACATGCGCGCGAAATTAAACGCATGGATCGTATGGAAGAATCCGTTGTGCAAACCTATTTCAAACACCCGAACCTGAAAGTCATTCGCGATGCGGAAGCGCTGAAACAGGCAATTTTGGCCCAAACCTGGTCAAATGCTAACCTTCTGATGATGTCATCCGGAACATTTGATAGCTTGGACCTTCCTGCACTAGGAAATGAGATGGGCTTATTAAGCGTTTAGTAAGGCGTCAAGTTCTGTTTTAAAACCGGTTAAAAGCAATTCCTTCATGCTAATCTTACGCTTTTGCGTATTGATTTTGCTGATGACAGGTTTCTCTTCCATTTGACGGTCACTTTCTGCTTGCGCTATGAAATCTTCTAATTCGCCTCGCTCCTTTTTGGTCATGTAATCCATTTGATTAATCATGATCTTCAACTGTTCGATGCGCGGCTTTTCATTTAAGGCAGGATGGCGATAAGAAATTACCCGCAATAAATAATTCATTTCAAAAATCTTATCACATACATTTCGGAATCGTTCAGCCATTTGGCGATCAACCGATTTGATTTGTGCCGTGATTTCTTTCCATTTAACCAAATAAGCCTTAGCCAAATCAGCCGTGGAAACGATATTCACTTGATCATGTAATTTCAACTCCAATTCACCGGTCATGGTAGTTAACTCTTGAATACGTGGATCGACACGAGGTTTGTATTCAATACCTTTGACGCGGTTATATTTTTCAAAGAACATGTCATTTGCCTTCTTGAAATTTTTCCACAACATGGATTGTTTCTTCGGAGGCAAACCAATGACATTCTTCCATTCTTTTTGCAATTCCTTTACTTTGATGATTGAATCATCCAAATCTTCTGCTTTACGTAATTGATGAACTGAATCGATGTAACCCTGTAATAATGCGATCTTTTCATCAATCTGGCGATTCTTCTCTTCGAAATACGCCCGACGACGCAAGAAGAAATCATCCATCACTTCTTGGAAACTTTCCGTTAAACTATCTTGAAATTGCTTGTCTACTGGCCCCGTCTTCACCCATTTGGCTTTCAACTCCATCAATTCTTCCGTCGCTTGCAAAACATCTTCTTGGCCAGCAACCACTTTGGCATCTTCAATCAGTGCGCGTTTGATTTCAAGGTTTTTGATTTGATTATTTTGGATCAAATCTCTCAAGAAGACCTCTAAGGAATCCAATTGTTTAAAAAGTGGCACAAAATCACCAAGGCCATCAAATTCAGCCAAATAGGCTTTCATTTGCACGACTTTGGTCAAATAAGATCCTTTGTTTTGAACATCGTTAATTTCAGATGCCAGCTGGATAACTTTGGTTTTAGCTAATTCAAAT
>JAHEAY010000139.1 GCA_024642485.1 Cytophagaceae bacterium
GGTGTGGCGGGTGTTTCCGCAAAACTCTTTACCGTGTTGGCCAAAGAGAAGATTTCTGTGGTATTGATTTCGCAAGCCTCATCGGAACATTCGATCTGTTTCGCGATTGATCCGCAAGTGGCTTCGAAAGTAGATAAGATTTTAGCCAAAGAATTCGCTCAGGAGATTGCATCTGGAGATATTGAGGGCATTGATATCCAACAGGATTTATCAGTGATTGCAGTGGTAGGTGAGGGGATGCGTAAGCATACCGGAGTGAGTGGGCGTTTATTCTCTGTTTTAGGTAAAAATGGAATTAACATTGTTGCGACTGCACAAGGTAGTTCCGAGTTGAATATTTCCGTTGTTATCGAGAAGAAAGACCTTTCTAAGGCCTTGAATGTCATTCATGAGACCTTCTTCTTCTCACAAATCAAAACCTTGAACCTATATTTAGTAGGTGCTGGTTTGATTGGTAAAACCTTGTTAAACCAATTGGTTGGGCAAGAGCGCTATTTAGAAAAATACAAAGGCCTGCGCATCCAATTAGTGGGTATCGCAAATTCACGTAAACAACTGATTAACCCTGCAGGTATTCCAATCGATCAAGCAATTGAGTTATTGGAGTCTACGGGTGTTTCGGCTTCATTGGATCAATTTGTAAGTGAAATCAAGCAATTGAACTTGCCGAATTCCATTTTTGCGGATTGCACGGCGAGTAAGGAAATACACCAACATTATTTAGGTCTGTTTGAAGCGAATGTTTCGGTGGTAACGCCGAATAAAGTTGCGAATTCTGGGCCTTATGAGCAATATGCGGCTTTGCACCAAACAGCTTTAAGCAAAGGAGTGAAGTTTATGTATGAGACGAATGTAGGGGCGGGTTTGCCCGTGATTAATACCTTGCAAGGCTTGATTGCCTCAGGCGATCGATTCGAGAAGATTGAAGGAATTCTTTCAGGAACCTTGTCATTCTTATTCAACCAGTTTGTTCCTGGTAAATCTTTCGCTGCTGTGTTGCGTGAAGCTAAAGCCAAAGGCTATACAGAACCCGATCCTCGGGAAGATTTGAGCGGTATGGATGTGGCGCGAAAGATCTTGATTTTGAGTCGGGAAATTGGATTGAAACTAGAGTTTGCAGATATAACGATTGAAAAAATCATCCCTCCGGCATGTGAGGCAGCGCCAACAGTCGATGCGTTTTTTGAAGAATTGGACAAGGCGAATGCTTATTTTGAAGCTTTGGTCAATGATGCATACGCGGAGAAAAAAGTGCTTCGTTACATTGCAAAACTAGAAAATCAGAAGATTTCAATTGGTTTACGTGCCGTAGGTGCTGATCATCCGTTTTATCAAATGGATGGTGCGGATAACGTAATTGCGTTTACTACAAAACGTTACCATGATCGTCCTTTGGTAATTAAAGGGCCTGGTGCAGGTGCTGAGGTAACAGCTTCGGGTGTTTTTGCGGATATCGTGTCAATTGGTAGCTATTTGTCTTAATATGGAAAGTATTCGCGTATATGCCCCTGCAACTGTTGCCAATGTAGCTTGTGGATTTGATATTTTTGGATTTGCGGTGAATCGTCCGGGTGATGAAGTTGTCTTGACGAAAAAATCGACCCCAGGGATTGTAATCAAAGAGATTACCGGTGATGAAGGTCGCTTGCCTAAGGAAGTTGCCAAAAATACGGCAGGGATTGCCATTTTAAAATATTTGGAATTTATCGGACAACCCGATCAAGGTTTTGAGCTTTCTTTACATAAAGACATGCCCTTGGGATCCGGTTTGGGATCTTCTGCGGCTTCTGCGGTAGCGGGTGTTTTTGCTGCCAATGAATTGATGGGGAAACCCTTAAGTCAAAAAGAATTATTGCCTTTCGCCATGGAGGGAGAGCGTGTGGCCTGTGGTTCAGCGCACGCGGATAACGTGGGTCCTAGTTTATTAGGGGGCTTTGTTGTGATTCGTAGCTATGATCCCTTGGATATCATTCAATTGCCTACGCCTTCGGATTTGTATGCAAGTATTGTTCATCCGCAGATTGAAGTGAATACCAAAGATGCTCGTCGCATCCTTGAACGTGAAATTACCTTAGGTAAAACGATTACGCAGATGGGAAATGTGGCGGGTTTAGTGGCTGGTTTATTAACCTCGGATTATGATTTAATTGGACGTTCTTTGGTCGATGTGATTGTCGAGCCTGCACGTTCTATTTTAATTCCTCAATTTCAAGAAGTGAAAGCTGCTGCGCTACAAGCTGGCGCTTTAGGTTGTTCTATTTCAGGTTCTGGACCTTCTTTATTTGCCTTATCGAAAGGGGAAGAAACTGCGAAATTGGTCGCTAAAGCAATGTCTGAAGCCTTTAATGCTGTGGGTATTGGGTCTGAGGCCTATGTTTCACAAATTAACCAACAAGGCCCGATGATTCGTTAGGCTTTGGGGTGAGCTTGTTTGTAGATTTCCTTCAGCTTTTCCATCGAATTATGTGTGTAGACCTGCGTTGCAGCTAGATTTGCGTGCCCCAATAATTCTTTGATTGCATTTAAATCTGCTCCTCGATTCAACAGATGGGTTGCATAACTATGCCGCAACACGTGGGGCGAAAGCTTTTCTAGGGTACTTACTTCTCCTAAATATTTCTTGACTAAGCGCTGGACGAACATCGGATAACAAGGTTCTCCTTTGTCGGTGAGTAGTAAATATTGGCTCTGAAAGGGATTTAGCGCTTGATATTGTTTCACTAGATCTACAAGTATCGTTGGCATGGGAATAATGCGTTCTTTATTGCGTTTCCCGATAACCCGTAAGGTTTTAGCGGATAGGTTGACTTGTTGGTGTGTCAACTGAATCAATTCCGCCAAGCGCATTCCTGTCCCGTAGAGTAACATTAAAACGAGTTGGTCGCGTACCTCTTCAAATGTATTTTTAGGAATTTCTTGTTGGGCAAAGACCTGTTCCATCTCCGATTCTCGCAGGTATGTGGGCAATGTCTTACTCGTTTTAACCATGCGAATCGTTTGCATGGGATTGTCGGTCACATCCCCGCGCCGCT
>JAHEAY010000144.1 GCA_024642485.1 Cytophagaceae bacterium
TTGCAACCTTACAGTCTTTGGATGGGCCGATTCACATCAAGGTCTACCTGGCTGGGAACGATCTTCCTGGCGGCTTTAAACGCCTCCAAAAAGCAAGCTATGCTATCTTGCAAGACTTACAACGCAATAGCCCTCAGACGATTAGTATTGAGACTATCGATCTATATGCAGAATTCCCGAATACCGATGAGCGCGAAAAGCAGATATTTTTATTGGATTCACTAGGATTACCCCCGACGAACGTTGTAAATAATGTGGGTGGGAAGCAGGTTCAGCAAATGGTATTCCCGGGTTTGGTGATTGAGAAAGGCGATAAAAAAACAGGAGTTCTGTTATTAAAGGGCAACCAATTAGCCTCTTCGCAAGAGGTTTTGAACCAGTCGGTGGAAGGCCTCGAATACGAAATCATGCAGGGCATTCAGAACCTGGCGGAAACGGAACGCAAGAAGATTGGCTTCCTGTTGGATTACAGTAAAGTGCCGGCCATCAAACAATTAGGACTAATTGCGTCCTTGCGAAAAAGCTACGATTTATATCCCGTTGATTTAGGAGCTTCCTCAACTTTGGATGGATTGGATGCAATCTGTGTCATTCAACCAGAACGGAAATTTAGCACAACAGATCAATATAAAATTGACCAATTTTTAGTCAAAGGTGGCAAGGGGATTTTCTTTCTCGAAGGCGTTCGCGTAGATACGATCCAAGGTCAGGGATTGGTGAGTTCGCCGATGGATGTGGGATTGGAGGAGATGTTGTATCGCTATGGATTGAGGTTGAATGCCAACTGGGTTAAAGATGCGGAATTGAGTGGTATGATTCCTTTGGAAGTAGGCAACTTTGGTAATAAGGCCAATTTACAATTGATGCCTTGGCCTGCTTTTCCCTTATTGACAGGAAATCCAGCATCGGTGATTACAAAAAATTTGGATGCCATTTATGGCAAATTTGTTTCGAGTATGGATACGGTTTCGGGGAATAGTGGATTGAAGAAAACACCATTGCTGATGACGAGTGCATATACCCAAGTGCAGAAAGCACCTGCGATGCTTCCATTTTCTTCATCGGGCAAGGACTTTAATCCGGCACAATATAAATCAGGCCGACAAATCATCTCGTATTTATTGGAGGGGAAATTCAAGTCCATTTTCGCGAATCGGCCCTTGCCGCAGGATAGTTTGTCGAAGGGATTTGTAGCACAGGGTCAAGAGGAAGGCGGCTTAATTGTGGTGGGCGATGGAGATTTGGCATTGAATGGCATTGACCCGAATACAAAGGGGCCGAGCCCATTGGGATTTGATCCGTTTACGAAACATACCTTTGCGAATCGGGATTTTGCATTGAATGCATTTCATTATCTATTGGATGACCAAAAAGCCTTGTTGGCGCGCAATAAAAACATCCGCTTACGACCTTTGGATAAGGCTAAAATACAGGAAGGAAGAAGCTATTACCAATTCTTAAATGTCTTGGCTCCGGTCGCATTTGGAATCCTTATCAGTCTTTTGGTAATTCTTTACCGCAAGCGCAAATACGGAGCTTAAACACTTGGCTTTGTAGTCAAATTGATTTAACTTCAAGGTCTGAATTCAACATTAATCAATAATTAAAAGCAATGAAATTTTTAGTAGCCTCTAATGTCTTATTGAAGCAACTATCTGCCATTAATGGTGTGGTAGCGAGCAATCCGATTATCCCTATTTTGGAAAACATTTTAGTGGAATTGGAGGGTAACAAATTGATGTTAACGGCATCGGATTTGCAAACGGTGATGACAACGACCTTAGAGGTTGAGGGCTTTGAAAATGGCTCAATTGCTTTACCTGCACGATTATTGTTGGAGACCCTTCGTAGTTTACCTGAGCAACCGGTAACTATCGGTGCAGATCAGGGAACATTTGGAGCGGAAATTGCGACACAAAACGGTCGTTTTAAGTTGAGCGGCGAGAACCCAATCGACTTCCCTCGAATTCCAGAAGTAGCGAAGAATCAATCAATTTCTTTATCGGCCATCACCCTAGGTGAGGCTATTGCAAATACTTTATTAGCCGTATCTAACGATGATATGCGTCCGGCGATGACGGGGGTTTTGATTCAAATGATGGGGGATCACACTAATTTTGTGGCAACCGACGGACATCGTTTGGTACGTTACCGCAGAACAGATTTGAAGACAGAGGGAAGCAGTTCATTGATTTTGCCAAAGAAAGCGTTGTCTTTGCTGAAGTCGACTTTGCCATCAGATGAAACACCCGTAACGGTGGAATTCAGTTCATCGAATGCCTTCTTTAGCTTCCAAAGCTTCCAGTTGATTTGTCGGATCATCGACGAGCGTTTCCCAGAATACGAGAATGCGATTCCAAAGGAAAACAATGAGATTTTGACGATTAATCGCTTGGAGTTCTTGAGTTCCGTGAAGCGTATTTCGATCTATTCGAATAAGACAACACACCAAATTCGCTTGAAATTATCTGCCAATAAATTGACTTTGTCGGCAGAGGATTTAGATTACTCGAACGAGGCGAATGAAGCATTGACTTGTGATTATGCAGGTAAGGACATGGAGATTGGTTTCAATGCGAAATTGATTTCTGAGTTATTGAGTAATTTATCGTCGAAATTTGTAGACATCAAATTGAGCGAACCAAACAAGGCAGGATTAATCATCCCATCTGATCAAGATGAGGCGGAGGATATTTTGTTATTGGTGATGCCGGTGATGTTAAATTCTTATAATTAGTTAAGAGTTAAGAGTGAAGAGTTAAGAGGTTTTTATAAACATAAACTAGCGACTCGTGACTAGCGACTAGCGACTTGTAAACATGAAAAAACTACTAAGTATCCTGATTCTTGCCACATTAACACTACCCGCTTTCGCAGAGGGCGATGGGGTGAATTTCTTTGAGGGTAGCTTCCGTCAGGCATTGGCGAAGGCGAAGAAGGAAAAGAAAATGGTCATGTTGGACGCTTACACGTCTTGGTGCGGACCTTGCAAGGTCTTGAAAAACAAGGTATTCCCAAATAAAG
>JAHEAY010000150.1 GCA_024642485.1 Cytophagaceae bacterium
CAGAACAAAATCAAGATTTGATCGTTGTATTTCAAAATTAGATTGTAAGTAGTTTTCATAGTTAAATAGGTTTAGAGGTAATCAAAAAAGGCGCTGTTTCTGACGGCGCCTTTTTTATTTTTTTTTGCATTAAACTCATATTATTTAAACAAAACATCTATATTTGTATAAATTTTCATAGTTAAATAGGTTTAGAGGTTAAACAAATAAGGCCAGAAGTTTCTTCTGGCCTTATTTTTATTTCAACAATTGGATAAGCTATTAGCTAATCGAAGCACCATTCCAGATCGCCTTACTCGGCTGCATGAAGGCCAAACTACCATCTGCATCCTCCGCCATTAAGATCATCCCCTCACTCTCCTGTCCCATAATTTTACGTGGTGCTAAATTCGCCAAGAAACAAACTTGTCGGCCTATCACATCCGCCGGCTCAAAATGCTCAGCAATACCACTTAGAATGGTACGCTCTTTTTGACCATCATTAACTGCCAATTTCAACAACTTTTTACTCTTTTCGACTTTCTCCGCCGCTGTGATATGCCCCACACGTAAATCCATCTTGGTAAATGATTCAAAATCAATAGTCTCCTTGATTGGATTCACTTGCTTGCTCGCTAATTCCATTGCTTCTTTCGTTTGCTTTAATTTATCAACTTGTGCTTGAATCACATCATCTTCTAATTTCTCAAATAATAATCCTGGATTAGCTAGTTTTTGACCCGTTGGGATTAATTCAAAATCACCGATTGTCGACCAATCAGCTTCTTGAATTCCCAAAGCTGCTCTTAACTTAGCAGCCGTAAATGGAATAAAGGGTTCCAAAGCAACAGAGGCATGAGCCACCAATTGTACTGCATAATTCAAAACAGTACCTGCCTTCTCTTTATCTTCTTTGATAATTTTCCATGGCTCCGCATCTGCCAAATACTTATTACCAATCCTCGCGATTTCCATCGCTATGACCAAAGCATCCCGGAATTTGTAATTCGCTAAAGCAGCCTCTAACTTCGCCGGAATATCAGCTAATGCTTGCTTGATATCGTCTTCTAAACCTGTTCCAGCAGCCTTTGCAGGTACTATACCTTCAAAATTCTTATCAATCAATACAAAAGCCCGATTCACAAAATTGCCCAAAATTGCCACGAGTTCTGAGTTGTTTTTGGTCTGAAAATCAGCCCAAGTAAAGTCGGCATCTTTAGTTTCTGGACTTGATGCCGTCAATGCATAACGCAATACGTCTTGCTTACCTGGAAAATCCTGTAAATATTCATGCAACCAGACCGCCCAATTACGCGAAGTTGAAATCTTATCCCCTTCCAGGTTCATGAATTCGTTCGCCGGCACTTGGTCAGCTAATTGAAATTCCCCATGCGCCATACACATAGCAGGGAATATTAAACAATGGAAAACAATATTATCCTTTCCGATAAAATGTACAATCCGACTATCCTTCGCCTTCCAGTACTTCTCCCAATCCGCCGTTAATTGGCTTGTCATTGAGATATATCCAATCGGTGCATCAAACCATACATAAAGCACTTTCCCTTCCGTATCTGGCAATGGAATAGGCACACCCCAACTTAAATCACGGGTCATGGCACGCGGACGAAGTCCATCTTGCAACCAAGATTTAACTTGACCACTAACGTTTGGCTTCCATTCAGGATGCGAATTCACATAATCCTCTAATGCTCCTTGCCATTGATCCAAAGGCAAGAACCAGTTTTTGGTTTCTTTTAAAATCGGCGAAGCACCACTTAGAGACGACTTAGGATTGATTAACTCTGTAGGTGACAACGAAGACCCACATTTCTCACATTGATCCCCATAAGCACCCGGCTGATGACATTTGGGACATTCGCCTGTAATATATCGATCTGCTAAAAACTGATCCGCAGCCTCATCATAATACTGTTCAGTTACCTCTTCAATAAATTTTCCTTCCTTGTACAAATGCAAGAAAAAATCTTGCGACATCTTGTGATGCACAGGATCTGATGTTCTACCATAAATATCAAAGGAAATACCAAAGTCTTCGAAAGAAGATTTGATGTTCGCATAATAGTAATCAACCACTTCTTGTGGCGTTTTCCCCTCCTTTTGTGCCTTTATCGTAATAGGCACCCCATGCTCATCCGTACCGGAAACAAAAATAACATCCTGCTTCTTTAAACGTAAATAGCGCACATAAATATCAGCTGGCAAATAACATCCTGCTAAGTGTCCGATGTGAATTGGACCATTCGCATAGATTAAAGCGGCCGTGACAGTTGTCCGTGAAAACTCCGACATACAATAGTTTTAAAATGAACTACAAAAATAGGACATTTTCACTCATAAAATTCCAAAAGACTACTTGCACAATCAAAAAAATAAATTTATCTTTGCGAACATTTTAATTCAAAAAGGAAAAAATACATGTTAATTATTTCGATCAAAGAGAACGAGTCAATTGATAAAGCCCTTAAGCGCTTTAAAAAGAAGTTTGAAAAAACAGGTGTAGTAAAAGAATTACGTAGAAGATCTGCTTTTGAAAAACCATCAATCGCTCGTCGTACGGAAATGATTCGTGCTGCTTATAAGCAAAAGACATACGGAAATATCAACAACTAGTTTGTTTCGATTTTTCCTAGAATTGACTACTTTCGATCTATGAATCGTGAAGTAGTCAATTTTTTTTTACAGCACCTACAAGTAGAACGGCGATTAAGTCCTTTAACGCTTCGCTCGTACGAAATTGACCTCCTTCAATTTCTCGATTTCCTTGCTCACGATAATCTACTTGTTAGTCAAATCAAAAGCCAAACGATTCGTGCTTGGCTCGTAGCATTATCCAATCAAGGCATACAAAACCGCTCCATTAACCGGAAACTGGCAACACTTCGAACTTTTTACAAGTATTTACAGCGGCGCGGGGATGTGACCGACAATCCCATGCAAACGATTCGCATGGTTAAAACGAGTAAGACATTGCCCACATACCTGCGAGAATCGGAGATGGAACAGGTCTT
>JAHEAY010000163.1 GCA_024642485.1 Cytophagaceae bacterium
ACGATTCCAAACACAATTCCTACTGCTAAATATTTAAAATTATACCACCAAGGATGGCTTAAATTGGATTCATTCACACACATGGTGTCGAGTGACCGTACTTCAAAATCCGTTTCTTCTTGTTGCGTTTTCATACTTATAGGCTTAAAATGAATGGTAAAATGAGATTGGACATCACAAATCCGCCAATCATAAAACAAATAGTTGCGACTAAAGATGGCCATTGCAAATCTGATAATCCCATAATTGCGTGACCAGATGTGCATCCTCCTGCATAGCGCGTTCCGAATCCTACGAGAAATCCACCGCCGACCATCATCATGAAGCCACGAAGTGTGAATACATCATGCAATGCAAATAGTTGGGTCGGTACCATGCCCGAAAGGTCTGTAATTCCATACGTAGCTAACTCCTTTTGCAAGGCAGGATGAATGATGATGGGTGCATCCGATCCTAAGAAATGCGCTGCGATAAATCCACCGATGAAAATGCCGCCGATGAAGAATAAATTCCAAGATTCTTTTTTCCAATCGTATTTGAAAAAGGGGATGTCGCTTGGGAAACAAGCTGCGCACATGTGACGCAAATTAGCCGATATGCCAAAGTGTTTGTTCCCTAATATCAATAGGGTGGGGACAATAAGTCCGATGATAATTCCTGCCGTATACCAAGGCCAGGGTTGGGTAATTGTTTCGATCATGTAAGTTAAAATTTAGTCTTTAAGTCCGTAGTCCGTAGTCCGTAGTCCGTAGTCCGTAGTCCGTAGTCCGTAGTCCGTAGTCCGTAGTCCGTAGTCCAATTAAATAATTGGTAAATTAATTCTTTTCTGTCAAACCTCTTAGTTCTTAACTCTTAGTTCTTATCTCTTTAATCTAGCTTTTGCGACAGTCCCAATCAGCAAGTAACCTAACACAGCAAAGTAAATGATGCTATTCACTGGCTTGCTCGTGATGGGGCAGGTTCCAGTGGAACAACCCATATCTCTCCAATAAAAATATCCGACGAAGCCGCCGGATATTGTCCCAATGATTGGCCATAAATTATTTCGAATGAATTTCTTCATAGCTTAATTCTTTTGGTTCTTTCTGATTGGATTTTTGAATGGGAATTCCACAGCCTTGGGCTCCGCAGCCTACATTGAGGATTGCCATTCCTAGTAAAACGAAGCCAAGTAATCCCATCAGTGTGTCTTGTCCCCTAATAGCCTCAATCATAGCATACCCACCAATTACGAGTCGGATGATGCGCATGAAATTCCAGTTTTGCAATAAATTCGTGAGCATATAAACTTTATTTAACCCCAGGCTTTAGCCTGGGGTACCTGATGACAAAAATTTAATCTTGGTAAGCAAGCATATCTTGTAAGCCTCCACCATTGTAAACTTCAGTAATGCCTGCTTGTTTCAGCAAATTCATCGCCATACCTGAACGGTTTCCGCTTCGACAATAGAGGACGATAGGGCCATTCATTGCCTTGAATTCATCTAAGCGAAGGGGAACAATTCCTAACGGGATGTTGATTGCTCCATCAAAATGCCCCATGGCAAATTCGTTCGTTTCGCGTACGTCAACAACCGTAGTGGTTGGATCATTTAGTAAATCTTCCATGATTATAAAAGGGTTGAAGGACAAACGTATTCTGTTAATGGAAAATTCTCCGATTCTTTGATTCCTTTGAATCCACCTTTGACATCAATTAGGTTGTCAAATCCACGTGCACGTAACGTAGAATTAAAGATCATCGAACGATACCCACTTGCACAGTGCACAAAATAGGTCTTGTCTTTGTTGATTTTTAACATGCTCTCATTGATGAAGTCTAATGGCGCATTTTCAACATCAACGACATGTTCTGATAAATATTCCGAGTTTTTTCGAACGTCTAAAATTTCACCTTCACCAGCATTGACACGCTTCAATAATTCGTCAGCATCGATGGATTCGATGCTATCTACTTCTTTGCCTGAAGCTTTCCATGCCGCAAATCCTCCCTTTAAATAACCTATGGTAAAATCATAACCCACACGTGCTAACCGCGTAATAACTTCTTCTTCCCGGCCTTCATCTGTTACTAATAAGATCTCTTGTTTAATGTCAGGAATTAATGTACCCACCCAAGGGGCAAAAGATCCATCGATTCCGATGTTAATCGAGTTTGGCACAAAACCAGCTGCAAATGTTTGTGGGTCTCTTGTATCTAAAATCAACGCACTTGTCTCGTTTGCCGCAGCTTCAAATCCCTCAGGACTTAAGGCGTGTTGGCCTCTTTCCAAAACCTTATCGATTGAATCATATCCTTTGATGTTCATCAATACATTCAATGGGAAATAAGCGGGAGGTGCTACGAGTCCTGTTAAAACTTCTTTTTTGAACTCTTCTTTTGATAAGGCTGGGTTTAAAGCATAATTCACTTTTTTCTGATTGCCTAAGGTATCAGTCGTTTCCTTGCTCATGTTTTTGCCACAAGCAGAACCCGCACCATGACCCGGATAAACAATAATATCGTCTGCCAAAGGCATGATTTTGTTCCGCAACGAGTCGTACAAATGACCAGCTAAAATATCTTGTGTTAAATCAGCGATGACTTTTTGAGCCAAATCCGGTCGGCCTACGTCGCCAATGAACAAAGTATCTCCCGAGAATAAACTCGTTTCTTTTCCAGTTTCATCGATCAACAAAAAGCAAGTCGATTCCATCGTATGTCCGGGTGTATGAATCACGCGGATTTTTACATTTCCTAAAGGAAATTCTTGACCATCTGTTGCCGAAATGCAATCAAAACCACAGCTAGCATTGGGGCCATAGACAATCGGCGCGCCCGTTTTTGCTGAAAGGTCCAAGTGGCCCGAAACGAAATCGGCATGAAAGTGTGTCTCAAAAACGTATTTGATTTTGGCATTATTGCGTTCCGCTTTTTCGATGTAAGGTTGAACCTCGCGAAGAGGATCAATGATCGCCGCTTCTCCATTGCTTTCAA
>JAHEAY010000082.1 GCA_024642485.1 Cytophagaceae bacterium
TGATGGCAGGTGTAAAATGCAGGCTTGCAGTAGGTGCCGCAACGGCTCCTAATTCTTTGGAAAATACCGTTTGGTAGCGATCTTGATCCGATAATTCCGTATCACGCTCCATATAAGGAGGTAAGGGGATTTTACCTATTTCATTCAAAATGCTTGCGAATGTATGTTCGCCTGACCATTGAATCTGAACTTGGTTTAAGTCTCGGTCATGCCAGTTGATGCGTAAAGCTACCTTTTGGCCTTCAATTTCAATTGTCTTGGTAAGCGTTTCTCCTATTTTCCAACGCTTTTTATTACCCACCAAACATTCCCAAATGATCTCTCCGCGCTGCTCCATAACTTGTTGCGTCGCGATGTTGTCGGCCAAAGGCTTCAATAAGAAAATCTCAATGGTCGTGCCACTTTCTTTCTGTAATTGAATGCGCGCCGGAATGACCTTTGTATTATTGAAAATAAAAAGGCTATCTGTTGGAACTAATTCAGGTAGGTTTTGAAAAGAATGATGGCTGCTAATCCCTGAACGGTGAACGAGCAAACGCGATTCATCACGCTGCTGGCTCGGGAAAAAAGCGATATAAGAATCGGGTAATTCGTAATCAAACGCCTGAATCGAAATGTCCGGCATATTGGAAATCATGCTTCTTCTGGGCTATGCGTCGGTGATAAAAATAGTCGAATCGGCAAGTATAACAACCAAACAAGAATCAATACGATTCCTAGTTTGGGGATATAGGTATAGTCGGCGTCATAGGTCCGCTGGTCGTTCAATAGGAGTAAAACGCGGAATACTAAAATTAAATACGTATTAATCAGGGCTGGCAAGAAATGTAACCAATTTGTCAATGTGGCTTTAATTGTCGCATCCCCTTTGCTAGCGAAGATTTGGAATACGTTTCCCCAAACTTGCTCGGAAACATTGGCGACACTTTTGATCAGTAATAAGGCTAAAACATTGAGTACGGTTACGATGCCGGCCGACAAATAAAAGATCTCTTCTTTAGGCAAAAATCCATCTCCACGCCCTGTTTCGCCGAAATGTACGGCTGCAGGATCTGGTAATCCGCGATATACGAATAACAAGGTTATGCCAAAGGCAACCATGGAAACTATGCGCCAAGCACGCGAAACGAAATAATCAATTGACATAGGATTCAAAAATATCCTCAAAATTAGTTCATAAGCGCGCGATTGCCTAATCTTTCTTGTTTTTTGATTAATATGGGCTTTCCTTTGGATTCAAGGCCGAAAAAACTATTTTTGTTGTTCTTTTACAAATTATGAAGATCTATACAAAACAAGGTGACGGAGGGTTTACACGCTTAGCAGATGGTAAGGGTTTGTCTAAATCCGATTTTCGTTTGGAAGCTATCGGAGATTTAGATGAGCTGAATTCACACTTGGGACTTCTTGTTTGTAAAGTTGACGCGGAACTTGCAGCCAAATTACAGGCCATACAATCCAGTCTCTTTGTTTTAGGCGCACATGTTGCGAGCGATTCCAAAGAAGTATTGGGGAATATGGAATTGATTTCTTTGCAAGATATTGTCGCCTTGGAAAATAATATTGATGCGTTAGACGCTCAATTAGCTCCCATGCGTTTTTTTATCCTTCCGGGTGGACACGAAACAATTGCCATGGCACAAATCGCTCGTACGGTTTGTCGGCGCGCGGAACGAAGCTTAATTCGTTGGGTGCAAGCCACAGAACATACCGATTACGAAATTGCGATGGCCTATATGAACCGATTATCTGATTACTTATTTATGGTGTGTCGTTTTTTACATCATAGCCTAGGTATCCCTGAAATCCCTTGGAATTCAGGAAAATAAATAAAACAAAGCGTATGCAAATCCACATTGAACCTATCTCAAAATCTAGAATTGATCAAGTTGACTTTGATCACTTAGCCTTTGGTCGCAGCTTTGCTGACCACATGTTGGTCGCAGAATATGCCAACGGCGCGTGGCAATCTGTCAAAATCCAACCGTATGGCCCATTAGAATACCAGCCCGCCATGATGTCTTTGCATTACGGACAAGCTATTTTTGAAGGGATGAAAGGTTATCGCGGAAAAGATGGTAGTATTCAAGTGTTCCGTCCAGAAGAAAACTGGAAGCGATTTAACAAGTCGGCCTATCGCATGTGTATGCCTGAAGTTCCTGAAGAGATTTTCTTGGGTGGCTTACGTGAATTGTTGAAATTAGATCAAGCTTGGGTTCCTGCCAAAGAGGGTTGCTCATTATACATTCGTCCTTTCATGTTTGCGACGGATGAATATGTGGGTGTTACGCCATCAACAACGTATAAATTCATCATCTTTAATTGCCCAGTTGGTTCTTATTATTCAAAACCATTGCGTGTTCGTGTGGAAACGGAATACATCCGTGCTGCGAAGGGTGGGGTAGGATTTGCTAAGAATGCAGGGAATTATGGAGGTTCATTATTTGCAACTCAAAATGCGAATAAAGATGGCTATGATCAAATCATTTGGACAGACGCAGCGACGCATCAATATGTTGAGGAAGCTGGTACGATGAACTTGATGTTTGTTATCAATGGAGCTTTAGTTACAGCCGCTACGGGTGATACGATATTAGATGGAGTAACTCGCAAATCAGTCTTGCAAATTGCGAAAGATTGGGGGATGGAAGTGCAGGAGCGCCAATTAGCCGTGAAGGAATTGATAGAAGGAATCCAAAATGGTTCGGTTACTGAGGCATTTGGAGCAGGAACGGCTGCTGTGATTGCACCAATTGCAACGATCGGTTTTGAAGGAAAAGATTATGACTTGCCGGAACGCAAAGATTCTGATTTTTCGGTACGTGTGTACAATGAAATTAATCAAATCCGTTTAGGCGAAATTCCTGATACCCGTAACTGGGTTTGGAAAGTTTAAGACTTTGCCTTTAACACAATTTTAATGCCTGGGTCCTTGGAAGTACTTACATCTTCCATTTCGACCTGGGTATTTTTATTTTGGGTCCAAGTTGTCTTCTTTCCAGTTGATTTAGATTCACCGAATTTTACATCGAAATATTCCTTAATACTTTTTTGTAAATCGCTCACCTGCGCATTTTCTTCTACGTAGATGTCTAAATCGATTTCATTTAATTGGCCTTGTGCGTTTGGTAAATAGCTGATGTCAACAAAATTTAAATCACTGTCGTCGAAATACAAAGAATATGATTTCCCAGATTTTGGTTGGCTTTCGGCTAATTCCACCGACTCCTTTATTTGCGAAATATCGATTCCCCAATTCGTATTACGAATTAGGAGTGAGTCGCTTAATGTCATTTGCTTGACCCAATCGTGGCTTGCATTCCATGCCTCTTTGATTTTGATTTGTTCCGGGGCGCCACTTATTTGCTCATTTTCTGCTGAAGAACTGTCTTGATTACAAGAATACAGACTTGTAGCTGTAAGGAATAACAAAACGTAGATTACGCGGATTTTCATGATGGATTGAGCTTATCATTTCAAAAATAAATAAATTCAGGGTGGCTTGAATCATTCTATTGAAAAATATTCTTATTTTTGGAATTAGGATTACGAATTCATGCGCTTGCGCACAACGATATTTAAGATTATTAGTGGTTAGGTATTTTAAAAAGAAGCCGGTCGTTGACTGGTTTTTTTTTGCCTAAAATTCCCGACCAATACTCACAACCATACCAGTTTTTCCTCCATTGATGACCGGAAAGCCCACCTTGCAAACAAAGTTGTAATAGGTGACAAAATCAAACCCTAATCCTGTTCCAAATAACCATTGATTCGTACTGTTATGCGTTTCTTTGTTTGAATTATACACATAACCCAAATCCATAAAAGCGGTTGGGTAAACCGCAATCGGCATCTGATTAAATTGTTTGTATTTGATAAATGGGAGTTTCAATATCGTTGAAACTAATTGAAACTTCGCCGTATTACGCCAAAGGAAAAAGTTCGTCCCATCGATTACATTTAATTCATATCCTCGAACCAAATCATTTCCATAGCCTAAGCCACGTGTGTTTGCGTATGGGATGAATCCATCCCGACTCAGCTTTGTTTTCACTTGGCTTGCTAAGAAAAATCGGCTGCCTAAATCAAAAAAGAAAGCTGCCGAAGCACTTGCTTCCCAAAAATCGACTTGGTCATTCGGTAAGATGCCATATTTGGTAAAACTGACATCGATTTTTCTTCCGCGTAATGGATACGTAACAAAATCTCGAAAGTCGTAGGAAAATGCATAGCCTATTTGCGCATAGTTTTGTTCTTTCCGACCCGCGCCGAAATAATCGGGGTTTAATTTCGCAATCGTATCAGAAATGATGGAGTGGTTGTATTTGAATTCAAGTGTTTGGAAATCATAAAAGCGAAACCGTTTTCTGAATTGTATTCCACCTGTCCATTTTTCTCGTAAAATGGCATTGCTTTGAATGTATGTAAGTGTGTCTTTATTCGTCTTATAAGCTAAGTTTTTTTGTGTACTGTAAGCTAAGTTTACAGTCATGCCTAAGGTCTTTTGGGGGTCTAAATAGGGGTTTTGGTAGGATATTTCAAGTTTGTCCGTAAATCCTGTCTCAGCCTTAATGACGACTTTTTCATTCCGCCCCATGAAATTATTGTGCAAAAAATGCAGTCCATAAATGGCTCTGTCAAAATCATGTCCGCGTGACCACCAATCATTTAAATTGCGGTCGGCCAACTGGAATACGGGATATGCCAAAACATACCATTGTTCTAAACATTCATAATTGATTGATAGATTTCCATTTGGTAATTGATGGTAATCCGATTTAACCCAAATGAACAGATTCGTGTTCATCAGTTTCCGCCGATTGAATTCGATGCGCTCGTTTAAATCTTGAATGCTTAAAGAATCTTTCTCTTGAAAGTCGAGTTCGCGGCGTAAAATATTCTCACGTGTTTTCTCATTCCCGACAAAATGAATGGAATCGATGCGCATCGATTGTCCCAAGCTAAGAAAGCAAGGGAGCAGTAAGCAAACTAACAAGATGAGAGACTGAAAACGCATTCTCTCAAGTTACAAAAAAGGTGTAGAAATTAGATTAAATCTTCGAAAATGATTGTTTGTTTCGCATGGTACCAAGACTCAATGCGATCTTCTACATTCTTTTCAATCTGCATGCGGCGAATTTTTAACGTGGGTGTCAAACATGCATTTTCGACTGTCCAAGGTTCTTTCATGACGATGAGTTTCTTTAGATATTCATATTTTTTGAATAATGGATTCGTGTCATTGAGTAGTTTTTCTAGCGCGCTAACGAGCTCTTGCTGTGGTAGTTCGTTCGCTTGTTGGCTAAGTAATACCAAACCCAAAGGTTGGGGTAAATTAACGCCAACCACACAGGCAACTTCGATAAGGTCATGTAATGATAAGGTATTCTCAATGGGAGCAGGAGATACATATTGCCCTTTGGCCGTTTTGAAATTGTCTTTAACTCGGCCGATAATGGATAGATAGTTTTCGGAATCCAAGTGGCCCATGTCACCCGTTTTTAGCCATTCTCCATCGAATAGCGCATCGGTTTGTTCTTGGTTTTTGTAATAGCCCAAACAGTTATAATCTGCTTTCATTTGGATTTCTCCCGTTTCAGGATCGATGCGTGTTGTACATTGGTCATGCACGCGTCCCACGGTTCCCAATTTGATTTTATGTCGGGGAGTAAGGCTATTCAACCCTAGGTTTTCCGTCATGCCATAAGCTTCTTGAATGTAAAGGCCGATGGATTGAAACCAGGCCGTTAATTCCTGTGGCATAGGTGCTGCACCAGTAACTACCATGCAGGTTTTGTCCAAGCCTAATCCTTTTTGAATCTTCTTTTGAATGATGTTTTTCAGGATGGGGATTGAAAGTAAAAGGCTTAATTTTTTCTGTCCGCCGATTTTATTCAAGATTCCTTCTTTGAATTTGGCCCAAATTCGTGGTACAGCAAGGAAATGACTAGGTCGCGCTTGTGAAAGGTTTTGTTGGAATGTATCCAAGCTTTCAACAAAGTAAATGGTTCCACCTGCTGCGGTACATGCAAACTCAACAAAATTACGTTCTGCAATATGGCATAAAGGCAAATAGGAAATAAATCGGGTATTAGGTCTATCGAGGTAAGCAATTTCCCGAGCTAAGTTTAGTGCTTGAGAAATAGAACCGTTTGTGATCATGACGCCTTTGGGTACCCCTGTAGTTCCTGAAGTATAAATGATGGTTGCTAAGGCATCCTTTTTGGGTAAGACGGGTGCTAGTTTCTGAATAGGAGTTGCCAGTATGTCATTCCAAGCTAGGCCTTTTTTGCAGGGGCTGTCGGGTGTGAATATAATCTGAACAGAATCAGGGATTCCTTTTTGGATTTCATCCCAGTTGTCCAGTTTTCCGACTATCAGTATTTGGCAATCAGAATGAACCAAGACGTGATTCAGTTGCTCACTCGTTAACGTGGCATAAAATGGGACGGAAATCGCACCGGCATAGGAAATGGCTAAGTCGGCCAACATCCAATGGGCACTATTTTTTGCTAAAATGCCAATGTGCTGCGGAATTTCTCTATTTAATTGTTGGTTGAGGTATGAACCGATGTGTTCTACAATCCTGAGGGATTCTTGGTAGGAATAATCCGTATAAATTCCGGCAACAGGTTGCTTTAAATAAATGTTTTCGGGTGTGTTTGTGGCCCAGTGAATGAAGTTCTCTAGGTTGCTTTGGTAAGTTTCAATCAAGGTTTATGCGAGGTTAATCCTTAAAAATAAAACTTAATTCTTTGATATCATAGGATTCTGTACCTAGGTTTCGTTCAATCTCGACTAATCCCTGCTCGTTGACCCGTACTATTTTACCTTCAAATATTCCATTTTTGTCTTCAAAGCTATGCCATGCTTCTTTCCGAAAAAGCGTTTCGTGATAGGTGTCATCGATAGAAGAGAACCCTTGGTTCGTAAATGTTTCGTACTGATTTTCTATTCCGAAAGCGATGTGTTTGTAGATTTCAGCGATGTCGATCGCTTGTGGATTTTGCGTCCATTGTCGTAAGGAGGTAGCTCGTAAGCCTTCGAAATCTAATTGGTTGATATTCAGTCCTATGCCAACAATCGAGAAGGCCCATTTGCCAGCCTGGAAATTACTTTCGATAAGAATTCCACCTAATTTTTTGCCATCGAGGTAGATGTCGTTTGGCCATTTTATTTCGAGTGGTAAACTTTCGCCTAGGGTGTCAGATGCCCATTGTTGGAGCCCGATTAAAATCCCATTCGCAATCGCTTTGCTTAGGTAAAACTGCGCTTGGAGTAATTCGTGATTGGGCTTGAGTAAAAAAGAAACCAATAAATTTTGATTGGGCTGGGCGTGCCATTGGTTACCACGCTGCCCTTTACCTGCTGTTTGGTGGCCTGCAATCCAAGCAAAACCCTCTTCTATATCGTCGGAAAGTGCTTCCTGAAAGCCCATGGCATTCGTGGAATCACAATGGTCCATATATTTTGATAATTTGCCCACGAAGCGGGTAGAGGCTTGGTAATTGTTCAAAATTTCTTCGTAATTTTAGGTTTACAAGAAACAAATTTAAATTTTTATTCGTTAATCGAGATGTTAACGCATTCGATTATTCGATTTTAGACAAACATATGAGCAAAAGCACAAAGAAGACAGCAGTAGAGGCATCAGAACAATTAGCGCAATGGGTAGTGAAAGGGATGCAGGAGAAGAAGGCTCAAGATATCGTTGTAATGGATATGCGCGGAGTTGCGAATGCATTTACTGATTTTTTTGTGATTGCATCAGGTACTTCAGATACTCAAATTGAGGCGATTGCAGATTCTGTGGACAAGGAAGTGTGGGAGTCAGGTAAAATTCATGTACATGCGATGGAAGGTAAGGCCAATCGGGAGTGGATCTTGATGGACTACTATGATGTGATTGTGCACGTATTTTTGAAAGATAAGCGTGATTTTTTCAAATTGGAGGAGCTTTGGGGAGACGCGAAGTTTACGCACATTTCAGAGGAATAATTCTCAAAACGAACTTTTTTAGGTATCCTCATTGTTAATAGCCCAAACAAATTATTCTAATGGCAAAACAAGGTAACAGTAAAAACACCAAGCGTTCAGGAATTCAACCACGTCTGCCGAAAAAGCCGGCTGGGGGAATGCAAAGTTGGATGATTATTGGGTTGGTGATCGCAATGGTGAGTATGTTTTTCTTTACAAAACAACGTACGTTGCAAGAGATTAATCAAGGTCAATTCGAGGCCATGGTGATTCAAAAAGAAGTTCAGTCGGTTGTGATTGTTAACGATAAATTGGTGGAAGTTAGTCTAAAGCCCAATTTTGTCGCAAAATATTTCAAAAATTCGCCTCCGGGTTTAGTGTCCGTAAAGCAAGGGCCACATTTTGAATTCCCGATTATTTCCAAAGAAGGTTTTGAGCATTTTTTAGAGGATCGTCAAAAGGATTTTCCGCGCAATGAGCGCATTTTTGCGACGCCTGAAACACGTACAGGGCCATTAGATTGGTTGGGTACTTGGGGATTTTTCATCTTAATGGGATTGAGTTTTTACTTCCTTTTCTTCCGCATGGGAGGCGGTGGAGGTGGCGGTGGCCAATTGTTTAACATTGGTCGGAGTAAGGCTACCTTGATCGAAGGAGAATCTAAAGTACGTGTGACATTTGATGATGTTGCCGGATTAGATGAGGCAAAAGAAGAGATTCAAGAGATTGTCGAGTTCTTGAAATTCCCTAAGAAATTCACCGATTTAGGTGGTAAAATTCCAAAGGGAGCCTTATTAGTAGGCCCTCCAGGTACAGGTAAAACCTTGTTAGCCAAAGCTGTTGCAGGAGAGGCTGGTGTGCCATTTTTCTCACTTTCAGGTTCGGATTTTGTGGAAATGTTTGTGGGTGTGGGAGCTGCCCGTGTGCGTGATTTATTCAAGCAAGCGAAGGAAAAAGCACCTTGTATTATCTTCATTGATGAGATTGATGCGGTGGGTCGTTCACGTGGCCGTGGGCAAATGCCAGGTTCAAATGATGAGCGTGAGAATACACTGAACTCCTTATTGGTTGAGATGGACGGATTTGCTACTGACTCAGGAATTATCATCATGGCGGCAACAAACCGTCCCGATGTTTTGGATGCGGCATTGCTTCGTCCAGGTCGTTTCGATCGCCAAATCTCTATTGATAAACCCGATATTATTGGTCGGGAGGCGATTTTCAAAGTGCATTTAAAGCCTTTGAAATTAGCAGCAGACATTGATCCAAAAGAATTGTCAGCACAAACGCCCGGTTTTGCAGGAGCTGAAATTGCCAATGTGTGTAATGAAGCAGCGTTAATTGCGGCGCGTCGGAGTAAAACGGCAGTGGATATGGATGATTTTCAAGAAGCGATGGATCGTGTGATTGGTGGTTTGGAGAAGAAAAACAAAATTATCAATCCATTAGAGAAGAAAATTGTTGCTTATCACGAGGCTGGTCATGCGATAGCGGGTTGGTTCTTAGAACACGCAAATCCATTGGTAAAAGTATCTATCGTTCCTCGTGGCGTAGCGGCATTAGGATATGCACAATATTTGCCTAAAGAACAGTTTTTATATCGCACCGAGCAATTAATGGATGAGATGTGTGTGACCTTAGGTGGTCGTGCCGCTGAAGAAATTGTATTTGGTAAGATCTCAACTGGAGCTCAGAATGATTTAGAACGTATTACCAAATTAGCTTATTCGATGGTGACCGTTTACGGTATGAATGACAAGTTGGGCAATATTTCTTATTACGATTCAAAGGGTTCAGATTATCAATTTAGCAAGCCTTATTCGGAGACGACTGCGCGTGAAATTGATGAAGAGGTTCGCAAGATTATTGCGGAAGCATATGCACGTACTAAGAAATTGTTGACCTCTAAAAAGGATAAATTAACGATACTTGCTGAGCAATTATTGAAGAAGGAAGTATTGTTTCAAAGTGATTTAGAGGAACTTGTAGGTCCTCGTCCATTTGAGCAATTAACCTCATATCAAGAGTTTATCAAAGGAGAGACAGAGAAGAAACGTAAAGATGCCAAAGACGAGCGAGAGCTTGCAGAAACGGTGAAGCGTGCGGCTAAAAAGCCCGCGGCTGTCAAGGCTGAAACGGAAGTAGAGCCGGTTGTTAAGAAAAAGCCAGCACCTCGAAAAAGGGCTCCTAAAAAAGAAGATTAACCGAATGGGGTGGGTATTCCCTCCCCATTTTTTATGATAGATGAAGCAGCTAATTATACCTGCGGGTAAACAAGTTTATTGTATTTCGGATATGCATTTGGGTTTTCCAGATGCAAAAACTTCGCGTGAACGCGAGCGGATTTTGGTTGATTGGCTTCATCATATTCAGGAAGATGTGAGTGATTTATTTTTACTCGGGGATATCTTCGATTTCTGGTTTGAGTACAAACAAGTCGTTCCCAAAGGTTTTGTTCGTTTTATTGGTGCCCTAGCCTCATTAGCTGATCAGGGAGTTCGATTACATGTTTTTGTGGGGAATCATGATTTGTGGATGAAGGATTATTTTGAGCAAGAATTAGGGACAATCATCTATCGGGAGGCCACCGATTTCGAGTTTCAATTCGAGGATAAACAAATTCGTGTTTGCATGGGGCATGGCGATGGCATGGGGCCTGGCGACTATGGCTATAAGTTGTTGAAAAAGGTTTTTGTGAATCCTCTAGCTCAGTTTCTCTTTGGCTGGATGCATCCTGATTTAGGTGTGCGCTTGGCACATGCTTGGTCGGGGACGCGAAAAACGTCAACGATTAAAGCTGGAGAAGTTCCTTTTGACGCTGAAACTGATTTTATTTTAGCTGCGGTGCGCGAACGTAATGCGGTAGATCAGCTTGGAAATCGTGGGGTTTCAGCCTATGTTTTTGGCCATAGACATCATCCAATTGCCTTGCCATTAGGTGAAAATGCGACCTATTATAATTTAGGAGACTGGTTTTCGCCGGCCTACAAGAATGCCTATGTGCTAAAAATTGCAGATAGTGGCCTTGATTTTGCGCTTTTTCAGCCAAAATCCTGATTTTTCTATGTATCTTCATAGCTCATTTTGTTAACCAATTGAATTATGTCTCAATTTCACACACGTTTAGAAGTAATGTCGGAGCTAGCCAAAAACATGGACAGCTACATGAAGGATTTTTTGAATCCGATTGATTCCAACTGGCAGCCTGCAGATATGCTTCCAGATTCGACAAAGGATAATTTCTTTGAAGAAGTGAAATTGTTACAAGAAGCAGCAAACGAATTGCCTTATGATTATTGGGCAGTTTTGATTGGAGATACGATTACGGAGGAAGCTTTGCCAACCTACGAGTCATGGTTATTAGGAATGGAAACGGTGGATCATTTAGACCAAGAAAATGGTTGGGTTAAGTGGATTCGCAGTTGGACAGCAGAAGAAAATCGCCACGGGAATTTATTGGGGACTTACCTATATTTATCGGGTAAAGTTGACATGCGTGCCGTTGCGATTTCGACACAATACTTGATTGCTGATGGTTTCGACATTGGTACTTCTGCTGACCCATATCGCAATTTTGTCTATACTTCATTCCAAGAGTGGGCAACGAATATTTCCCATCGTAGAACAGCATCTTTGGCCAAGCAACATGGGAATTCGAATTTGTCTCGTATGTGTGCGCAAATTGCGGCGGATGAGTTGCGTCATGCTAAAGCATACAAGGCTTTTGTAGCTGAGATTTTCAAATTAGATCCTTCCGAAATGATGTTGGCTTTTGCTGATATGATGAAGAAGAAGATTGTAATGCCTGCACATTTCTTGCGTGAAATGAATGGCGCGAAGAGTTCTTTATTTGGTCATTTCTCAGATGCAGCTCAACGCATTGGAGTTTATACAACCGCTGATTATACCACGATTATGCGTGGCTTGATTCAGGACTGGGATTTAGAAAGTGTACGTGGATTGAATGATCAGGCGGAAAAAGCGCGTGATTATGTGATTGGATTACCAGCGCGTTTAGAGCGTTTAGCGGAGCGTGTGAAAGTACCAGAATTAGCTTATCCATTTAGCTGGATCGTTTAATTTATGCCCCAAAAATTATCGTTGGATGAGCTAAATCGGCTCGATGTATCAGCTTATAAATCAGCTGAAAAATTTCCTTACGTTTTTGTGTTGGATGATATCCGTAGCATGAACAACATTGGTTCTGCATTTCGTACGGCCGATGCATTTCGATGTGCGCATGTATATCTGGTTGGAATAACAGCGCAGCCGCCACATCGAGAGATAAGTAAAACGGCATTAGGTGCTGATGAATCTGTTGATTGGACTTATTTTGAAACGGCTGAAGCGTGTCATGAATTATTAAAAGCTCAGGGTTATCAAGTCTATTGTATCGAACAAGTGGATCAGTCGATTTCATTGCAGGATTTCAAGCCAGCAGGAGAGAGCAAGTATGCTTTTGTTTTTGGAAATGAAGTCTTTGGCGTGAATGATTATTGGATTGAAGCTGCTGCTGGAAGTTTAGAGATTCCGCAATTTGGGACTAAGCATTCCTTAAATGTTTCCGTAACGATGGGAGTGGTTGCTTGGGATTTCGTCAGTAAATCGCAGCTATAGCTATTCTAATGTTAAATTTTTCAGTTTCATTGAAAACTTAACACAGATAAATTTCAAGTTCTGAAATGTTTGTTTAGATTTATCAAAATTTAATAATAATATAATGAGCAGCGATAAAAAAACATTAGCGAATCAATTATCTGGGCTATTATTGCCTAAGCTAAAAGGACTTTCCGAAAAAAATGCCAAGAAATTGTTAGAGACAGTTGATAAGTCGGCCGGAGAGATTGCTAAAAAATATGTAAAATTTATTCAGGAGCAAGATAAGGAAGCAGCGAAAGCAAAGGAGAAGGCTGAAAAAGCTAGAAAGAAAGTAGCTGAAAAGGAAGCTAAGAAAAAAGCTAAGTTGGCTAAAAAGGCTGCAGAAATGAAGCAAGTAGCTCAATTGATGTCAAAGGAATCTACACCTGCAGCACCCAAAGTAGCGGCTAAAGCGCCAGCAAAACCAAAGGCTAAAGTAATTAAGAAATAAGGAGCATTCATCCTATTTTTAAAGCGTTCATCCCAATATCAGTTTGGGGTGAACGCTTTTTTTTATCTTTGAGTTTTCAAATTATCCGACAACTATGTTATTATCCATTCGCCATTTAGAGAAGCGTTATGCAGATCATGTAGCCTTAAACGATGTGAACTTAGAGATTCCTAAAGGGAAGATTTTTGGTTTACTAGGACCTAATGGGGCAGGGAAGACATCCTTAATTCGAATTATCACGCAAATTACTGGGCCTGATGCAGGGGAAATCTATTTTGATGGAGAGCCCTTACGATTAGCGCATGCGGATCAAATTGGTTATTTGCCTGAAGAGCGTGGCCTGTATAAGAAGATGAAGGTGGGAGAGCAGTTGTTGTATTTGGCACAATTGAAGGGCATGCGCAAGGAGGAAGCCATTTCGAAATTGAAGGAATGGTTTATCCGTTTGGATATTAAGGAGTGGTGGAATAAGCCTGTTAATGATTTATCAAAAGGTATGCAGCAAAAGACCCAATTCATTGCGACGGTCGTGCATGAGCCTAAATTGCTGATCTTGGATGAGCCATTTTCTGGCTTTGATCCGATTAATGCCAATATGCTGAAGGATGAGATTTTAGCGATTAAGGAGCGTGGGACTACCGTTTTGTTTTCTACGCATCGCATGGATTCTGTGGAGGAATTATGCGATGAAATCGCGTTGATTAATCATGCTCAAGTGGTTTTATCGGGTAATAAAGATGAGGTGCAGAATCGTTACAAGAAAAACCAATTTGCTATTCGATTTGAAGGTGAGCTTGGTTCAATTTCTGGGATTGAGGTGGTT
Organism: Cytophagaceae bacterium; assembly: GCA_024642485.1. GTDB lineage: Bacteria > Bacteroidota > Bacteroidia > Cytophagales > Spirosomataceae > Aquirufa. The sequence continues at coordinate 13,890 of JAHEAY010000082.1, forward strand.
TCAAGCCAAACGGGTAACGCTATTTTGCGTTTTTCAGAGGGGATAAGTACTAATGAAGCGATTGCCAAAATCATTCAGCAAGTACGTTTGTTGGAATTTAAAGAAGTGATTCCTTCATTCAATGATATTTTTATTCAAGTAGTTAGCGAAACCAATTGATATGAATAAGATTTTACTCGTCATCCAGCGTGAATATGTGACACGTGTGTTGAAGAAATCCTTTTGGATTTCATCACTATTAGCACCTGTGTTAATTACGGCGATCTATGCCATTCCGATTTGGCTAGCCATGAAGGATAAGGAGCAGAAACAGATTGCCATTTTTGATCAAAGCCATTTGTTGAAATCGACGGATTTGCAAGATAAAGAGTTGGTTTTCACCTTCACAAACATACCCGAGCAGGCATTTAAAACTCAATTTGCGAAGTCTGGATACGATGCCTTTGTGAGTATTCCCGTTGATGTGTTGGCTAATCCGAAAGGCGTTCATATTTATTCCTCGAAGAATATTGGTTTGACCTTAAAGGAGTCTGTGGAACGTTTGATTCAAAATAAAGTGCGGCAGGAATTGATGTATAAGGCCGGTATTTCAGAAAAGGTTTATGAGGATACTCAGGTTGATATAGATAGCGAGACAATAACCGTTTCCGAGAATGGGGGAGAGACAAGTTCGAGTTCTGCGGGAGCGATGATTCTGGCAGGTATTATGGGCTTGATTTTATATGTGACGCTATTGCTTTATGGTTCGCAGGTGATGAACGGCGTAATTGAGGAAAAGAGTAGTCGAATAATTGAGGTGATTATTTCTTCGGTGAAACCTTACCAATTGATGTTGGGTAAGATTATTGGCGTAGGACTTGTGGGGCTGACGCAATTCGTTTTATGGATTGTATTGACGATTGGATTAACACAAGTCACAGGTAAACTATATGCTTCAAAAACCAAGGCCATAGCTCAGATGAGCCAATTGGAACATGGGAAAGCGGCGGACGATATGGCCAAAGCCATGCAAGATTCACCGATGGGTGAGGTGACCAAGGTGTTGGAAAGCACGAATATTCCCTTGATTCTAGTGGCCT
>JAHEAY010000185.1 GCA_024642485.1 Cytophagaceae bacterium
TGCATGGCATTGGTTTAGACATGCCTTTGCAGGAGTGGTTTGAGTTCAAGATTCCGCGGACACAGATTCCGAAAAATTACATCGCGCGCATCTTAACGCAACAAGATGAAAAAATACCAAAGGCGAATGCCAAGATTTGTTGGCTCGGCCCCATCCCTATTTTAGGCCAAATTACGCGTGGAAAATATGCGTTTCATTTGAGCATGGGTCGGGAAGAAGTGGAATTGATCGTACCGGAGAAACTAGCTACTTGGCTCCTGGAAGTCCTGGCTTCAGTCTCTTTAGGACCATGGAAAACTTGGACCTTTGAGGAATTCCAAAAGGCTTTTACGCAGGCGGGATTAGGTGATTTCATGCAATTCTGGCAAGGGGAAATCGGGGAAGAATTGCGGGAAATGGGTTTGTTGGTGGTCTAATAAATAATCAGGAAACTGATCGATTTAATCAGTTTTTTTGTTCGGGGCATATCGCCTCCTTCGACTACCTTTGGCAATCCTCCAACCAGGTTTGCCAAAGGTAAGGGAAGGGCAAAAAAAAGGCCACATACGTGGCCTTCTCGATATAAAGAGTAGAAATATATTTATAGAACTAGGTTAAGCTTGACTTTTTTACTGCTGGCTTTGATGTAAGTCCCCGTTGTTTCGATGGACAAACTCGTTGCGGATGGCGACGACAAAACAGTAAATTCTAAAATCCCATTCGTTCCAGAAGGTGCACCTTCAGCACTTGTTAATCCAGATAATGTCAATTTCTTCGCATCACTTGACAATGTATACGTTCCCGTAAATTTCTTGCCGTCGAATTCCGTCAGACTTACTGCTGTGCTACTTGTTAAATCCAAGCGAAATTGGCTATAACCCGCGACTAAATTCGCAGATGAAGATTTGTCGAACTGCGTCGTCCCGTCCCATTGGACCACACCTGCCGACCATACTTTTTTCACTAATTCAGATGCCGTAAGGCTAGGACCAACAGGCGTAGGATCTTCTGATTTGCTGCAGGAGTAACAAATTAATGCAAGCGATAAAATGAAAATCTGTTTCATAAAATCATGAAAATCAACTTTCAATGTTAAGAAAAGCCTCGGCAACGACAAAGAGATACTTATTTAACGGGCATGAATTATCAGATCCGTATAATTGTCTGAACGATGAAATCATCACGAAACTGATGGAATTTATCAGTTTTTATTGGGCACATGTCGCTGCCCACCGCTACCTTTGGCAATCCTCAAACCAGGTTTGCCAAAGGTAAGGGGATTGTTTATTTTTTATTTTGGAGTCTTTCAGTAATGGATTCTTTCAGACTAATGAAATCTGAAAGGATAAATACGATCGTCAAAAACGAAATGATCACTTCGAAAATGATGATGATTTTGGCGGCGATGGTGGTAGGCATGATTTGGCCGTAACCAAAAAAAGAAAAATTCAGGATGGAGAAATACACAAATTCAAATTGGGTTTCCCAAAAACTTAATTGCGGTTCGATGCCCACAAAACTTTTGGGATTCACCTGATATAGACAAGAAAAATCGACAGCAAAGGAAAAAACAATCATCGAAATGTTGAGCAACATGAAAGCCATGAAGGCATGGTAAGCAATTTCTCGAACGCTCGCTTCGATGATTTTTCGATAACTGACGGACACAAAATAAATGGATTTGGCGAGCGATAAGGCACAAATTAGACCTAATGTAATTTTGTAGTCAAAAAATTCTTGGTCGTCGATAAAAAACACAATCAGCCCCAAGCTGATGATGATTAAATATTTCCAAATGAGGTCGCGGTATTTCATAGAATGACAGATGTGCTTTGAAAATTAATGTAATTTAGGCAAGAATCCTCAAATGGAGGATGTAAATGGCCCCTTTGGGATTCCAAATTTTGTGTATCTTTCTTTCCTAAACCCAAGCAATATGCGCAGTTTACTCATATTCTTTCTGTTAGTTAGTTTTCAGATGTCGGCGCAAGATTCAACTTACGTTCGCATCGAACTAAAACAAGGTGCTCCGGTGGAAGGTAAATTGAAGCATCAAAACGACAAGAGCATCAGTATTGAGATACCTGACACAGGCCTATTGACCATTCCTTGGGAAAGTGTGCAGGCCGTTATTCGCTTAAATCCCAATGAAATTCCTGGACAAGGGGGTCGCTGGTCGAATCCGCATCCCAACCGGTATTTCTTTGGGCCTTCGGCGATTCCGCTAAAGAAAGGGGATAAATATTACCAAAACGCATACTTTTTATTGAATTCCATCCAAATAGGCTTGAACGATCACCTTTCTGTGGGAGGCGGTGTACTCATTCCCTTTGTGCTATTTTTAACACCGAAAATTGGCTATCAAGTAGCGCCTAAATTACATTTGGGCGGAGGGGTGCTTTTTGCGACATCTTTGATTCGTGATTTAAATTTTGGCGTGGGGGCCTTGTATGGTTCGATGACCTATGGAACGCATGAGCATAATCTAACGGTGAATTTGGGATTGGGGGCAGTGAAGGAAAATACGGGATTGGGGAGTTCGGATTATACTTGGAAATTTGCCAACAAACCGATGCTGACGCTCTCTGGGATGACACGTATATCGAATCGCGTGATGTTGATGTCGGAGAATTGGATATTCAATGTAACCTCGGTCAATTACGATGATGGTACGGGCCAATTTGTCAATCGGGTGTCCAATTACGAGGGTATCTTTTCGGCGGGTGTTCGGATCCTAGGTAGAAAAACAGCCTTTGATGTGGGCTTTTTGACACCTACGGGAGCGCAGGCGGCTATACCTTATTTGGCTTATAACCTGCGTTTCTAATCTCTTACCCCTCTTTAAGCTTTGGCAATCCTCCTCAGGTTTGCCAAAGCTAGTGGATTAAGGCCATTTAAATCCCTTTTAAAAATCAGGTATTTGATAATCG
>JAHEAY010000099.1 GCA_024642485.1 Cytophagaceae bacterium
GATTATCAGATGCAATTTCTAAGCCTTGTAAATCTTCTACTTCCGCGTCTGATGAATAATAACGGTCGATACGCATCCAGTGCATTTCACGACGGTTAATTACTTCTTGGCGACCTACTACGGGTACGTTGTTTTCTGCGTTACATGAGATAACACATGCAGAACATCCTGTACATGTATTTAAGTCGATCACCATTCCCCACGCGTGGTTGTTGTATTCGTGACCATTCCAAAGTGTTAAATCTGTTGCGTCTTTTTCGCCTTCAGATGTCTTAACTCTTGGTTTGTAGCTTCCTGCTAATGGGTTTTTCGCAAATTCAGCTAAAACAGTTTCTTGAACAACCGCTTGACGCGCCATCACCGTTTGGTGAGTTTGTGTTTGAGCGATGTCTTTTGTTTCACCTGTTGCTGTTACTGAAACACCCTGTGTACATGTTCCTACACAAGCGCCATTGATTTCTGAGATGAATGGATAAGCGTTAACACCCACGCCGTCCGCTGATTTACCAGCTTTCGTACGTCCGTAACCAATCGCAATGGCGATAGTACCTTGTGCTTGACCTGGTTGAACCAAGATTGGCAATGTAACTTCGTATCCTTTGGCGCTTACTTTAACTAAGTCGCCTTGCTTTAATTTTAATTCAGTTGCAGTTGGTTGTGAAATGGCTGCATAATTGTCCCAACAAGCTTTTGAAACTGGCTCAGGGAATTCCTGTAACCATGGGTTGTTTGCTTGAGATCCAGTTCCTAAACCAACTTTCTCGTATACAGAAATTTCTAATCCTGTAGATGAAGGAGAATATGCTTTTGCAATCGCAGCAGCTGCAGCATTCACGTCAACCGATGGGCTAGAAGCAGAAACGCTACCTGCATTCGGCTCGAAAACACCATTGTGCAATGCGTTATTCCAAGCTACTTTGCCACCTTTTAAGATGTTGTTCTCCCAATTGCTTTCTAAGTAAGCTGCAAAATCACCTGACAAACCTGCCCAAGTTAAGAAACTTGCTTGTGCTTGACGTGTTTTGAAGATTGTAGAAATGGTTGGTTGTGTTAATGAGTAGAAACCAGCTTTTGGCTCTGCATCATTCCATGACTCTAAGAAGTGTGAATCTGGTGCGATGAATTGACATAAAGATGCAGTTTCATCTGCACGCTCGTTCGTAGCTAAGCTAAGTTCTACTTTCGGTAAAGCTGTTGCTAAAGCTGCTCCCATTGGGTGATTGTAAACTGGGTTCGCATTGTAGAAAATAACGGCACCAATTTTACCTGCACCTGCTTCTTTAATGAAGTTGGCCATCGCCATGTCATTACCTTGACGGTAGTTCAATGGAATAGCTGTATTTAATGTTGAACCATAAGCGCCTACTAATGCGTTTGTAGCTGCTACAATTTTTTGTACTTCTGGATCATTTGATCCTGCAACGATGATTGAGGCACCTTTTGAAGCAACTAAATCTTTGGCTGCTTTATCTAAGTGGTCAACTTTAACGGCTGCTCCAGCAATACCAGCTGCACCCGTTAATTTTGCTACTGCATTATATAATGCAACAGCAACTAAACCTTCTTGAGATGGCTTGTAAGTTGCACGGTAATCAGCGTTAGCACCTGTTGTCGACATGATTGTCTCAAACTGGTAGTGACGTGACATGTCTTTTTTGCCTCCTTTTTCTGAGCTTACACGACGTGTAACAGCCCATTGAGAAGAGAATTCACTAGGTGCGATCCATGTACCTAAGAAATCAGCTCCTACAGAAACGATTGTTTTTGCTTTGCTGAAATCGATGCTTGGGATAATTCCGCCATGTGCAGCAGATAATCCGTAAGCTGGATTCGCATCGTAAGAGATATGTTGAGTTGTTGGGTATTTCGCTGCGAAATCAGCAATCACCTTTTTCGTTGTTGGCGAAAGAATCGTGTTAGATACAATTCTGATTTGTCCACCTTTAGCAGCTACTGCAGCTAATTTTGCAGTGAATTCAGCATCTAATTGTTTCCAATCGCTAGCTTTTCCACCAATTTGGGGTCCTTTTAATTTTTCGTTGTCATATAGACTCAAAACAGATGCGTGTGCACGGCCTGAAAGAGCTCCTTTTGAAACAGACGATAAGGTATTTCCTTCGATCTTGATCGGACGACCTTCGCGAGTCTTAACTAGGATTGAAGCGTAATCGCCACCATCCGTGTAAGTCGATGCATACCAGTTGGCAATCGTAGGCTCAACATCCTCCGGTTTGTTCAAGTATGGAATGGTGTTTTTAACCGGTGCTTCACATGCTGCTAATGAAACAGCTGCAACTCCGAATCCCAACATCTTTAAAAAGTCACGACGATGAGTTCCAGATCCGTCTACTAAGGCTTCGCCTTTCGCATCGTTTTCTGAGGGCATGTTGCCAAACTCATTGTGGATATTTTTTACAAACGATGGTTCATTGGTTAACTCCTCAATTCCTTTCCAATACCTCTTGTTCGAATTTTCCATATAATCTTTCTTATTCAGACTAATTTTGAATCTATTGTAATATGATTAATAGTGACACTTAGAACACTCTAAGCCACCAATGTTTTGCACTTTAAGCGGTGTTTTGCTGTCTTTGTTATGCACCTCAACTAATTTGTCGTAGTATGCATTTCCTTTCGCGTTCACATCTGTTTCGCGGTGACAATCGATACACCATCCCATTGTTAATGAAGAACGTTGCTCCACAACTTCCATTTTTTCGATTTCGCCGTGGCAGTTTTTACACTCTAAGCCACCTACGTTTGTATGTTGCGAGTGATTGAAATATGCCAAATCTGGCAAGTTGTGAACACGCACCCATTGAATAGGCTCGTTGTTTTCAATCGCGCTGTATATTTTTTGAATTTCTGGAGACTCACGCTTGATCGCGTTGTGGCAGTTCATACAGATGTTTGCTGAAGGAACGTTTGCGCCTTTACCTGCATATACACCTGTGTGGCAATAGTTACAGTTAATTTGATATTGACCTGCGTGCAATTTGTGCGAGAATTTGATCGGTTGCTCCGGTGCATATCCTTGGTGAATACCTACGCCATACGCTGCATCGATTGTTGCTTTTCCACCTAATAATAATGCTAGAACTAAAATACCTGTTTTAACAGCTGAATTAGCTGCCAAAGCTTTTGCGTTTGCTGCTAAACGTTGCATCAAAGGAGCTTCTGTCGAAGCTTCACCTGAAGTAATCTTGCTCAATGTGCTAACGATAGACAATAAAGCGATTAATACGATCACCATGATGATCAATAAACCAACTAAAAGAACTTCTAACATGCCGCCAGAGCTTTGAGCTGCCGGTGCTGCTGCGCCTTCTGCTGGAGCTGCACCCGCTGCCGGAGCCGCTGGAGCTGCGTTTGCTGCATCAATATAGGCAACAATGCTTTTGATTTGAGGTTCTGTAAAGTTCGGGTAAGGAGTCATTGCCGCCTTATTGAACTTGTTGTAAAGGTCGTTTGCGTATTTGTCGCCTGAAGCGATAACAGCTTGTGGATTATGAACCCATTTAACGATCCATTCAATCGGGCGTCTTTCGCTAATTCCCTTTAAACCAGGTCCTACAAGCACTTCATCCGATGTGTTGTGGCATGCTGCACAGTTGTTTTTGAATAGGGTTTCGCCTTCTGCTGCATCTTGCGCAAATGTCGCGCTCACGCTAGCTAATAGTATCGCAAAGGATAATAAGGTTTTAACGAGTGTTAATTTTTTGCAAAACATCATGTTGGTTTTCACATTTTAATTCAGTTCGCAAAACTACATTCCGATTTTTTAGGAAACAATTTATAGGAGAAACAATTTCAGGTTTTTTTAAGGTTTGATTGATTATTTAGAATCTTTCAAAATAAACCCAAAGTGAAAGTGTAATTTTTTGAGAGGGATTTGTACAAAATGGAGTTAAACAAAAAAACCTTCCGATTTGGAAGGTTTTTTGAGGTTTCGAGCGGATTCGAACCGCTGTAGAAGGTTTTGCAGACCTCTGCCTAGCCACTCGGCCACGAAACCAATTTAATTGGGATGCAAAAATAGCTTTTTTTTAGAAAGGAGCAAAAGGAAAGCGAAAAAAATCAGGCAGTGGTCAGTGGGCAGTTGCTAGTCCGAAGTCCGAAGGGAGTGGTCAGTCACTAGTCACTAGTCGCGAGTCCGAAGTCCGAAGGTCCTAATTTCAACTTTTACCTCTTCATTCTTCGCTCTTAACTCTTAACTCAATGTAAATATGCTAATCTCCGGCGGCATCCCTACACGCCCTGGGTATCCTAAATATCCAAATCCGCGATTAACATATAATTGCTGCCCGTTTTCTTCATACAAGCCTGCCCATTGTTTATAAATATATTTAGCAGGTGACCAAGTTTCAAAGCCTGGAATTTTTACCCCGAACTGCGCCCCATGTGTATGGCCCGCAAAAGCAACATCAATGTCATGGAATTTACTGTTCTTCGTCACCTCCGCATTCCAGTGCGTTGGATCATGAGATAAAAGTAATTTGGTCGATGCATCTTCTGTGCCCGCATAAGCTTTGGATAGATTACCATACCAAGGGAAACGACCGATGCCTATGTTTTGAACGCCGATGATGGCCAATTTCTCTCCTGATTCTGTGATGATATGATTCTCATCCATCATCAGATTCCAGCCCATTAATTCATGTGCCTTCATCAAATCTTGTAAGTTTTGTTTTTTGGCCGCTGCGCTTTTCCACTTTACATAATCTCCATAGTCATGATTTCCCAACGTGCTGAAAACACCATAAGGGGCTTTTATTTTGGAAAACATATTGAAGTAATCTTCCACCTCTTTGGACTCATTATTGACCAAATCTCCCGTGAAAAACACCAAGTCGGCCTTTTCACGCATCAACATATCTACGCCACCTTGAACAGCCGTTTTGTTGAAAAAACTTCCTGAATGGATATCCGATACTTGTGCAATGCGCATGCCGCGGAACTCTTTGGGAAGTTTAGGAATCTTTAAACTCACTTTTTCAATGCGGTAATCATGTGCTCCAGAGAGGATCCCAAAAGCAAATGTTGCGGCAGGAACTGCGCCAACTGCGAGTGCGGCTTGGGATAAGAACTCATGCCGACTAATCGCACTTGGGTCTTTTTTGCGGATTTTATTGCTTCCCCAGCGGAAAAAGCGGGTGATGTCTTCTAATAGTAAGAAAATGATGATGAACAATTTGCTGATTACCGAAATCATAACAAGCGCCATGAAGGTAATTCGGAATTCGTTTTTCCACGCATGCAATGGCAATGCATTGTACGAAATGGTTCCTATAAGCACGAAAGCGGTAAATCCCCAGTAAATGATGGCAGCTGTTTGACGAACACTATTACGCGATTTACGAAGAGCTGTTTTAACCGCCATCCAAACATAATAGTCTAATGCGACTAAGACGATGGTGATTAAGGGTACAAAAAACATTTTATTCATGGCTTATAAACTATCTTTGTTTTGCATTTGTTCCAAAGGTGCATAAAATTATGAAAAAGAACTTAAGTATTTACGGAGGCGGTTGGGTTGGCGCACCATTGGCATTTAAACTTGCTTTAGCGGATTTTGAAGTTAAGGTTTCGGCATCGCAAGTGCACCAACAAGCGAAGCATCCCAAAGTTCAAGTTGTTGATTTTCGCGCGACGGACGAAACCACCGAAGGGGAATGGGGGCTGTTAAATCAATCGGCAATTCAAGTTTGGGCTATTCCTCCCCGCAGAAAGAAAAACTCAGAGGAACAATATTTGCGCATCGTGCAAGCTTGGGTCGATGGTTTAGATCCCAAAAAAGTAGACAAAATTATCTTCCTTTCTTCTACCTCCGTTTATGCAAATGTCTCTGCGATCGTGGATGAAACGGCTGAAATTAACGAAAATTCGTTGATGGCACAGGCAGAAGCTATTGTTAAAGCATCACCTGTTTCTTCCGTGATTTTGCGTCTTGCAGGCTTAATGGGTGGCGATCGTTTTGTCGCCAAATACTTCGCAAACAAACGTAATGACGGAGCGAATTGCCCAGTGAATTATGTGCACAAAGATGATGTGGTGAATTTGATTGCCTTGACTTGCGAGAAAATTTCTTCGGGTGTTTATAACATTGTTGCTCCCGAGCATCCAACCAAGCAAGATGTGGGAATGAATGACTGTGAGAAACGGGGGATGAATCCAGGGTATTGGGACTCAAGCCAACCGTGTTTAGGGGGTAAAATTGTTTCCGGCGATAAAATCGTTGAGGAATTAAGCTATGATTTTAAATGGCCTGATCCGATGGAGTTTTAATAATTGAATTGAAGAGACGCGATACTTCGCGTCTCTTTTTTGATTTGTAGAGACGCAATACTTTGCGTCTTTTTTATATGAGACGCGAGGTATCGCGTCTCTACATAATTCATACGCGAGGTATCGCGTCTCTACAAGGTTAGTTCATTCACCGCCAACCATGCCATCAATCCTGGTCCGATCGCCAATGCGTCTTCATCGATATCAAAAGTAGGTGTGTGAACGCCACTCGTGATACCTTTGGCTTCATTTCGAATTCCCAAACGGTAGAAACATGCATCCACATGGTGCGTGTAAAAAGCGAAATCCTCTCCGGCCATCCAAAGGTCTAAATCGACCACATTTTCTTCACCCATGTAGGCAATCGCGGCAGCTTTGGCCTTACGCGTTAATTCAGGGTTATTTTGTAGGAATGGATAGCCTTTTAGTACCTCGAAAATAGCTTTGCCTCCCATGGCATCTGCAATGCCTTCCGCCAATTTCTTCATCTTCTCCAAGCCTTCTGCGCGCCATGTTTCATCCATCGCTCGGAAGGTCCCCGCGATATTTACTTCGTCAGGAATCACGTTTGTTGCTCCCAATCCTTCGATCTTTCCAAAAGTCAACACCGATGGAAATTTAGGGTTCTTATTGCGAGAAATGATTTGCTGCATCGCCACAATAATGTGCGACGCTATGACGATTGGGTCAATACATGCATCTGGCATGGCACCATGCCCTCCTTTGCCAATGACCTTAATATATAATTCATCCGTACTGGCCATATACATGCCCTCGCGGAAACCTATTTTCCCTACGGGAACGTTTGTGGCTACATGTTGGCCAAAAATACTCACCGGTTTAGGGTTTTCTAAAACGCCCTCTTTAATCATAATGCTAGCTCCACCGGGCGCTTTTTCTTCTGCCGGTTGGAAAATCAACTTCACTGTTCCTTCAAAATCCTCCTTGATGGATTTCAAAATATGCGCCGTTCCTAACAAGGAAGATGTATGCACATCATGTCCACAAGCATGCATCACGCCGGGGTTTTGCGATTTATAGGGTACATCGTTCGTTTCGATAATTGGCAAGGCGTCCATATCTGCCCGCAAGGCCACTACTTTTTTAGTTGGATTTTTTCCTTCTATGATGGCAACAACTCCTGTATTGGCTAAACGGCTGTTGGGGATTCCCCATGCATTCAATTGACTCTCAACGTAAGCCTGCGTCTTTGTTTCCTGAAAGGATAATTCCGGATGCATGTGTAAATGGTGGCGATTGCCAACCGTTTCTTGTGCAAGAGAAGTAGATAACGCTTTAATTTTTTCAACCAGGGTTGCCATGTGCCTTTGCTTAATTTTCACAAATCTACTAAAAAGGGCTTAAAATGCCGTTTTTATCTCAACAATCGAGGCTAAATTTTTGTGGCAAGTCCTTGTTTATCAGTTGATTATTTTATGTAACTTTAAAGCATGTGATGGATTTGCGCAGGGATTACCTTATAAAATTGGATGTCTATGAGTCAGAAAGTTTTAGTCCTTAATCAAGATTACAGTGCATTAACGATTTGTTCTATGCCCAAAGCTTTTTTGCTAGTTTACCTCAATAAAGCTGAACTTATCGCTGAGTCAAGCACCGAAAGACTCCATTCCATCTCGCAATCTTTTCCTTTTCCTTCCGTCATTCGTTTAAATCGATATGTATATTTCCCCTACAAAGGGGTTGTTTTAACGCGTCAAAATATATTTAAACGCGACGGAAATCGATGTCAATATTGTGGCTCCCCCGACCACCTAACCTTAGACCATGTGATTCCCAAATCACGCCAAGGAAGAACGTCTTGGGATAATTTGACGACTGCATGTAAATATTGTAATTCAAAAAAAGGGCATAAAACACCAGAAGAAGCGAGGATGCATTTAGCTCGCCAACCGTTCAAACCTTCCTTTGTTATGTTTTTGCGAAATTTTTCCGGAATTTTGGATAATCAATGGATGCCCTTCGTCGGGGCGAAACACGAAAAAATTCAGTAATGATTAAAATTTCATTTATCGGTGCGGGGCACGTGGCATGGCATTTATCGCAAGCGTTGGAAAATGCTGGAAATAGTGTTCAAGAAGTTTTCAGTCGGGACCCGGAGAAAGCACGCGATTTAGTTAGCTATTTGTACAATGCCCGCGTTCAAGAGCATTTGGATTTTTCGGAATCAAGTTCGACCGTATTTTTCCTTTGTGTGCCGGAGTCGGCCTATCCACAGGTATTGCCTGAATTATTATTGCCTAAATATGCGACATTAGTGTTGGTCGCAGGAACTGTTTCGTTGACGGAATCCATGATGCAATATGACCCCTTGCGCGAAAGCACAAATCAAGTAGGCGTGCTATTTCCTGTTCAGCATTTACAGGCCGAAAGGAAAATTAGTTTATCGAATGTGCCAATTTGTATTGAAGTATTGGTGGAAGAAACGGAGGCTACCTTGGTCCATTTGGCCAAAGACATTTCGAAATCCATCTATTTAGTCAGTGGCGATGAACGCAAGAAAATCCATTTGGCGATGCTAATGGCTGGATTGTTTACGCAGCAACTTTGGCAACAAGCAGCATTGTTGTTGGAATCGATTGAATTAGACAAAAGCTTGATTCAGGGTGTTGTTCAAAATTATGTGCAAGCCTTTTTTGCAAATCAATCTTTACATGCCGATCAAGATATTGCGAAATTGAGTGATTCACGGGTGGTGTTTGACCAACAAGCCTTTATGATGCGCCCGGAAATGCAAGAGATCTATAGGAATATGTTGGCGCTAGTGAAATCCAATCCTATTTAATTAGCGGCTTATCCATTTGAATAATCACTTGCTTTTTGCTGAAGCCAATGAGCATAACGTTCCCATCATTTGTGGGATAGATATAATATAGGCTATCGCCCGAACTATTTTTCTGAATACTTGCTGGAATATCTTGTTTTTGACTTAAGCCAAAGGCAATGGCATCTAGCATTTCATTGATTTTCGCATCTTTCACGGATTTTTTAAGCGTTTCAATGCTCCCCGATAAAATGCTTACCTTATTTTTTGAACTCAATGTATCCGCAACCTGGCCTTTAGCTAAATTTGCTTGAAGTTCCTGCCCCCAAACATCCACCTGATTCACGATATCTTGCGGCAATACGCGCTTGACTTGGCGTTCGCGCATTTCTTTTACAGCTGCTGTGGTATCAATTCGTTTGGAAAAATCACAAGCATAAACTGTGAAAGCAAGAATGATTATCAGGTATTTTTTCATGGGTTCTAGGTGAAAGAACAAAGGTATTCATCTTGAGCAGAAAGGGCAATGAATTTAATTGTTATCTTTGCGGAGATTTTTTAACCCCGATTAGACATGCTGGAGCAGCTAGAAGCCATCCGAGAACGATTCATCGAAGTAGAACAACAAATTGCGATGCCGGAAATTGTTTCCGACTTAAAGAAATTCAAGACGTTAAGCAAGGAATACAAAGACTTGCAAAAAATCGTCGAGCAATACATGACGTACCAAAATTTGTTGAAATCCATCGAGGAAGCTAAGTCTGTTATTGCGACCGAAAAGGATGAAGATTTCCGTGATATGGCGAAAGCGGAGTTAGAAGAATTAGTTCCGGCTGAAAAGGAAATGCAGGAGGTTTTGAAGGAGATGTTGATTCCAAAAGATCCCAATGATTCCAAAGACTGTATCTTGGAGATTCGTGGAGGAACTGGTGGCGATGAGGCATCCATTTTTGCGGGAGACCTGTTTCGTATGTATCAGCGCTTTGCAGAAAAGCAGGGTTGGACGTTCCAAATCATGGATTTTACTGATGGTACTGCCGGAGGTTACAAAGAAATTATCGTCTCTGTTCAAGGGGAAGATGTATATGCCAAATTGAAATTTGAATCAGGCGTTCACCGCGTTCAGCGCGTTCCTGCTACTGAATCGGCTGGACGAATTCACACGTCGGCAGCAACTGTCGCTGTAATGCCTGAGGCTGATGAGGTGGATGTGCAGATCAACATGAATGACATTCGGAAGGATACGTTCTGTTCATCTGGTGCGGGTGGGCAGTCGGTTAATACAACCTATTCAGCCGTTCGTGTGACGCACATTCCATCGGGATTAGTTGTTCAATGTCAGGATGAGCGTTCGCAAATCAAAAACTTTGATAAAGCGATGACAGTTTTACGTTCTCGTCTATATGAAATTGAATTAGCCAAGCGTAATGCGGAAATTGCAGGAAGTCGGAAATCTATGGTTGGGTCCGGTGACCGTTCCGATAAAATTCGTACCTACAATTATCCACAGGGCCGCGTGACGGATCATCGTATCGGTTTAACAGTTTACAATTTGCCTACCGTGATGGATGGAGAGATTGGGGAGTTTATTGAGCAATTACGAATTGCAGAAAACGCAGAGCGTTTGACGGAAGGAGCGGTTTAGAAATTGTGGAGACGCGAGGAGTCGCGTCTCATTTTGTTTTGTAGGGACGCGATACTTCGCGTCTCTACATGTTTGGTTTTTAGACGCGAGGTATCGCGTCTCTACAAAAACTAGATGTCGATTCATTTAGGCCTTCTCCAACTTGAACTCGAACCGAGTTCCTTTGTTTTCTTCTGATTGCACGGAGATTTTACTGTTGTGTGCCTGAACAATGTGTTTGACAATCGATAGGCCTAATCCCGTACCGCCGGAGTTTTTGGCCCGACTTTTATCTACCCGATAAAAGCGTTCAAAAATGCGGTGTAAATGTTCTTCTGCAATTCCGGGACCATTATCCACAACGGAGATTGTATAAGCCTTTTTCTTCTCAGAAATTATTACCTGCACGAGTCCTTTTTCTTTGCCATATTTAATGGCATTCACCACGAGGTTCAGAATTACCTGTGAGATTCGCTGTGTATCTGCTTTGACTTGAATATTGCCTTCAGGTGCTATTAATTTTAATTTAACCTCGCGCTTTTTAGCTTTGGCCTCAACCTGCTCAAATATTTCTTCAATCAGCGGTCGTAAATTGATTTTCTTGCGTTCAATCTTAATTGCTCCCGTTTCAATTTGGGAAACGGTTAATAAATCCTGCACCAAATTATCTAGCCCGTCCAAACTTTTTGCTGCCTTTTCCAAAAATTTCATCCGAATTTCCAGGTCCTCATCCGGATTGTCCAATAGTGTATGAACAAAACCTTGAGCGGCAAAAATGGGCGTTTTCAATTCATGCGAAACATCTGCCAAAAATTCTTGTCGGTATTTAGCCGCCTTTTTCAAATCTTGAACCTCACCTTCTTTGGTCGCTACATAGACATTTAATTCCTTACGTAATAATTCAATGGGGTTCTCCTTTTCAACTAGCTGTTTGCGTGGCGTTACGCTGAAATCCTTTTTTTTGATTTGCTTGATTCGGTCATAAAGGGAATTAACCTCTTGGAAAACCAAATAGTCTAAGGCAAAATATATAAGAACCGAGCCGAAAATGAAGCAACTTAAAAAGCCGATCGTCATTGTCACCATATCGGAACTAGGTATGAATGACAAGAATGCCGTGGTTACGATGGATATAACCAATGCAAGTACAACGGAAAGATATCTAGGTTGAAGCATGCTTGAAATTACGGATAATTTTTAAAATGTTGTACCTTTGCGCTTTGAAAAGATCTTATGGAATTAAATCTGCTTACGGCGATTTCGCCCGTTGATGGTCGTTACCGTCGCCAAACCCAATCACTCGCTCCGTATTTTTCCGAGTTTGGCCTAATCCAATACCGTGTTCGTGTAGAAATTGAGTATTTCATCGCTTTGTGTGAAATCCCTTTAGCGCCACTAGCAAGTTTCCCCAAAGAACATTATGCAGCTTTGCGTGCGATGTACACAAACTTTACCGAAGCTGATGCCCAATGGATTAAGGAAACGGAAAAGGTGACCAATCACGATGTGAAAGCAGTGGAATATTTCATCAAAGATCGGATGTTGGCCTTGCCAGGTGATTTAACGCCTTATGTTGAATTTATCCACTTTGGTCTAACATCTCAAGATATTAATAATACAGCGATCCCGCTTTCCATCGCGGAGGCGCATCGCGATGTAATTTTGCCTGCATATCAGGCAGTTGTTGCCATATTGGATGCTTATGCAACCGAATGGAAAGAGATACCTTTGTTGGCCCATACACATGGCCAACCGGCATCTCCGACGCGTTTAGGCAAAGAAATTAAGGTTTTTGTTGAGCGTTTAAATCGCCAATTAGACTTATTAGCTCAAGTGCCGTTTACGGGTAAATTCGGCGGTGCGACAGGTAATTTCAATGCGCATCAAGTTTCTTTTCCGGAGATTAATTGGCCGGAATTTGCTGCCAACTTGCATGCAAATCTAGGTATTACGCGCTCGAAATACACAACTCAAATCGAGCATTACGATAATTTAGCAGCCTATTTTGATGGCTTAAAGCGTTTGGATACGATTCTAATTGATTTATCGCGCGACATTTGGCAGTACATTTCGATGGGCTATTTCAAGCAAAAAATCAAAGCAGGGGAAATCGGATCTTCGGCGATGCCGCATAAAGTCAATCCAATCGATTTCGAAAACGCGGAAGGAAACTTCGCAATGGCAAATGCATTCTTTGAATTCTTGTCGGCGAAATTACCTATCTCCCGTTTACAGCGTGATTTAACGGATTCAACGGTTCTTCGTAATGTAGGAACGCCTTTGGCGCATGTCGTGATTTCCTTGAATTCCTTGCAACGTGGTTTAGGAAAACTGGAATTGAATAACAGCAAAATCCAACAAGACTTAGAAGATAATTGGGTAGTAATTGCGGAAGCGATTCAAACAGTCTTGCGTCGTGAAGCGTTCCCGAAACCGTATGAGGCGCTGAAGGATTTGACACGTCACCATGGAAAAATTGACCAAACGGTCTTCCATAAATTCATCGACGGCCTAGCTGTTTCAGATGCCATTAAAGCCGAATTGAAATTAATCAGCCCATTCAACTTCGTGGGTCGCGACGAAAACTAAACTGACAACTGACAACTGCCCACTGATAACTGAACTATGAACCATCGCCTCATGCACATCGCCCTTGTAGTGGCCGACTACGACGAAGCAATTGCTTGGTACACCGAAAAACTTGGGTTTACTTTGGTGGAAGACACGCGGCTGAGTGATGTAAAACGCTGGGTGCTTGTCCAGCCTTCGGGTGAAGGCTCTTGCCAATTGTTATTGGCCAAAGCCGCAACGGACGAACAACGCTCTCGTGTGGGTAATCAAACAGGTGGCCGAGTTTTCTTGTTTCTACATACGGATGACTTTGAAAAAGACCATCAAAATTTACTTAAACACAACATCAAAATTGTCCGCGGTCCGGTGCTTGAAGAATATGGTAAAGTGCTCGTATTCGAGGATTTATATGGAAATTTGTGGGATTTAATCGGCTAAAATTTTGAATTAAGAGATTTCAGTTTACATTTGCATCAAATTAATACCAAGATGACAAAAGCAGCATACAACAAAAACTGGTGGCAAGGCTAATATTTCCTTGAACAGTTTTGCTGTGTGTACATGATATGTTTACGAAAGGCTTGCTGTTCTCAGTAAGCCTTTTTTTAATTTTGTCCCTAGAAAACATGTCTACATTACAAATTCGAACTGCGAGAAAAACCCAATTGGCGGATACCCTTACGCCCATCGGTATTTTCATGAAGATTCGTAAAAACTTCAAGAATTCCGTAATCCTGGAATCGGCGGATTACCATGGCCGGGAACATGGATTTTCACATATCGCTTTTGATCCTGTTGCTTCATTCGAATTAACCGATTCAAAGGTTTCCCAAAAATTCCCTGACGGCTCGGTGGAAAATTTCACCTTAACGAATCGTCGGGATGCTGTTCAAGCTCTCAAAGCTTTCGCGGATCGTTTTGATTTCCAGAAAGAAAAAGGGGATTCACCGATGGCGAATGGCTTGTTTGGCCATATTTCTTATGATGCGGTAACCTATTTTGAGGATATTGAGATTCAAGCAAAAAATCCGGAAACAGAAATTCCATCCATTCGCTATTATGTGTATCGGTATGTGGTTGCGGTGAACCATTTCAATAACCAAATGTCGCTTTATGCGCATAGTTATGACGGGTCTGAACCTTCTTTTGATACGATTACGTATTTGTTGAATATGCCGCATTATGATTCAGAACGGTTTGAGCGTGTAGGAGAGGAAGTTAGTAATTTGAACGATGAGCAAGTGAAGGAAATTGTGGAAACATGCATCAAGCATTGTTTTCGCGGTGATGTATTCCAAATCGTGCCTTCCCGCCGTTTTTCCCAAGGTTTCAAAGGGGATGATTTTCAAGTGTATCGCGCTTTGCGTTCCGTGAATCCGTCGCCTTATTTGTTTTACTTTGATTACGAACAATACCGCATTTTCG
>JAHEAY010000107.1 GCA_024642485.1 Cytophagaceae bacterium
ACCGATTTCTGTCACTTGATGATTCAACAAGATGAACGATTCATTTTTTAAATAATTTAGGCGAATAGCCACATAAAGCATGGACTTAACTTCGCTACATGAACCCTGAGCGATGTATAAAAACCGTTTAAAATCACGATCACTTCCTCGTTCAAAACTTTCGGCTATATTATTAGATATTGACAAGGAGGCCCGTTGAATTTGATTCTTTAATCCGAAGTCATTAATCAACTCCATACTTGAATATATGCTAATCGTAAGGTCAATCGATTTTTGCCAAACCATTAAATCTTCAAATTTTATAATTTTCATAGTGGTCAACATTTAAAATGTTCGTTAACGAAATTTCATTTTTTTTAGAATGAATCCTATTAGGTAACTTATAATCTATTTTACTCTAGCGACTAGCGACTAGCGACTAGCGACTAGCGACTAGCGACTAGCGACTAGCGACTAGCGACTAGCGACTAGCGACTATTTTCCCTACCTTTGCCTTTCATTAACATTCGCCCGATGGCCCAGATTAACGCAAAATTTGTCACAAGTAACACGGACTTCAAAAATTGTCCGCCAGCAAGATTCCCCGAGTTTGCCTTTATTGGTCGCTCCAACGTAGGAAAGTCATCCCTCATCAATTCCTTGACTTTTCACAAAGGTTTAGCCAAAACATCCCAAACGCCCGGTAAAACCCAACTAATCAATCACTTCATCATTGATGAAAAATGGTATTTGGTCGATTTACCTGGATATGGTTTTGCGAAAGTGAGCAAGGAAAAACGCAAGGAATTCGAAAAAATGATCTTTGATTACCTGATTCACCGCGAAAATCTGACTTGCCTATTCGTGCTTGTAGATATTCGCTTGAAGCCTCAAGCAGTGGATATCGAATTCATGAACCGCATGGTAGAAGACGAAATTCCTTTTTACATCGTTTTTACCAAAGCCGATAAATTATCCCAAAAACAAGTCAACGAAAGCGTCGATCTATATAAAAACTTCCTTCTCGAAATGTGGGACGAACTTCCTCCTATTTTCATCACCTCAGCCGAAAAACACGTCGGAAGAGAGGATATTTTAAAGAGCATCGAGCAATTAATTCAAACATCCCCTTATAAAATAGGGAAATCTTAATACTTTTGCAGCCATCATTAGCTATAAACACATGGAATTATTAAACGAAGTTGCGCACATTTCAGGTAAACCCGGATTATTTAAAGTGTTAAAACCTACGCGCACAGGAGTAATCGTAGAAACACTCGACGCAGCAAAACAAAAATCAGTCGTAGGCGGCCAAACAAGAATTTCTGTCTTGAAAGACATCTCGCTTTACCTTGCCGACCACCAAGATAGCACGTTGCCTCTTGCCGATTTGTTTTTACAGATCCATGCAAAATTCCAAGGTTCTTTACCTTTGGAGCCTAAAAAAGCAGCTGATGCTGAATTATTCGCAATCATTGCGGATGTAGTTCCTAACTACGATTCAGATCGTGTTTTTGCCTCTGATATCAAGAAAATCTTAAGTTGGTACCTAATTCTTTTCACACACGTTCCTGAACTTTTCCCAGCGAAAGCTGCAAAAGCACCTAAAGCAGAGAAAGTAGAAAAGGAAGAGAAGGAGCCCAAAGCAGCTAAAAAACCAGCAGCCAAAAAAGCAGCTAAATAATCATTTGGCATGGAGCAGGTCATAACGATTCGGCCAATTGAGCCCCAAGACAATGCTGCGCTAGCTGAAATTATCAGAGCTGCGTTGACTGAATTTGGAGCAAATAAGCCGGGTACGGTATACTTTGACCCCACCACAGATGCGCTATTTGAACTATTCAGGACGAAGGGCTCATATTATTTTGTAGCAACCTCTCAGAATAAAGTTCTCGGAGGCTGTGGAATTTTTCCAACCGCTAACCTCCCAGAAGGCACCTGCGAACTTGTCAAACTTTATGTCAATAAAGATGCCCGAGGAACAGGAACAGGGAAAAAACTCATGGAAAAATCCATGGAATGGGCTAAAGAAAACGGCTACACCCAAGTCTACTTGGAATCCATGCCTGAACTGTCCAAAGCCGTTTCCATCTATGAAAAGCAAGGTTTCACCAAGCTTTGTAGCCCTTTAGGAAATAGCGGTCACGATGGATGTGACATTTGGATGACCAAAGCACTATAAAAAAAGACCTCGATGCAAATCGAGGTCTTTTTCATTTTAGTTCAGTTTTGATTATTTCAACGAGATAATATACTTCGCTAATTTAACCGCATCTTCCTTTGGTACATTTGTCATTGGAGCCATTGGAGGGTAACCAGGCCAGTTTGAAGGTTGTGGTTTCGCGATTAAAGCAACAATCTTATCAACCGAATATTTCTTCTTAGCCACATCTTTGTAAGCAGGGCCTACTAAACGTGCATCCACTTTATGGCATGCAAAGCATGTATACTTTTGCATCAAAGGCTTGATATCAGCCGGAAAATCTTCAGCTTTCGCCTCGAATCCAAACGCAGCCACACCTAGTGCCACGGTCATAATAAATTTAGAGATAGTTTTCATATGTTATTTACGTATATACTTTTGAGGATAAGCCCTATTTGAGAGCAAATTAATGCTTTTTCGGGAAAATTCTATCCCTTCATTACAGAATCTACCGCATTTCTAACACTTCCGTGTTTTTCCAACAAATCGGCAGCTACTTCTTCGCTAACACCTGTAGCCTCACAAACCATGCGTATTGCGCGTAAGACCAACTTATGATTGCTCAATTGCATATCTACCATCTTGTTCCCGCGTACACGACCCAATCGAATCATTACGGCCGTTGAGATCATATTCAAGACTAATTTTTGTGCAGTCCCCGACTTCATGCGCGTACTTCCAGTAACATATTCTGGCCCCACAAGCACTTCGACAGGATATTGAGCTTCCGCCGCAATCGGACTTCCTCCATTGCAAACGATACAGCCCGTTAGAATTCCGCGTGCATTCGCTTCCTTCAAACCTCCTATTACGTAGGGTGTCCGACCTGATGCTGCAATACCAATCACCGAATCCAAGGGACCAACATCATAACGCTCCATATCTTTCCATGCCTGAACAGGATCGTCTTCTGCATTCTCAACTGCCTTGCGAATCGCACCATCTCCACCCGCAATAATACCGATCACCATATCAAAAGGTACACCATAGGTTGGTGGACATTCCGAAGCATCAACTACACCCAAACGACCCGACGTTCCTGCTCCAATATAAAACAATCGACCTCCTTGCTCCATACGTGGAACAATTTGATTCACCAAGGCCTCAATATTTGGGATAACTTGCTCCACAGCCAAGGGAACCGTTTTATCTTCGGCATTGATTTGACGCAATAAGGTATCAACCGATTGCTTGTCTAAATCCTCATAACGAGACGCGGATTCTGTAGCCAATAAAGTTAAATTCTCTGCCATCTTATTGGGATAATTTCTTGTAATTCGCGAAAAAATGCGGGATCGTCTCTATCCCCTTATAAAAGTTAAACAAGCCATAATGCTCGTTAGGTGAGTGAATCGCATCCGAATCTAAACCAAAGCCCATCAAAATAGACTTCACACCTAATTCTTTTTCAAACAAAGCGACAATGGGAATACTACCACCACCACGTGTAGGAACGGGTTCTTTTCCAAACGTTTTTGCCAAAGCATCCGAAGCCGCCTGATAAGCAATACTATCCGTTGGCATTAAATATGCTTCTCCACCATGATGTGCCTTAACCGTCACCTTCACTCCTTTCGGTGCAATCGATAAAAAATGTTCTGTAAACAAGCGCGTGATTTCTTCAGAGCGTTGGTTGGGAACCAAACGCATCGATATTTTCGCATAAGCCATCGATGGTAAAACGGTTTTCGCACCTTCCCCAGTATAGCCACCCCAAATACCATTCACATCCAAGGTTGGGCGAATAGATGCCCGCTCAATTGTCGAATAACCTTTTTCTCCATGCACCGACTGGATCCCTAAATCCTTTTGGTATGCATCTAAATCAAAGGGCGTTTGAGCCATCGCAGCACGATCTGACGCACTTAACTCTAACACGCCATCATAAAATCCGGGTATCGTAATGTGATTATATTCATCATGCATGGAAGCTATCATTTGGCATAAAATATTGATCGGATTTGCTACTGCTCCTCCATAAACACCTGAATGCAAATCCCGATTAGGGCCTTGAACAGCCACTTCCAAGTAACTTAAGCCGCGTAATCCCACATCAATCGATGGAATATCATTCGCAATAATCGCCGTATCAGAAATCAAAATAACATCTGCCTTCAACAAGTCCTTGTTAGAAGCGACGAATAGACCCAAATTATCAGAACCTACTTCTTCTTCCCCCTCGATCATAAACTTCACATTGCAGGCCAATTCGCCAGAGGCCAACATCGCCTCAAATGCTTTGACATGCATGAAAACTTGTCCCTTATCGTCGCAAGCGCCACGGGCAAATATCAAGCCTTCTTTGATCACTGGTTCAAATGGAGGGTTGTCCCATAATTCCAAGGGATCAGCTGGCTGCACGTCGTAATGGCCATAAACTAAAACGATAGGTGCCGCAGGATCAACCATTTTTTCCCCATAGACAATCGGAAAACCCGCTGTTTCTTCTAAACGCACATGGTCAGCACCCGCTTTGCGGAGATTATCAGCCACCCATTCAGCTGTTTGGCGAACAGAACCTGCATAGGCAGGATCCGCAGAGATAGAAGGGATACGTAAAAAATCAAGGAGTTCAGCTAAAAAACGATCGCGATTTGCGTCGATATATTGTTGCGTCTGTGTCATATCATGTAGGCGGAATGGATTAGAATTCCACGAACAAATATAAAAAAATAAACCGAGGCTTTACTTCTTTGACGGAATGAGATACATGCGATTTTCAGTTCCTTTAAAGATCCGAACAATATTCATGCGATGCGTAAATACAACAAGAAAGGCTATGAAATAACCAAAATAGATGAGGGTTGGAATTTCTTCACCAAATACACCAAAAGTCAATAACAAAGGAAATACAATCGATGCAACCATGGATCCCAAGGAAACATAATGCGATATGCCAAATACAATTAAGAAAACAACAATACTCACAAGTGCTGCCATGGGATGCAAAGCTAATACCATGCCCAAAGTTGTAGCAACGCCTTTCCCTCCTTTAAAATCACAAAACACAGGAAGCAAATGACCAATAATCGCTAAAAAACCAAAGAAAATCTTAAGCGTAACACATGTTTGCCAATCAATCAAATGTAAGTAAAACAGGACTGCAGCCAAACCCGTTGCCAAAAATCCTTTCAAGGCATCCACAAATAATACGATACTGCCTGCCTTTTTCCCCAACACTCGAAACGTATTCGTTGCCCCCGCATTACCACTGCCCATCGTACGAATATCAATCCCATGATAATGTGTACCATACCAAAGTGCAGTTGGGATTGAACCCAGTAAATAACTTAAAATAGAAAGGCCTGCAATAATAAAAATCATAATTCGTTATAAGGCATTTTTGTTGCCAGTTTTCAAATATAGGCCCGTTCCCACCTAAAATCAAGAAGATTAAAAAAGTTCTTGAAATGTTTAAATTTTCGTCTTAATAATATACCAAAAACATAGATTAGAAAGAGAAGTTGATGGATGCCATCAAGCGGAATCGTTGGGGATTTCCATGATCCAAATAAGTCAAGCGATGAAATGCCTGAATTCGAAACAGTTTGAAAATATTATCAATGCCGTAGCCTACCTCAACAAAAGGCTTGTTGGGATCTAAGGAATCAAATGCATATTGATCTAAAAATTTAGATTTCAGCGGATTGTTTACATCTTTCATTATCTCACGATTCGAATTACGCTGGCTTCCCATCAAGACATTAGAACTCGCAATGAAACGCCATTTTAATTTCTTTATCAATGGAATTCGATTAAACAATAAACCTTCAAAATTATGATTAAACTGTAGTGATGCATATTGATCACTTACAAATTCAAAATAATTCATCGTGGAATAGGCACTGCGCACGAAGAAAAATGTCTCATTTCCCAAATGTGGAAACAACAAAGGTGCTGGTAAATTCGATGGCGTATAACCTGCAGTCAAAGTATAATCCGAACGACCCAATTGGCCCAAGCGGAATGTTTGATACGCTTTCAAGGTAAATCGCTCATAATCAAAATCGCCACCTAAAAAGCCTTTAATTCCTCGCTGGTATTTAAACGTAATAACAGGAATACGTTTGGTTGCCAAAGTGATTCGCTCGTTACCATTCATGATATAGGTTTCATTTCTCGCAAAACGAGCTTCTAATGTCACCGACGACTCCTGGTAATAATCTTGTACCGGCGAAGCTTTCCCCATCTCAGGGTTCAACCGAAACTGAAAACGAAACAATGGATCAAAGGAACGGGTATTCACTGAACTCGTGATACTTAAACCTTTGATCAGTTCTGTGGTAAAAAACGCTTCACTTTCCCTACGGAAAAAAGCTCCCGAAAAGGCTCCCCAACGTGTAAAAGCATAAAATAATTTATTATCCCCAATCAATTCTGGTGTCAACCCTACGCGCTCAATGTCATAACTATGACGGATGCCCGCCATTGTCCATTTCTTCTTTGAAAACAGGTAATCAATCTCACCTGAATATTTAGGCACAAGGTCTTTGGTTCCGAAACCAACATTCCCTCGGAGGATCCAATTCTTGTCGAAACTGGCATTCGTACGGAACCCTAATCGGAAACGAGCTCCCTCAATTTTGTTGATTGCAAAACTCGAAATATAGGGCCCAACTTCAATATCATTAAACTTTTTAAATCCACTTACCACAATTTCAGCCACCTCAATATAGGTGCGAACAATAGGCAAATTCTTGACCGAATCAATTAATGACGAAGCAATTAAATCTTGCCTACTCAATGGGTCATGTCGAGCAAACTTCCAGTAATTGGGATCAGGCTCTTTGGCATCTTCTGCCACCTCAGAGGCCATGTCATAAAAGGAAAGAGGATGTGGTTTGTTCACCACAAAATCTTTATTTGAAATATACATCTTCAGCAACATACCCGCTGAATTCTTTGTAATCTCCTCGATGTCAATCAAAAATCGAGTCTTTGCAGGCAACCAAGCACCCGTTTCCGTCTGCTCCAATTCTTGCGAAATCTTAATCTTATCAATAAAATTTAAATTGGCTGCTTTGTCTACAGAAGCCTCAATTTGCACCAAGGCAAAAGAGGTGGTATCTATCCACATTTGACCCGTAAAAACAAGGTCCATGGGATTCCGAGGATCAAAATCCATTTGGTAACACACATGGCCATCAACATTTACCGTGTCACCCAAATAAAATTTATAATTACCCTTCCAATTATCCCCAATCGGGCTGGCAAAATCCTTTCCAAAAAAGGACACATAGGATTGATAAAAATTGTAATTCGCAACTAAATTTCCACCCACCAACTGCGAAATCACACTACCGTCTTTAACACCTACCCCTTTGATATTGGTCTTTAAAATATGCTCACGTTTTCTTTGGGGCGATTCGCGATAATAAAACTTACTAATGGATTCCGAAATGTAGGTCGGGATTACTAATTTCCCATCATCGCCGGCCAACTTCTCAAATTTCTTAACTGCTTCCGAAATGTCTTTCATGATCTTACGATCCTTGAATTTATCGGAGATATTATCTACATCTAACTCCATTTTCGCATAGGAGGAATACTCATAGGATTCCAATTTGCTGCGATCGTTCTTTTCTCGATTCTTCAACACATTGCGAAGAATCTTAAATGCCGGATTTTCGCCTGAATAGACAATCACCTCAGCCATCTCCTTGCTTGCGGATTCCAATTGAAAATCAATTTCAATAGTCTTGGATTTCTTGTCGACCCATTTAACGCGCTTTTTATACCCAACCACGGAAGCAAAAAGTGAATCCGTAATGGATTTCGCATGCAAAGTAAATTCTCCTTGGAAATTAGTTGTAGCGCCATAATTCAAACCTGAAACGCCAACGGATGCAAAAGGAATGGGATCGCCATTGCTAGCATCAGTCACTCGGCCCTTTATCACAACTTGTGAAAAAGCAGATTGAACAATGAAAAGAAAGAAAAAGAGAAGCCCTAAACGGCCACTATATTTAAACATCAAAACTGCGTGAAATAAATCAATCAAAAATACAAAATGCGTTGATATATCCGCTACTTGTCGCCAAAAAATCCTGTTTCGTCGATGAAACTTTTAAATTTCTGCATCGCGCGCGCCCGATGAGCTAATTGATTTTTCTCAACAAGCGTCATTTCAGCAAATGTACGATCATAGCCCAAAGGCTCAAAAACGGGATCATAGCCAAATCCATGCTCCCCACGTGGGCTCCTTGCAATTTGACCTTGAATTTCTCCTTCAAAGCTAATATATTTCCCTTGATGATGGAAAGTTAAGACAGTCACAAAACGCGCTGAGCGGTCCGAAATACCAGCCAACTCAACCAATAGTTTCCGAACATTCGCGGCATCGTCTTTTGGCTCGCCCGCATAACGTGCTGAATATACGCCAGGTCTTCCACCCAAGGCATTCACCTCAAGACCTGAATCATCCGATAAACAAGTCACCTGAAAATGCTCCGCAATGTAAGCGGCTTTTTGCATGGAATTTTCTTGAAGTGTATTTCCGGTTTCAGGAATTTCAACCGCCAAACCCAATTCAAACACCGTATGAATGTCAAAAAGATCCCCGAGGAGATCTTTTATTTCTTCTATCTTATGCTGATTTTGAGTCGCTAAATACAAGCGCTGCCTTTGCATCATTATTGAGCTGATATTATTTCTATTTCAAAATACAAGGGTGAATAACCCGGAATTGCTGTATTACCTGCAGTACCATAAGCAAGCTTATAAGGCAATATAATGGACGCCTTTTCACCGATGCGCAATTTCATAACTGCTTCTTCAAAACCGCTAATCAAATTCCCTGAACCAGCATAATAAGCACTCGTAGCAGAACCGATCGTTCCTGATCCAAAGGTAGGACTGTAAAACCATTTGCCTGCTGAATCTTGTTGCAAAACGCCATACCCGAATTTCCCAACATAGCTCACGACAACATTTTGGCCAACCAAAACTTGTGCTGCACTTGGTTTTTCAACAAGCTTTTTGAAGAACATTCCCGATGTCGTTAATTCGGCATTTTCCATGCCATAAGCAACTTTCATGTCGGCCATTTGCTCAGCTTCCGTGCGTATCGAAATAACCGTGATATCTACCCGAATGGTTGCATAAGCAGGAACATTCCCAAACGAACTTCCCCCAAAAGCTAATGTAGATGGCAATATGAAAACTCCAGATTCTCCTTCTTTCAAATTACTCAAAGGCAACGTGAAAACCGTCGCTTTCGTTCCCCAAACTTCCGCCTTAAATTGATTCAAGACACGATTTGTTGAATCAATAAGCGTACCGTCCAACAAAGTCATTTTATAATGAAACTTAACTAAATCTGAAAGAGAGGCCGACTTGCCTGTTGAGGCTTTTGTATCCTTCGAATAATACATCCCATCAGCAGTCTTTTGCATCGTTAAACTACGATCCTTGATGTATTTCTGAATAGCTGCATCAGCTTGCTCCGTTTGCTGATTAACCTCATTGAATGCGCAGCTGGACAACAAACCCAAACTGATGAATAAAAACAAATAAATGGATTTCATTTTATTGAATTTTGGCAACATAAATTTCAAAAGCTAATGGCGTAAAACCAGGAATCGTAGAACCCGAACCTTTTTCTCCGTAACCGATTGGTGATGGAAATACCAAAATAGCACGCTCTCCCAAACGCATTTTTTCAATGCCAGTCTGAAATCCAATGACCGTCGATGTTCCTCCGATTGTTACGGAAAAACTATCTGTACGAGCCATATTTCCATCAAAAGCGAAACCATTTAAGAAACGACCTGTATACTTCAACTTAACAATTTTTCCTGCTGTAGGTACATCTCCCGTTCCAGGACTTACACGGATGTAACGCAATCCATTTGCTAATTGCTCGGTTACCGCTAATTTCTTCTTTGCAATGAAGTCCTCAATTTGGTCATTTTGACTACGAACTACATAATTTTTCACCTGAACTTTCAAGGGGGTATAAGCAGGAAGTCCTACAAAACTCTGAGAAGTACCCGGAATAGCCATCACAGCTTGTTCGCCATCTTTGATGTGTGCCATCAATTTGGCATAAACAGGGTTCAAGTAGCCGTATTGATACACCAAAGGCGTCTTCGAACTATCCAAAACCTCTCCTGTCAAAAGATTTGACAAAACGTAATGTACATGAAGTGTATCACCCTTGGCAGCAGTCTCACCTGCTACATTGGGCTTAGTCACGTAATAATACGCACCATCTTCCATGGCGATGGGATTTTGGCCTAACTTCGAAAAGTATGACAAAATTTGTGCCTGACTCTCCTTCGCCTTAGCTTCATCCGCTAACTCGACGTTAGTCAAACATGACGTCATGCCTAGCATTATTCCGAATGCAAATACTACTTTTTTCAAACTACTTTGATTTAACATGTATCCCAATTAACCAACGAAATGCTAACGATTTAGGTTAGCATTTCGTATCAATGATCATAAAACTTCAGGAAATTATTTCTTCGAAAGAACTTCCAATTCAAATACTAATACAGAATTCGCTGGAATCGGACCACGCGCTTGATCACCATAGGCGATCGGCGATGGAATCACAAAAGTTGCTTTACCACCCGCTTTCATCAACGTTAAAGCCTCATTAAAACCAGGAATCATTTGTCCCAATGGCATCTCTGCTGCACTTCCTTTATCAAATTCTTTTCCATTCATGAACGTACCTTTGTAGTTCACAACCCAAGTTTCACCCATTTTAGGTGAAGGACCTGAACCTGGCTTTTCGATTGAATAATTCAAACCTGAAGCCGTTTTTTTGAATGATTTACCAGTCTTAGCAATGTAAGCTGCGATTAATGCTGGCTCTTGAGCGATTTGCTTCGCCGCATTTTTCTTCGCTACCGCTGCTTGCGCTTCCATTTCTTTCTCAAATTCACCTTTCGATTGAACTTTCAAAATACGTACGGAATATTTCAAATCCGTTCCTGGCTTCAAGAATGGAGGCAAAGGAGCTTGTACTGTCTTGATTAAACTATCAATTGGCACCAAAATTGTTGCAGAGTCACCCACCGACAATAAACGTAAACCATTTTCAAATGTACCTTTGAATGCTCCTGGAGCCGCTTGTGGCGCCTGAACCATCCCTTTACCTGGTTGGCCTTCTTTGTGCGTATCCTGCAAAACAGAATCAGCTCCGTTACGAATCACCAAATCAAACGTAATGATATCACCATCCTTCAATTTTTGTGCTTTGTCATCGTGTTCGTGAATTTGAATTTTAACTCCTTCAATGACTTCTACTTTGTCTTTGCCACATCCCACTACCATTGCAGCAGCTACAGCTAGTAATCCAATCGATTTACGCATGATTATTTGTTTATTTTTATAAATTTTTAACTCGTTTAATTTCAGAAAGATACAAAGGTAACACTTCCTTTAATTTTTCCTTCGCTTGTTCAATTCCTCCCGCAGAAAATCTTCCTCCCGACGCATTTTTATGCCCTCCTCCCTCAAAATAAGTGGACGCAAACGTATTCACAGCAAATGGCTCAATCGAACGGAAAGACAATTTTACTCCATCCGGTCGCTGTATCATACAAATCGACCACACCGCACCTTCTAATTGTAATCCATAATTCACCATTCCCTCCGTATCTCCTGCTTGTGAATTAAATTGCTTTTGATCTTCTTCCGTTATCCACATTAAAGCCAAATGGAAATCCGACAAATATTCCAGACGGTTTGCCAACACATGACCTAAAAAACGTAAACGATGCAAACTCGCTGAATCAAATACCTTGCGATGTACTGCATTCGTATTGACTCCTTTTTTGATCAATTCCGCTACGACCTCATGCACATGCGCCGTCGTATTTGGATGACGAAAAGAACCTGTATCCGTCATGATTCCCGAATACAAGCATTCACCCATCTCCTCGTCGATCAACGCCTCATCGCCCCATTCGCTGATTAAATCAAAAATCAACTCACAAGTAGATGCTGCAATTGTCCGGTGGTAATAATAATCCGCAAAATCCTCCGGATCCAAATGATGATCAATGACTACCTTCTTACAGCGAGCCGACTTCACCCAATTGGCCAAGCCATGCAAACGTTGCATACCCGAAAAATCCAAACAAAAAATCCAATCCGCGGCATGAATTTTGGTTTCAATCGTAGTCTTATGCAAGATATTTTCAAAGTCGAGCACCGCATCTGCACCCGGCATCCACGTTAGATTTCGAGATAAAGCAGATGGGATAACCACATCTACACGCAAACCCTTCTTAATCAAATACTTCTGCCAAGCTAAACTTGAACCTATAGCATCAGAATCAGGATTGAAGTGCGTCGTTATGACAACGGATTGACCAGGAATTAAAAGGGCGCGCAGCGCAGAAATCGAAGACATAAAAATTCGTATCACCCGACAAATTTGGGCGTTCGCAAAGTTAGAGATAAATTTGTAAAAAAAACGTAATGCCAACAAATAGAACATTTACCATGATTAAGCCCGACGCAGTCTTAGACGGGTTTACAGGGCCTATCATCCAACAAATTGAAGAAGCGGGTTACCGCATAGTCGCGATTAAAAAAGTACACTTAACTCCTGAAGAGGCTGGCAAATTCTATGAAGTGCACAAAGAACGTCCATTTTATGGCGAATTGTGCGAATACATGTCTTCCAATCCGATCATTCCCATGATTTTGGAAAAAGAAAATGCAGTTTCAGATTTCCGAGAATTAATCGGCGCAACTGACCCAGCGAAAGCGGCAGAAGGAACGATACGCAAGCGCTTTGCTCGCTCGTTAAGTTCAAACGCCATCCATGGTTCAGACTCTGATGAAAATGCAGCCATCGAAGGCGCATTCTTCTTCCCGAACGGAAACTAATTCACGTGTTTGTAAAATAGAAAACCATTTTCCTCTTTGATTAATCTCAAATGAGGATGATACTTAAATCGATCCTCGGCATCTGACTTCATCACAAAATAGGTGGGGCGGTCTGTCGAGGATTGTTTCATCAAGGCCTCTCCATCCGGACTCGGTCCCTGCTTTTGAAAATACAATAAGTGGGCAAAGGATTTAAAGCCGACCGTTTCAATGTAAACCTTTTGGCCTACATGCGACACATAAAAATCAATCGGCGTTGCCTGGGTATAGCCTGCAATTTTAGGTAAAACTAACGCCATAAAACACATCATCACCAATACAGAGCCGAACATCAATCGAATGATGCGCTGGAAACTTAAACTACGGCCTAGTATAGTCCACAACACAAGTACGATGAATGCAAAACCAATCATCCATTCCCAACCTGACCAATAAACGGGTGCCTGCAAATTTTCTCTAACAAAAGTATCTTGAATATAAATAGATGCCTCTGCGGCATACATCCCGATCAGCGGGACCAAACTTAAAACAATTCCAAAAAGGACACCAACCACTCCTAATGCGATCGAATAAGAACGTTTCCAAGTCCATTGGCCCAACTGAAATTCCGTCAACACTTGCGCTGAAAAATAGGTCAAAGGCAACCAGCACATCGAGGAATAATGAATGATTTTGGTCTTTACCAAACTAAAAATCACCAAGACCACCCAAAACAATACTTGCATCCAGCGTGTCAAGTCAATTGCTTCATCCGTTGATTTTCTTCGTAGCAAGCGTGCACCAGCCCATATCGAAATAGGTAAACAACCCAACAATAAAACCAATACATGATAATAAACGGGTTGGCCATGCCCGGCATCCCCTGTCGTCATCAATCGAATTTGATAGGCCACAAAATCATCCCAAATTCCCCAACCGAACTTCATGATAATCATAGCATACCAAGAAGCAAAAAGCAATACGGCGATAACTCCCGATAAGCTAGCCCCTAAAAGCAGTCGGCCGACAGGCTTTGACTTCCACACTTGTTGCCAGATTCCATAAACCAATAATGTTGCACCCCATAATAACAAGGCTACTGGCCCTTTGGTCAACATACCTAAACCAATACTCAATCCGGCACCTAACGCCCAACGAAATGAATTGGGCTGCACATAAAATTGAGAATAGGCGTAAATTCCTAGGAAAATAAACAAGTTAAACAGCGGATCAATAATTCCTGAACTTGCATATACATGCGGCGTTATGGCAGCTAAATAAGAAAAGGCCCACAAGTGCCCAAAATTATCAGAAACATGCTTCTTGCCGATTCTGAACAAAATCAACAGGGTAGCAATTCCTACCAGGGCGTTCGGGAAACGAGCCGCAAACTCCATGGATGTCCATGCGTTTTCCGTAAAAGTTCCAAAGAACTGAAAGCTCAATACCTGCAACCACATGAAAATAGGAGGCTTCTCCCAAAAGGGCTGAAAATTGATTTGAACGGATA
>JAHEAY010000111.1:0-4184 GCA_024642485.1 Cytophagaceae bacterium
TTGATGACACGCAAGAATTGAATTACCGCGCGATCATCAAAGCGATTTACGACACAGGATATAAAGGATACATTGGCCAGGAATTCATTCCGGCTCGCGAAGACAAAATGGCTTCCCTTGCACAGGCCGTTGGCATCTGCGATATCTAAAATTATCATCTTATTGATTTTCCTGCCAGCCTCCGATGATCGGGGGCTGGCTTTTTTTTATCGATAAGTTGATAATCGAAGGTGGGATTCATTTTGGGAATGAGATGCCATGAGCATTCGGTTTATTTTCACGTAGAAATCCTCAGACTAAAGTCTGAGGTTATAAATAGCTCATGACCCCAGACCTTATTCTGGGGCAGCCAAAGGCAAACCAAACTTATAACCCCAGACTTTAGTCTGGGGGTCCCTAGGCCAAGGCTTAGGGAGCGCCGAAGGCGAATAACACCTAACCCTAGACTCCGGACTTCGGACTCTTTTAAGTCTGGGGCTATAAAACCTAACCCTAATAAAATGAAACCCCTCCTCCTTCTCCTCCTCCCCTTCCTCGCATTCCCCCAATGCCCCAGCATAACCCAGCAACCCCAGTCGCAGGCCGACTGCGATGGCAACTCGATACGGATGATCGTGGCGAGTAATGGAACATCTTTCCAATGGGAGAAGAAAAGACCTCAGGATGCGAACTTCTCAACGATTACAGGAGCAACGCAAGCGAATTACCAAATCATGCCCACAGGAAATACAGCTAATCCATCGGGAACGCAATATCGGGTAAAAGTGGGTATTGGGAGCTGCTTCGTTTATTCAAATCCTGCAAGCATACAACTACGCAAAATCAATTCCATTCTGAATCCTGCGATTTGTGAGCGAGGAAATGGAGTTTTGGAATCCGTCCAAACCGAAGGGGCAACCCAATTCCAGTGGATGCGATCAATCAATGGAGGGGCGTTCATCGATTTGGTGGATGATAACCAATTTCAAGGGAGCCAACAATATCAATTACGCATCACACAGGCCACCGCGAATCTCGATGGACAGAAATTCAAAATACGCATCGACTTTACCGTCAGTCCCAATAACGATAATGAGGGTTCAATGAGTAATCAGAATCAAACCATCACATGCCCACGTACTTCAACTGAAATCACTTTACAAATCAAACTTAGCCCCATACCCCGCCACGCAGCAAACACCTATTCAGGATGCATCAATCAGGCCTTTTCAGTCAATGCTTCCGGCTGTTCTCCCTATACAACGCAATGGTATGATGCCCAGAGAAATCCCATCGGATCAGGCGCGCGATTGCTCGTAACACACACAGACGAAAACCCACGAACGTACTTCGCCGCTTGCAACAACACCGGATGCGAAAGTCCTCTATCAACAGGAACGCAAGCACAAGCGTTTCCCAAACCAGCTCCGCCCGACAATGCAGGAACAATGGGAGAAATCTGCCCAGGTCTTACGATTACTTTTAAAGCAAGTGGAGGGGTTAATAATATTTGGTATCAGAATGCCACGAGTACTAGCCCATTGAGTACCGCAACGACCTATTCCTCCATCTCAAATCCTGAAAATAGCACCTTAACCCGCTATGTATCTCAAAAAATCAATGGTTGTGAAAGTGATCGAACGGCCATAGCTGTCAGAATTCGTTCGGCCGAATCATGCAACCCCGTGGATAGTACAAATACAACTCCGCCACCTATTGTTAATCCTCCCCCCATTGTCAATCCACCTACGGTTGACACAACATCAAAGCCATTACCTCGCGTCCAATTAAGTTACCAACTCCGACAAAACTGCGGTTCGGCGACATATGGTTTGCATGTAAGCGGCTGCCCCATGAGAACGCAAATCACCATAAACCGACAAACAACCTTAGTAAGCAATGATTTCGAATCCTACATTCCCGAAAACACGGAACTCCATATCGTCTGTCCTGAGAGCATCAGCGAACCGCTAACTATTTTACTTCCCGGACTTAATCCTCCTGAAATAAACATACAGACCAACTACCAAAATTTCGTTTGTGAGGGCGATAAAACAAGCCTAGGTATTCAATTACCGAACGGCGCAAACATGATTGGCTGGGAATATAATGGACATCTTTTTACACAGCAAAACAATCTAAACGAAGTTCTCGCACCGGGCAATTACCAAGCCATCATTCAGCGAAATAACTGTACCTATCGAAGCGAATCCATTTATATCGAAGTGCATACCAAACCTGCACAGCCATCACTCGTCAGTACTGCCAAACATATTTGTGTCGGAGATTCCGCCCTGGTCCGTACGATTGATTCACATCCCTTCTATTTATGGAACAGACAAAATATTGATTCAACATTCATCGTGTTTGGCAAACAAGCCGGCAATATTGAGGTTCATGCCCAAGTGTCAGATGATGGAACTTGTTGGTCAAATCCCAGCAAAACATTAAGTATACAAGTGAACCCAACACCCGAGATACCTAAGATCCTTTTACTAAAAAACGGAGGATTTTGTCGGGGTGACTCGACAAAATTGACCCTAAATAAAACCGGCATCAACTACCGATGGTCTACCCATGAAACGAAGCACATTATTTACTCCCTCCGTCCTGCCTCCTACGAAGTAGCTTGGCAGGATTCAATGGGTTGTTGGTCTCCACTTAGCGAATCCATGACAACATACCACTTCCCCGACGAACAGCAACCTAGCATCCATGCAACAAATCGGCAATTTTGTTTAGGTGAATACATTATTGTTCATGCATCACCGGCATTCGAGTACCACTGGAGTACCGGCGCAAAAAGCGATTCCATCATAGTCGCAACGAGTGATGTCATCTACCTAAAAACACAGAACGAATATGGCTGTTGGTCCCCACCTAGCCTTCCCATTCGAGTCATAGCCCAAGAAAACCCATGGATGCCCAAACTCATTCGATCGGGTGTATACTTTATAGTTGCATCCAACCAAGAACCCATTTCTAGGTATGAATGGATTTTAAATAAGAATAGCTTACTCGACACGACAGCTCAAATCAAAATGAGACAATCTGGATTATTTCAGGTGAGAGCCATTCGAAAATATGAAATGGCAGATGCCAAACCCATTCAATGTTATTCCCCCTTTCAGGTAGCGAGTTTTGGTATTCCTCCAGACGACCCAGGCATACATGTATATCCGAATCCAAACAAAGGAGAAAAAATGCAAATCGAAATACAGGAATCCCTTCAAAACATTGAGGTCGAATTATATAATCTACAAGGTACAAGTATCAAACATTGGCAACTGAGTGACTCCATGCAAATTCAGCGCATTGAACTCGCAGATGTCATATCAGGCACGTACATGTTGAAGATGTTTACGGAAAAATGGTCAAGTGTTAGCCGAATATTCATTGTTTCAGATTGACAAAAATTCCTGAAACATACCATTACCTAAAATCGGAATGTAGCGCTGTCCGGTGCGTACACTTCTGGAAGGCTTTTGGTCGCAGGTTCACATGTCATCTCAACCAACAAAAAAGGCCTGCAAATGCAGACCCTTTGACTTATTCATAAATCCCTTTGGCGACTTTTTCGCTAATGGCTTTGGGTGCGACCCAGGCCAAAAATGCACCTAATTTATTGACCATACCTGTAATCACTTCGATCTTCTTCGCAAACATCCCATCCACCGCTAATTTGGCTACCGCAGCAGGTGTCATCGTCACCTTTTCTGCTGCCTTGCGTGCCTTATCTTGTAAGTTTGCACGATCATTGAAGTTGGTCGTTGTAGCCCCCGGACTCACCACCGTAACCGAAATACCTTTTTCTTTCCACTCATGGAATAAACCACGAGAGAAATTCAAAACAAACACTTTCGTTGCGGCATACAAACTCATATTGGGAATCGCTTGGTAAGCTGTCGAACTCGCAATATTCAATACATAGGCTTGACCTTTCCCAACCAAGTAAGGGTAAAACTTTTGGCACATCTCAACCAATGCTTGCATATTAACCTGCATCATTTTTTGATTCTCTTCGAAGCTGTATTTTTCGAATTGACCTACCAAGCCATAACCTGCGTTATTAACCAAGACGCGCAAATCAACTTGCTTTTCTTCGACCCAAGTAACGATACGATCGACAGAACCCACTTCCGATAAATCGGCGACTAGGTAATCCACCTTCAAGCCATACTTCTTTTCAAATTCCTCCTTGACCA
>JAHEAY010000111.1:4284-14491 GCA_024642485.1 Cytophagaceae bacterium
AAATCAACTTGCTTTTCTTCGACCCAAGTAACGATACGATCGACAGAACCCACTTCCGATAAATCGGCGACTAGGTAATCCACCTTCAAGCCATACTTCTTTTCAAATTCCTCCTTGACCATTTGAAGTTCATAGGAATTTCGTGCGATGAGCAATAAATCATATCCTTTGATCGCTAGCTCATTTGCAATCTCTTTCCCAATGCCTTTACTTGCTCCTGTAATTAATGCGTAAGCCATAATTCATGTTCGTTAAAAAAAAGAAGCCCATTGCTGGGCTTCTTAAAATCTTATTTTTTAGGTGCAACTGGAGCACCCGCTGGGGTCGGATTAAAGTAAGCTTTGATGTCGGCATCGTCAGGCTTAATCTCTTGCGCTTTCGTGAACAACTCTTTCACTTTGGCTTCATCCTTTGTTACCGATAAATGATAACCACCTAAGAACTTATACGCCTCAAATAATTGGTTTTTATCTTCTTTGTATTGTCCTTTTTCAGAACGTTGTGTTTCCACCGCAGCTAAGAATTTCTCATAATAAGGAGCCCCCAACCATTTCGTACCTGTATAATCAATTAAGTTATTTGCACGCGCACGGTTAATGTAGAACGGAGGCCATTTGTCATTGATTTCAATTGCCTTCGCAAACATCGTATCAGCACGCATCGCCATTGCTGGACGAGCAATCGTATCTGCCTTATTGATAAACGCAGATGTCAAGTAATAATCCATGGCAACTTTAAAGTAATCACCTGAACCCACAGTTTGAGCTTTCTTCACTTTCCACTGAATCGCATTCATTCCAGCAGCTGCAGCATCCGCATAACGCTTTTGCTTGTAACGCACATCGTGAATGATAGAATACACATTATTGTTTGTATCCAAAGGAGCTGCACGCTCAAGGTAAACTAATGCCAATGAATCTTTTCCTAATCCTTGGTATCCTTTACCGAAATACAAATCATCCATGAAATAAGGCTTAACACCTTTCTTCACCATACCGTCTAGGTTGTCGATACCTTGTTGGAAATTACCCATCTCCACATTCGAATATCCACGCATACGGTAGATGTCATTATCTTGAACTCCTTTCTTATCAGCTTCATCCGTAAATTTCATTGCTCCTTCGTAATCTTTCGACAAGAACAATAATTTTGCGGTTTCTAAAGTAACCTGAGGAGTAGCTTCAGCTTTTTCCAAATAACGACGGAAATAACGAGAAGCATTTTTGTATTGGCTACCTACGATCAAATACTCACCATACTTACGCAATGCTGGTGCATAGTTAGAATCCAAATCAATCGCCTCTTTGTAGCGAGCTTGAGTTTCCTTGTAGTTTTTACCACGTAAGTAAACCGTACCGATTTTCACTTTTGCCTTGATGTTACGTGGCTCTTGTGCGATTGCATTTTCGTAAGCAGTTACCGCATTTCCACCATCATTCTTGATCAAATAAGCATCTCCTTTTACAATGTAATGATCGGCTGTAGGTAATTTCTTATCCTTCATCATACGATCCTGAATCAAATCGATCAAACGAATTGCCTCAGCAGGATCATTGTTATTCGCATTGAATGAATCTTCTTTACCCAAAATATAATACATCGAATATGCTTCAGCAATTCGGTACATCACATCAACGTTTTTATTCTTAGTCTCCGCCAAAATACGATCAAACTCTGGCTTTGCCTCATTAACCTTATTTTGACCTACCAAAATCGAAGCCAAACCTACTTGATTCAAATAGTTCTTAGGATCAGCCGCTTTACCTGCTTCAAATGCCTTACGAGCATTATCCCAATCGCGTTGATTCAAGAAATAATATCCTAAATAAAAATAATTTTCACCTGTAGGTTGAGCAGCAACTAAACCCTCAAAAACCTGTTTCGCACGGCTCGGTTGATGGCGATCCATCATATGCAAACCATCTTGAACTGTCTGCCCGAAAGCCAAATTGGTCAACAACAAACCAACTCCCAAAAGCCATGATTTCATTTTCATCATTGTTAATTAAAATTTTGTTTAAATAGTATTTTTCTTAGGCGTAAACATTGAAATAATTCAACTAATTACTTTAAAAGTTTAATAATTTTAGAATCACAAATATACTAATAATTCTCCTAAAAATTCAAAATTCAAGGCCATAAATTAGCCATTATTGACTGATTTGATACTGTCGAATCGTGATAGGTCGGGTCAAAGGAATTAAGCCTGATTTCAAAACAATTAACTGCCCCATGTCTCCACAGACATAATTGACAAATCCAGTCCCTAAACCTAAATAAGATTCCTTTAATATAATCTTCACTTCACGACGCAAAGGATATTTCTTTAATGCCAAATTATAGCCAAAGGGTTGATAAAATTCAGCCTTGGGTAACGAAGATTCCTTCGCGACCGACATCACATTGACCGAACGAATAAACCCAAGGGAAGTAGGATTATCCCCATCACTAATCCAATTCGACCCAATAATTCCCATTGCATTCGGATGTGATTTAACATATTCGATTACCTCTTTGTTGGAACCCGCAGCAGATACCGACAATCCTTTATTCCCTAATCCAAACAGGTCAACAAGAAACTTAATGTTACTCGAATTCGCCTTATCTACCACTAATT
The DNA here is from genome assembly GCA_024642485.1 of Cytophagaceae bacterium. Taxonomy (GTDB): domain Bacteria; phylum Bacteroidota; class Bacteroidia; order Cytophagales; family Spirosomataceae; genus Aquirufa. Next base: position 6,902 of record JAHEAY010000111.1, read on the forward strand.
CAACATCCCCTCCGCGCGAAGAACCGATGGATTTCCATGATTTTTGTTGGCCTGAAAGCAATGCCTTCAATTGATCTAAACCAATTAAGGTGTCTTTGTTTGAAGGATGAACCAATAAGGCAATACCATCTGCCGCAAACTTAAAACTACGGTAGGTAATTTTCTCGCGCGTAAACACAGCCTTTTCAGCATCGGTCAATTCCCGCGTCACAACAGCACCTCGAACCTTATCATTGAGTAAATCGGCAATCGCTTCATTCTCAGGCTTGAATTGCAAATTGATATTCGCAAAATGGTAGTTGTCGCGAAAAGCCACTTTTTCAGCCTCCACTACCCGTTGGAAAGACTCATCGACCCCAAGACTTATCGTTCCAGTTGTAGGCCCATCTTTCACTTCATTTTTTTTCGTACCGCAGCCCATCATGACAATTGCAGTCAATAAGCCGGCCATTAATTTAGTCTTCATATTCAGCATAATTAGATGATTCATCAGCTTCTCGAAAATACAAATAAGCGCGCCAAATCCGAAACAATCCATACAACATAAATAGGATTCCTAAGAAAAGGGTAATCTGCACGCCCCCCCATTCACCTAAATCGAATGAAGACCAAAAGGCAACATAAGCACCCAATAAAGTATATGCTAAGGCGACAAAAACACGAAAAGAAATATTAACCCAAATGGCCATGGAACGTTTCATAATGGAATTTAAACAATCAGACCTGCCAAATAACATTTAGCAGGTCTGACATGAATCTTCAAATAAAAATTACTCAGATAACACGAACGTGATCGGCTGTGTAAAGCGAGAACGCACTGGGCGACCCGATTGCTTACCAGGAGTCCATCTTGGTACCGATTTAATTACACGTACGGCTTCTTCGTCGCAACCGAAACCTACAGATTTCAAAACTTGAACGTCTTGGATAGTACCGTCTGTGTTCACAACGAACTGAACGTATACTTTACCTCCCACGTTTGCACGTTGTGCAGCTGATGGGTAACGTAAGTTTTTCTGCAAGAAGGATCCGAATGCACGAGGTCCTCCAGGGAATTCTGCTTGCTGCTCAACCGCTGTAAAGATTTCATCTTCAGCTGGTTTAGGCGGCTCAACTGGCTCAGTGCCTTTTGCATCTGGATCCACTGGTGGTTCATACGTTTCCGTTTCCCCTTTCACTGTTTCCGATGCTGTGTTACCACGAACTTCTTCAGGTGGCGGCTCAGGCTTCGTTACTTCCTCATCATGCTTGATTTCAGGAGGTAAGAATTTCGTCGTAGTCACCTTAGGAATTTCTTTGGGTGGTGGCGGCGGTGGCGGTGGAGGCAACTCAACCTTCTTGGTTGGAGCTGGCTTATCCAGTTTCATTACTTCAGCAGTCACCTCAGTCTTTTCTTCTGATTCTGCAGTCAACTGTTTCCAGAAAGCTGCGATTAAAAGAGCACCGACAAAGAGTGCAGAGCCTAGTAATACCGACCGCTTCATTACTTTGGGATACGTCTTACGAAGAACAAAAGCACCGAATTCACGGTTTTTGTCTTTGAAGATAATATCGTCCAAAGTAGCATTTTGGCTTATTACTTGTGACATAATATTCGTTTAATTTAAAATTAATTTAATAGGTCTATTTACCTGATCGTTTAATCAAAGCTTCCGTATCCGGATCAATCTCCAACAAAGCATAACGCTTGTTGTTGGTAATCGCACACTCATCAAGCATATCAATCATATTACGATATTTTGCTTTTTTCGTAGGCTTAATTACGATGGTAAAATTAGAACCAACCTTCGCCTTAAGATCCGCAATCACTTTGCGAATGCCTGTCTCAGAATAGTTGGTCACCTGCATTACTGTACCTGCTTCAGTAGGAATACCTTGGTAGTAATACACCTTGTCAACATCTGGACACACGGTAAGTGTTTCCGATAATTTAACAGGTGAAGTTTCCTTCGTATCCGTTTTATCAGGCATGTTTAATTGCATGGTAACGGGTTTTGCTAACGTAGTCGTTAACATAAAGAAAGTAATCAACAAGAAGCCTAAGTCCACCATAGGTGTCATGTCGATTTTGGTCGACATCTTTTTACTACGCTTCTTCCCGCCTTTCTTCCCGCCGCCGGAGCTATCTATTTCTGCCATTTCTGTTTGTAATTAAAAATGAAAACTTATTTCGGTTTATTTTCCGGACCAGTTACCAATTGAAAGATATTGATGTTCTGAGCTTGCAAAGTACCGATGATATCAGCAAACACTTTGTAATTAGACTCTTTATCTCCTTTAATAGCAACCTTTAACTCTGGATTAGACAATTTCGCATAACCCACCCAATACGATAACTCGTTATTAGCTGAATCAATTGGAATTCCCTTGCTTAGCTTTTTAGCTTCTGAAGGTTTCATATTCAACACCTGACGCATAGCTCCAAGAGGATAGCCTACAATTTCCGAAGCCATAAAGTTCTTCTTCATTTCAGCCGTTACAGCGATACCATAGCGATTAGCCATACGCTCTAACATAAACTCTCTTGCCATTTGATCATCAGTTGCCAAATAAACGCCTCCTTCTGGTGAAACACTAACCATCAGCATACCATCTTTCGTATTCAAAGGTTTCTCTGAGATAGATGATGGTGGCGTGATTGTAACTGCCTCTTCTGGACGGAACTTCGCGGTTAACATGAAGAACGTCAAAAGAAGGAAAGCCACATCACACATCGCTGTCATGTCGAGTGAGACACTATGTCGTTTAGCTTTAACTTTTGGCATAACAATTATTTTTTTGAACAGTGAATAAAATTGAATGAAAGGGCAAAGCCCCTAAATCAGTTCAAATATTAATTGTGATGTGTAGCGTAGTTTTGGTTAACACTTAAGCCGATTTCATCAATGCTGTAAGTTAACTCATCAATTTTCGCTGTAAATACGTTGTATGCAATGATACAGATCGCTGAAGTACCGATACCTAACGCAGTGTTGATAAGGGCCTCAGAGATACCATTCGCTAACGCTGATGAATCTGTAGATCCACCTGAGTTACCTAATGAAGCAAAGGCCTTGATCATACCAACTACCGTTCCTAATAGACCGATCAAAGTAGATACTGATGCCAATGTTGCAATGATAGTCAAGTTTTTCTCTAACATTGGTAATTCCAATGAAGTAGCTTCTTCAACTTCTTTGCTCAATGCAGCTAATTTTTGCTCTTTGTCTAAAGAAGACTCAGAAATTAACGCTTTGTATTTTTTGATAGCAGATAAAGTAACGTTACCTACTGAACCTTTTTGCTTATCACAAGCTTTCAAAGCTCCTTCAACATCGTCTTTGTCTAAAGCCGCTTGTACTGAACGTACGAATGCGTTAACATCACCAGTACCTTTTGCTTTACCGATTGTGAATAAACGCTCAATAGAAAATGTTAATGCAGTTAAGAAACAAGTCATCAAAACTGGCACAATTACTCCACCTTTGTAAACGACACCAAAGTAATCGCCTGGTAGTGGGTGTCCTTCTGTAGTACCTCCTTCAAAGTGAGAAGGATCTCCCATTACAAAGTTGTAAATAGCTAATGCAATGGCAAAAAGAACAATTAGAATTAAACCGGCAGAAATTCCACCTGATTTTTTTTCAGTTGCAGCTGGCTTAGCAGCTGGCTTTGGTTGTTGTGTACTCATTAGTTTGGTAATTTGGGGTTAAAGAATTATTTTTTTGTTAATAAAACTTGTTGAAAAATGCGGGAGTAGTTTTCATAGGTTTTGCCTCCACAACTTTTTTCGGTAAAGGCAAAAGTAATAGAATTCTCAATTAATTTGCACACCTGCATTTATCCTCCCTTGCCAAAATACCCCCCTATCCCACATCGCTATTGTATTATCTTGATATTTTAACCAAAAATCCCCCCATTATTAGGTACTTTTTTGAGAATTATTTTTTTAAAAAATTTTCAAAAAAAATTAATTTAAACCTATTTACACGCCATAAAGTACCAAAATACTGTACATTTGTCTTCCCAAATTTGTTTCCATGGACTCGCCATTTAGCCCCAAAGGACCCCGTGCTGCAACGCGTAAAAACGATAGCCAACCGCTGAAAGACGCGATTGACGCACTCCTACGTGTCTATAAACTCCAGAACCAGTTCGACGAAACCTCGATCGAAGCGAATTGGGCCGAAATTATGGGCAAACCCATCGCCGCCAGAACCACCAAAGTCTACGCGAAAAACCAGAAATTATACCTGCAAATCGACTCAGCCCCCCTGAAAAAGGAACTCGTCATGGCGAAACAAAAAATGATTGAATTAATTAATAAACATGCCGGCAAAACCGTCATCCAAGAAGTAATCTTCCTTTAATCCTCCTGCAAAGGCTTGCGCAAATCCCACAACAAGCTCAGCCACACGACAAATAGAGGTAATATCATCAACGCATAGCGATTCACATAGGCCTCACGCAAAAACCTCGGGAACAAATCTGTCGGAGAAAAACTCGAAATCAACAGAGTGATTACAAACAATATCCAGCGCCCACGCGATTTTTCGCCCAAAACAAACCAAAGTCCTACACCCGGAAAGGCCATAATTAAAGTTGGAGATTCTGTGCCTGTACTGGCCAACATTAAATAAATCAACACCAGGGCCATCAATCGCAACTGAAAATCCACATGAAACCATTTCTTCGGCTGAAAATATACCCAAGCCGATAGCAACATAGAAGGAATCAAAAACCACATATTCGACAAAGTCCCATCCCCCGTGATCCGTCGAAACATGCCCATCACACACACATCTGTCCGTAAATTTCGTATATCTACATTCAAGGTGTTTTTATGCGACAAAACCTCCATCCATTCTTGGTAACATTGCCAGGTATAATCCCAACCGCCAAATAGAAACGGAAAAAGAAATACCACCACAAACCAAAACAGCAAATAGGCCGCATAGCGAAAACGCTCTTTGGTGAAAAAGAAAAATGCTAAACCTACAATGCCATAAAACTTAATGAATACTCCCAAGGCAATCAATAAAGCCGACCAACCTAATTTTCCTCTTTGCATGAGGATATAACTCCACAAAATCATCGCCACACACAAGGCATGAAACTGGGTATTCAACAGCGCCGTGATCGTAGAATTCAGAATAATCCATAATATCCAAGCGCGCTGCTTTTGGACTAAAGGCAAATTCCAAACCGCCCAAAACAACATCCCCGCATTCAAAGCATTCCACACCACCACACTCCAGCCTAAAGGCAAATAAGCAAAGGGTGCCATCAAAATAGCAAAGGCTGGACCATATAGATACAAGTCAAAATACTCCCGCGGATACAAGGGATACAAATGCATGCCTTGAACAAAATGCCCAAAACTCGCCCGGAAAATCTGAAAATTATTAATGTGTGAGTTTACCTCCGAAAGCGAATACTGCTTCCAACCTGTAAAGATTCCCGCTCCTACCCAAATGAAGAGTAAGACATAGAATCGCGCATACCACGGATTACGATTTGCTGATTTGACCGACATAAGTATCCATAGTTATAAAATCGCCTAAGTCCTCCGACTTCAACCAGCGTAAATATCGCTCCATTTTTTCCAATAATTCCCCTTCATGACCTCGCTTCACATGCCCTGGCAACGGATAAGCATCCAAATTCGTGAATTCCCAAGGATGGAAATACAAATTCAAAAAACCATTTTGCAAGGAAGCGCGCGTGAGGTACTTATATAGTAAGAGTGGAAAGTTCTTAAAGGCCAACCAAAACAAAGGTATCCGAAATCGCGGAGTGACCGAAGCCGGAACCTGCCAAAGCCCCTTTTCAAAAAAGGCTTTCATCGGCTTATCGCGGTGATCGTAACGACCCGGAATCCAAGTCGGATTCAAGGAAGAATGATAGGTATAACCAGCCTTCACAATTTCTTCTTCAGGAACATATTGCATACGCGCCATCCGAAAACCGTAAATAGACTTTCCACTAAGCTTTTCAAGTAAATCTTTGGACGACTTTAAATCCGTCTTCGGATCAAAATGCCCATGGTAATACCCATGTGAGGCTAGAGCATGCCGGGGATGTAATGCCTTAATCCAATCTGCATTCGCCTCCGCATAAACGCCCGTACAAAAAATCGTCACCGGAATTTCATAGCGATCCATCAAATTCATGAATGCCTCCACCCCTTTGCGGGAAACCGACAATTGTTCCTCCAAAGGCAAATCATAGCCATACTCCGTGGGAATATCGCACTCCTCTACATCCAAGGTAATCATGATTTGCGGGCGCATAGACTTAGATTAATCGGCGAATTAAGATCGATGTAAAATTGAACAACTCGGTCAAAATCGTCTTGAATTTCATACTCGAAAATTGGATTCCGTCTCGCAACTGCACATAAATCCATTCAAAACGGATGTCTTTGGAACGGCTAACCAAAACCAAGAATTCCATATCGAACAGAAAAGCGGAGATTTGGGTCTTTAAAAACAATTCCTTTCCACGCTGATTGAAGCCTTTCAAACCGGATTGGGTATCCTTGACTTTCAAGCGAGGGAAAAACAAGTAATTCATCAACTTCAAACTCAGGGAAAAAATCTTCCTACGAAGCGGCAATGAGTCATAATATTGCTCATCACGTACACCCACCACAACATCCACATTTCCCGTAGCTAGGCGGCGATACATTTCAAGTGCGTTTTCCATTTTATATGGATAATCTGCATCGGTATAAATGATCAAATCGCCAGTTGTTTGCTTAACGGCCTCACGCAATGCTGCACCCTTACCTACATTTTTAGGTAAATCGATGAAGTGAAACGAAGCGATACCTGCCTCAAGCAAGAACAAATCAGAAGCTTGAATTCCCTGCGAACTCCCATCATTGACGAGATATACAGATACCTGCAAATCTGCAGGCAATTGATCACGAAATTGCTGAAAATAGTATAGCAAATCCTCCGCCCAGCCCGTATGTGGGTTGTAACAAGGATGTACCAAATCTAAAGATCTTGAGGAAGCCAAGCCGTTTTTTTTACAATAATACGAAATTTCAGGCTTTCCTTTGACGAAAAAAAAGGACATATTTGTAGCTCAACCCAATAAACCCTACATGCAGATTCCCGCGCTATTAAAAAAAGGTGACCGCGTAGCCATCGTTTCCCCAGCTTCCCCGCCCAGTTCCGACCAATGGAAAAAGGGTATTGAAGTATTGGAATCCTGGGGCTTGGAGGTCGTATTTGCGGAGAATTTTCTTGCCAAACACTTTGGCTTGGCAGGCACCGACGAGCAGCGTCGGGCCGATATGCAACAGGCATTAGATGACCCAAGCATTAAAGCTATTTTCCCTTTACGCGGGGGCTATGGTAGCAGTCGTTTTTTAGACGCCTTAGACTTTTCTCATTTTGTAGAATCGCCCAAATGGATGGTCGGCTTTTCAGACATCACGGCTTTATTATGCCACATAGACAACTTGCAAATTGCGGGCATTCACGGCCCAATGCCAAATAATTTCTGCCAAAAAGGGGGCGATGAGGCCTTAGAATCCTTACACAAACTCCTTTTTGCAGGAGAAACGCATATTCAAATTCCATCCCATGAAGCCAATCG
>JAHEAY010000211.1 GCA_024642485.1 Cytophagaceae bacterium
CTTCTATCGGTTGCCAAATCAAAGGAATGAAAGATGGCAAGGATGCTACCTACTATGTTTGGAACAACTGCCATCATGCAGATTGTTACAAAGAAGTACAGGCACAAGGGGTTAGTTATACCACTGGGGTTCCAGCCATGATTGGTGCTTCCTTAATGATTGATGGTTCTTGGTTTGCTCCAGGCGTATTTAATGTGGAAGAATTTAATCCAGATCCATTTATGGAATTGTTGAATATTCACGGTTTACCTTGGGAAGAACAACACAATATCACTTTACCTCACGAATATTAAGATGCCGTACTATCCTTCGATTCCATCTCCTTGTTATGTATTGGAGGAAAATTTACTGATTGCTAATCTTGAACTGTTAAAGCGAGTTCAGCAAGAAGCAGGTATAGAGATTATTTGTGCCTTAAAAGGATTTTCTTTTTACCACGAGTTTCCCTTAGTAAAGCAGTATTTAGCAGGAGCCACAGCTAGTTCCTTACACGAAGCGCGATTAGCTTTTGAGGAAATGGGCGTTAAGCCTCATGTGTATTCTCCTGCCTACTTAGAGTCGGAATGGGAAGAATTAGCCTCTTATGCTGGTCATATTACCTTTAATTCCCTAAATCAATATCATCAGTATAAAGATCGGGCTCACGCTTCAGGTATTTCGTGTGGATTACGTATTAATCCAGAATATGCAGAAGTAGAGACAGATATGTATAATCCTTGTGTGGCTGGTTCACGCTTAGGTATTCGTCGTTCAGATTTAGGTGATTTACCTACCGGTATTGAAGGATTGCATTCGCATACTTTATGTGAAAATGATTCCTTTGTTTTGGAGCGTACTCTTGCCGTAATTGAGGAGAAGTTTGGCGATTTGTTGCCTAGCTTAAAATGGTTGAATTTAGGCGGTGGCCATCTAATTACAAGAGCTGATTATGATGTGGCACATTTAATTGGATTATTAAAAGGATTTTGCCAAAAATACCCTAACCTACAGATTATTCTCGAACCTGGTTCAGCTGTAGGCTGGCAAACGGGTTTTTTAAAATCAACGGTATTGGATATTGTCGAATCTGCTGGTATTACGGTGGCTATTTTAGATGTATCTTTTGCGGCACATATGCCAGATACGTTAGAGATGCCCTATAAACCTCGGATAAGAGGAGCGAATTCAGAACCTGAAACAGGTAAGCCCACGTATCGTTTTGGCGGTATGACATGTTTAGCAGGAGATTTCTATGGCGATTATTCGTTTGAAAAGGAATTGCAAATAGGGGATGAAATCATTTTAGAAGATATGATTCACTATACAATGGTGAAAACAACTACATTTAATGGAGTTAACTTACCTAGTATCGGTAAATTAGATAAAAAGGAGCAATTCCACTTATTGAAATCTTTCGGATACGAGTCCTTCAAAGACCGTTTGTAAGTGTGGAGAAGATCGGTCTCGAACCGACGACCTCTTGCATGCCATGCAAGCGCTCTAGCCAACTGAGCTACATCCCCATTAAAAATTGACTTTTACGCCTACACCACCCTGAATGTGTAGAAAAAATGGATTAGGTAATAATTCTGAATACATCCCTAGTTCCGCAAAGAAAGAGAGATTGGGTGCATCAATAGGAAAGTATTCCAGTCCAGCTACTCCAGCTGCACCTAAACCTCGTTTTGTTTCTGGGAAAACAGAATTATTGGAGAATAAGTTTCTAGACACAAACTGAGGTCCTGCTCCGTAATAATAATGTAAATCTGAATTGACTAGGGTAGGTCGATGCCATAAATACAAGGCATTCATGGAGAATCCGATGTTTTGGAAGGAGCCGTTTTGATAGGAGCGATTAGTGCCCCAAAGTCCGCCATAGGTGCCAAAATTAACTTCAATTGCATTTTTTCCACTAGGTAGATAGCGCTTAATCATAAATCCACCGGGCTCGCCCACTCTAAATCCAGCCGCCCAATCCTTCATTTGTGCCTTTACAGTAGTAAGGCTACAAAGTAGAATCAAGATAAGAAATAAGCGTTTGAACATATTAAGCTTTGTAAAACTGGTTGATTAGTTGAACTAATTTATCGTTTTCTTCTGATAACCCAATCGTAATTCGTATAGAATCTTCACATAAGGCGACAGAACTCCGGTTTCTAGTGATTAATTTGGACTCAATCAAAAACGCAAAAAGGTCATTTGCTCTTTTAAAATGCACTAATATGAAATTTGCATCGGAAGGATAAATTTGAATAACCCCTGGAACGTTTATGAGTGATTTTTTTAATCGGTCGCGTTCGGAAAGAATTGATTTAACTGATTCATTTTTAAATGATACGTTAGTTAGTGCTTTATAAACTATCTCCTGCGTCGCTCCACTAATATTATAGGGTGGCTTTATTTTATTCAACAAGCTGATAATGGTAGGATTCGCAAAGGCCATTCCTAAACGCAAGGAAGCTAATCCATAAGCTTTGGAAAGCGTCTGCATCACGATAACCTGAGGATATTTCGCTAATTCTAAAATGAAACTAGGTTCATCAGAAAAGTCAATGTAGGCTTCATCAATGATGACAAATCCTGTTTTAAAGGATTCAATTAGTGTAAAAATATCCGAACGATTCAATTTATTCCCGGTCGGATTATTAGGAGAACAAAGGAATAACAAGCGCGTATTTTTATCTATTGTTTGTAAAATACTTTCCACATCCAATTGATAATTCTTGGTTAAGCTAACCTTACGCTGTTCAATATGATTTATAGAAGCGCTCACTTCATACATGCCATAGGTAGGAGGGCACAAGATAATATTATGTACACCTGATTGACAGGTCATGCGCATAATTAAATCGATTGCTTCATCTGATCCATTTCCGAGGA
>JAHEAY010000120.1:0-10181 GCA_024642485.1 Cytophagaceae bacterium
TGTTTTAAAAAATTTAAAAGAAAAATCCACCTACTTGGACAACCAAGGCAGAGCCATATGGAGACGCTTTTGTAGCAGAATAATTCAAATCATACATCACATTTAAATTGATTCCAATCTTAGATCCAATCCCGATTCCCACTAAAACTGGATTAGAATATGCATAGGTGGGGTTAGTCATATCACTGAAATTTTCCACTTGCGCCGTAAGAAAACTTTGTCCTAAAAGTGCCGACAAGGCGGGAACATATTGACGAACAAATATCCGCTCCCCGATTAAATTAGATGCCGCGTAACCGCGATAAGCAAAATACTGATAGGTCATCCCCACCCCTATAATCGTTGTATTCGTAGCCATGTAGCCAGCCATGGGTGAAAGCCCAACGCTCGTCGGATTTCCAAAACTTAGACCCGAAATTCCCCCTCCAAAATGCAATCGCTCCCGAAAACTTAATTCACTTACATCTGGCTCCACATCTAGATCGCCTTTCGCGCCTTCTTCTGCAATGACAACCGGGTCTTGCGCAAGACAATTAAAACTCAATGAGCAAAATAAAATAGCAAAAAATAAGTAAGTCGATTTCATATTATCAAGTTGTTGTGGCATTCAAAAAAAACTTTCCCCGACCTTAGCTTTGGCAAACCTTCAAGGATTGCCAAAGCTAGGGGTTGGGTTTGTCAAAATTAAAGGATAATTTTGAGATATGAGTTCTCCCGCACCCCAAGATTTTGCAAATTTAGACCCCAAATCACACATCATTATCAAAGGTGCCCGCGTACACAATTTAAAAAATGTGGACGTTGCCATTCCTCGAAATAAATTGGTCGTCGTAACGGGCTTATCAGGTTCAGGAAAATCATCACTTGCCTTCGATACGCTTTTTGCAGAAGGCCAACGGATGTACGTAGAAAGTCTAAATTCCTATGCGCGCCAATTCTTAGGCCGTATGGAAAAACCGGCCGTTGATTACATTCGTGGGGTTGCACCTGCCATCGCAATCGAACAAAAGGTCAATACCAAAAATCCCCGCTCAACCGTAGGGACTACAACCGAAATTTACGACTACCTTAAATTACTCTTTGCCCGCATTGGGAAAACAATTTCACCCGTTTCTGGTCAGGAAGTAAAAAAGGATTCTGTTTCGACAATCGTAGATTGGATCGTTTCGCATGATCAAAAAAAGGTTCTGATTTTAGCCCCTTTATTAAATCACCCGGAAAGATCCTTACTAGAAGAATGCCAATTGCTCATTCAGAAGGGCTATACCCGACTGAAATTCGAATCCGAAATTTTGGATTTGGAGGAGCTCGTGGAAGATGAGGCAAGCTTAAAAAAGCTAACAAAAAAACGAAACGAAATCGCCATACTTATTGATCGCTTGATTGCCAACAACGAAGAAGAGACCATTTTCCGACTAGGCGATTCGGTACAAACGGCCTATTTCGAAGGTGATGGTGTTTGTTGGGTCGAAATCCAAGACCAAAAACGCAAAAGCTTTTCCAATAAATTCGAATTAGATGGCATGGCCTTTGAAGAGCCTAGCCTGAATTTATTCTCGTTCAACAATCCTTACGGTGCTTGTCGGAACTGCGAAGGTTACGGAAAAGTATTAGGCTTAGATCCCGATTTAGTCATCCCAGATCACGATTTATCTGTTTATGAAGGTGCCATTGCCCCTTGGCGTAGCGAGCGTATGAGCGATTGGTTACATCCATTGTTGCGAAATGGAATTCATTTCGACTTTCCGATTCACCGCCCTTACAAGGATTTAACGGAAAAGGAGAAGCAATTGCTTTGGAAAGGAAATAAATACTTTGCGGGCTTAACCCAGTTTTTCGATCACCTCGAAAAAGAAACCTACAAAATTCAATACCGCGTCCTACTTTCACGCTACCGTGGCAAAACCAATTGCCCAGAATGTCAAGGTTCCCGTTTACGCGGTGATGCCGGTTATGTCAAAATTGATGGCGCGTCCATCATCGACATGGTACTATGGCCCATTTCAAAAGTCAAAGATTTCTTTGACAAATTAACCTTGAGCGAAACCGACACGGCCGTTGCAAAACGAATCCTCATCGAAATCAAAAATCGATTGGATTACATGAATCGCGTAGGATTGGGCTATTTGACCTTGAACCGTTTGACTTCTACCCTATCCGGCGGTGAATTCCAACGCATCAAATTGGCAACTTCCTTAGGTAGCGCCTTGGTAGGCTCGATGTACATCCTCGATGAACCGAGTATAGGTTTGCACCCGAGAGACACAGAAAGACTCATTTCTGTATTAGAAATGCTCAAATCCATGGGTAATACGGTCATCGTCGTCGAACATGAAGAAGACATCATGCGCGCAGCGGATCAGATCATTGATATTGGACCTGATGCGGGAAGACATGGTGGCCAACTGAGTTTTCAGGGAAATTTGGCGGAAGCGTTATTGGATACAACGACCGACAGCCACACCTTGCGGTTTTTACAAGGCAAAGACACGATACAAGTTCCAAGTTTCCGAAGAAAGCCTTTGGCCCATATTGAAATCAAAGGAGCGAGTGAAAATAACTTAAAAAATATCGACGTCAAGATTCCTTTGGGCATCATGACCGCGGTGACGGGTGTTTCCGGTTCTGGAAAATCGACCCTGATTCGTAAAATCTTATACCCGGCTTTGTTAAGAAATTTACAATTAGGCACAGAGGAAACAGGACGATTCCGCGAATTAGGCGGCAGTACGAATAAAATTGCGAGCATTGAAATGGTGGACCAACAGCCCATCGGAAAATCTTCGCGTTCTAATCCGATTACCTACATCAAGGCTTATGACGCGATTCGCGCCTTGTTTTCAGAATTACCTTTGGCCAAAACCCGTGGATACAAACCCGCTCATTTTTCATTCAATGTGGAAGGCGGTCGGTGCGAAACTTGCCAAGGCGAAGGGGAAATCACCATTGAGATGCAATTCATGGCTGATATTAAATTGACCTGCGAGTCATGTAACAGCCAACGATTTAAGCAAGAAATCTTGGACATCAAATTCCAAGACAAACACATCGCGGATATTTTGGACATGACCGTAGAGGAAAGCATCCCCTATTTCCAAGAAAAAGCACCCAAGATTGCTGAGAAAATAGACCCGCTCTTTCAAGTGGGATTAGGCTATATCAAACTAGGCCAATCGTCAAATTCCTTATCAGGCGGGGAAGCCCAACGCGTTAAATTGGCCAGCTTTTTAGGCAAAGGAAATGGAAACAAAGGCAAAACGCTTTTTATCTTTGATGAACCTACCACAGGATTGCACTTTCATGACATCAAAAAATTATTGAAAGCGATGAATGATTTGGTGGAGCAAGGCGACACCGTTATCATCATCGAACATAATATGGAGGTTGTAAAATGTGCCGACCACATCATTGACCTAGGTCCAGAAGGCGGCGAAAATGGCGGAAATTTAAGTTTCGAAGGAACACCCGAGGCAATGTGTGCATTGAAAGACAACAACCCGACGGCCCACTATTTAAAACAAAAAATGTAATTCCATGATTGCAGACGGACTTATGCAGGCATTACCCAACCAATTGCAAAGAATTTTGCTAGGGTATGAGCATATCCTACCCGAATTAGTGATTGCCGCTTGGATTCTTGTCAGTATCATAGGGGACCTATTTTTAGTGGGAAATACGAGTAAAACCGCACGTTCATGGCGCTATTTGATTGCGCAAGGTGGACTTATTTTGGCATTGTTACTTGCTTACCAACGGATGAAGCATGGGACAGAGGGCTTTGTAGCCTTTCGCATGTTGTGGGTGAATCCGGGCGCAAACGCCATTAATTGTTTGATTTTAGCGATCGGTTTCGTCATCATTAGTATCAATCAATACCAACAAAAATCCTTCTCATTTGAAGAAAAAATCGGCTTTTTCTCGATTTTATTGGGTTCCCTGCTCACGAGTTTAAGCGTTCATTTCCTGAGTATTTTCTTGAGCATTGAATTGATGTCCTTGGGAACCTATTTATTGGTTGGTTTACGAAAAGACAAAGAAGGCGTCCGGGCTTCATTGCCTTACGTGTTGTTTGGCATGGGCACATCAGCCATACTATTGTATGGACTATCGCTGATTTATGGCCTAACGGGAACGATGTTAATTTTGGACTCGGCATTCAGCAGAGGCTTGGCTACAGCAGATCCCTATTTAGCCGGCATGGCCTTAGCAATGGTGGGAACTGGAATTTTATTTAAAATGTCATGGGTACCCTTTCATCCATGGAGTCCAGATGTCATGGAAAGTTTGCCTGCGGGCTGGATGAGTTGGATCTCCACAGCACCTAAAATCGCTGTGGCTTGGTTGGGCATTCGATTGGTACATTTTGTACCCGTTTCTATGCAGGTTGTCATTGCCATTTTAGCGATTTTGACACTGTTAGTTGGGAACTTAGGTGCATTAAGTCAAACAAATGCCAAACGTTTGGTTGCCTATTCCAGTATTGCGCACGGTGGATTCTTGGCCATGGTTTGGTTAATGCCTGCTGAACAAGGCGTCGATAATTTATTGTTTTACAGTTTGGTCTAT
Source organism: Cytophagaceae bacterium (assembly GCA_024642485.1). GTDB lineage: Bacteria > Bacteroidota > Bacteroidia > Cytophagales > Spirosomataceae > Aquirufa. The sequence continues at coordinate 4,567 of JAHEAY010000120.1, forward strand.
AGCGCGAGTACAATTTTAGTATTCTACATTTTAGATGAGCTTGAAACGAAGCAATACCAAATCGATGACATGAGTAACTGGGCGGGCTTTGGTCAAGCCTATCCCGTACGTGCTTTGGCATTATTTATAGGATTCATTGCTTTGATTGGTTTACCGCCGGCAGGAACCTTTCTAGCTAAGGTCAACTATTTCAGTCAATTATGGGAAAAGTACCAAATGACACAAAGCAATCCCATCCTAGCCTTATTGATTATCGCCATTTTAATGACGGCCGTATCCATCTATTATTACTTGCGCATACCTTACTTCATGTACTTTAAAAAAGGGACAGCAATTCATCCGGCAGACAGCTTCAAAAACAACTGGATTTATTTGTTATTGGGAGGTGGAATTATTGCGTGTATGCTATTTCCAACGCTTATTTACAGCATTTGGAAGGTCTAGATTAAAAAAACAAAAAATAACATTTGTAGCTCATAATATTTAGCTAATTTTGGGCTGATTTTTAGCCAAAACCCACACCCCCAATGTCTGAATCCATCAAACACGAATGCGGAATTGCACTGATCCGATTGCGAAAACCTTTTCAGCATTACTTGGACAAGTACAATACGCCGATGTATGGCTTAAACAAGCTGTACTTGATGATGGAAAAGCAGGTTAACCGGGGACAAGATGGGGCTGGCGTCGCAAATATCAAGATTAATGTTAAACCGGGAAGTCGCTACATCAGCCGCTACCGTTCCGTAGAACCACAAGCTGTGGCAGACATCTTCGGAAAAATCAACAAGAAATTCAGAAAAGCACAAAAACTGGCGAAAGACGCGAAGCGTGAAACGGGCATCGATGCCGTGCATGATGCTGCGTGGTGGCAAGACAATGTGGCTTTCACAGGAGAAGTATTATTAGGCCATTTGCGTTATGGAACGCATGGTCAAAACGAAATTGAAAACTGCCATCCGATGCTTCGCCAAAATAACTGGCGCAGCAGAAACTTGGTTATGGCGGGTAATTTCAACATGACCAATGTGGACGATTTGTTCGACAAATTGGTTTCCTTAGGTCAGCATCCCAAAGAAAAAGTGGACACGGTGACCGTGATGGAAAAGATTGGTCACTTCTTAGATGAAGAGAATCAACGCCAATTTGGAAAGTTTAAAGACCAATACGAAAATCCAGAATTATCGGATGTATTGGCTGCTAACATTGATCTTAAGCGCGTTTTAGAGCGTTCATGCAAAGATTTTGATGGTGGCTATGCCATGGTTGGAATGACCGGCTACGGGGCTTCATTTGTGGCGCGTGACCCAGCTGGAATTCGCCCTGCCTATTATTACATGGATGAAGAAGTAGTTGTGGTGGCTTCTGAAAAGCAAGCGATCAAAACTTCATTCAATTGTGCATACGATCAAATTCAAGAAATTACACCCGGCCATGCGTTGATTATTGCGATGGACGGATCTGTTCAAGAAGTTCCTTTTATCGACCGCATTGAGCAAAAATCATGTTCGTTTGAACGTATTTATTTCTCGCGTGGATCTGATCCAGATATCTACCGTGAGCGTAAAAAATTAGGCCGATTATTGATCCCTCAAATTCTAAATGAGGTTCAACAGGACTTAAAACACACTGTTTTCTCTTATATTCCGAACACCGCTGAAAGTGCATTTTTAGGCATGATTGATGGTTTAGAAGATCATTTAGCCAAAGAACGAAAGCAAGCGATCATGGAAGGAATTCTGTTTGAAGACCAACTGGAAGAATTGCTTACTTTCAGACCGCGTGTAGAGAAATTGATATCCAAAGATGTCAAAGTGCGTACGTTCATTGCGAGCGATGCGATGCGGGATGACATGGTTTCGCATGTATACGACACGACATATGAGGTAATCGAGAAGAACGTGGACTCTGTCGTTTTAATCGATGATTCGATTGTGCGTGGCACGACGTTGGAAAAGAGTATTTTAAGTCTTTTGGATAAATTATCTCCGAAGAAAATCGTAATCGTTTCTTCTGCACCACAGATTCGTTACCCGGATTGCTATGGAATCGACATGTCCAAAATGAAGGAATTTGTTGCTTTCCGTGCAGCTTTGGCCTTATTAAAGGAGCGCAATTTGGAGCATATCTTGGATGAAGTCAACTTGAAATGTTTGTTGGCCCTTGAAAACGGAACAGCATCCCAAGAAAACTTTGTGAAGGCGATTTATGCGCCATTTACCGACCAAGAAATCTCGGATAAAATTGCGGAAATCGTAAAACCCAAAAATCTGAAAGCGGAACTATCGATTGTCTACCAAACGGTAGCGAATCTAAATATCGCTTGTCCGAACCACTTAGGGGATTGGTATTTCACAGGTAATTTCCCTACACCGGGTGGAAATCAGGTAGTGAACAAATCATTCGTAAATTTCATGAAGGGAATTGAGGTAAGGGCTTATTAGTAAATCACTAATACACCTCCTCTTTCTGTCAATGTACCTCGTTCCGGATAATCCAAAGATTCATATTGGAGTTGCCAAACGTAGGACTCTTGTGGTACGCGTGTTCCATTCACTTTGCCGTCCCACACAAATTCGGGGCCTTTGCTCGTGAATAACAATTCTCCCCAGCGATTGAAAATTTGCAAGCCTACTATTTTCGCGCGTAAGGGATTTTTGGGCTGAGGCATAAAGGTATCATTCTTTCCGTCGCCATTAGGTGTAAAAACATTGGGCGTCAATAAGGTAGGTTCACATTTATCAGATACCACGAAGGTATGATTGATGCTACAGTTATCCAGATCCGTAATGCGTACTGTGTAGTTTCCGGCTTGCGTCACACGAACTTTGTTTTGGGTGCTGAGTATCGTTGTACCAAATTTCCATTCAAACGTTAAGCTATCCACACGACCGTTCAATTGCAAATTGTAGGGCTTTGGATCATCCATGCAAATCGAATAGGTTGTTGCTGGGATAAAGTAAGGATTCTCTAGAAAATTCACTTCCGTGTTCAATTTAACTGAACACCCTGTGGCAGTATCCGACAACATCAAGCTTACCTTACCCCCGGGAGCAGGAACATTGATAGTTGGCGTCCGTGCACCCGTACTCCACAGATATTGCAAATTGGAACTAGCTGGCAATTTAGTTGGTGTAATACTCGCACTCGTTTTACAAATTCGATTATATACCGGCGTCAATTTCGTAGGTTTTAACACGACGATATCAAACTCTTGGGCATCCAAAGGAAAGTTCTTTATACAGCTATTACTAATCGCTGCAGTAATGACATATTTTCCCGAAACAGGAAAATCAAAATTCAGCGTTGAGCCCGTGTAACTGTACAGTAATTTAGTTGAATCTAAAGGAACCATGAGACCAATTTTATTTGGAAATGGACTCAATACAGTTTGATAAATTTTCCAATCAATTCGGTCATTATTCAATGGATCACATAACTTTTGATCGATTGTAAACTTAAACGATGTTCCTTCACAAATAGGCTTGGAAATACTTGGTGGGCTACTTGGGTCCTGCGGACTAGGTATGGAAGGAGGCAAACCTAGTCGGCTTGTCACCCCTGGCGTTGAAAATGTAACGGCATTCCGTACAAAACTTGCCTTCGTAATCGTCGTATCCGTGGAGCCTAATAATCCATTGGGATTTGTAATTTTCGCTAAGGTATTGCTACCATCAATGGCGACAAAAATAACGGTGTTGAATACAGGGTCAATCTGTAACGCTCCGATTTTCTCCATGCTGGAATAGAGTTCCGCTTTTGATTTGGCTACTTTGGCTGAATCTTTAGAAGACAAGTCAAATTGTAAAATTTTCGAAGGTATGCTATTCCCATCCCCTTTCAAACTCACATACAGCACATCCTTATTAGGCGAATACTCTAAACCGTAAACAACCGGAGGGCTTGGACCTAAGTCGACACTCATTTTGTAAGTTGGTTTCCCCGTTTGCGGATCAAAATCATAGAGGTCCACTTTATTTCGAGGTGGGCCTGGAACCGCGACAGCCATCTTAGTCCAGTCAACTGAAATTTTAGTCGTGGATCCATTTCCCGTTGTACTCGTCATTTGCGTTCCTCCTTGACTGTTTTGCGGAGCAGAGATACCCACATTGGAAATCTTATAGGTCCTTGTGTTACTAGAATTCATGTCCTGAACGACTAACCAGTAAAAACCTTGCCCTCCTTCTGATGCTAACAAACGTGAAGTTGCAGGCATTGGACTAACCAATTGATTAAGTACAGATATCCCACCTTTCCCTTTATTCAACTTCATATCTACAATGCTGTAATAAAGCAGATTTTCTCCTTTAGGATTTTTTGACAAGGTAAAAACGTAGTATTCAGCTTGACAACCTTTACACGACGTTTTTGGAATAACGGTAACGCCTTGCGCGTTTGTCAGATCACCATTTAGCCTTTTGGTCGTATCTCCTACCGCATAGATTGGATTGTTATTCCGGTCAAAAATCTTTTGTCCATCGGTATAAAATATCAGACTATTAGTCGGGTCCGTCATTTTCGCAACTCCTTCAGGAACGACCAAACCACCCGTTGTATCTTTCGGATTATCTGCAGAACCATTAAATAAAACACCTGCGCCATTTCCAAAATACCAAGCGTCAACATATTTATTGATGTTGGCATTCGGATCGCGATCGCCGCAGATTTTCACCTGCATTTTAGCTTCTACCGTACATCCTGAGGTAGGCTCCGTCACTTGTACGGAATAACAACCAGACGAATCCGCGGTGATTTGATCCGTCGTTTCCCCGTGTGGGAACCAGGCAACTTGCACAGGAAAATTGGGTTTACTTACCTTCCCAAAAGCATTTAAAGGCACTTTTTGACCTTTACAAATCGTAATCGTAGAATCTTTTTCGTCTTTACCTAAGTAGATGAAGGGCAATTTACCGATCTGAACTACTTGTGTGTATTTAGTTGTCGTGGTCCCTAATTGAACAGTCAACGTAACGGTCTTGGGACCAGCTTCACAGTATTGATGTACACCCGTTCGGTTTGTTGATGTGTTTGTTGGAGATCCACTATCCCCAAAATCCCACGCGTACTTGGCAGTTTTAGGCAGATCTTCCGAAAATTCAAAAACAGTTGCCATGTCGCTTGACGCCGAAGCACTACAATCCGCACATTGCGTCAAACAATTATTCCGATAAACGATGCGCTGCCCCCAAGTGAAAAAATTCACTCCGATCAATAAACAAAAAATGAACATGTACCGAAGCATGGATTTTGGGTCAGGTTGTACAAATTAACGCATTTTATTGGTTTTTGTAAAGCGAAGACCTAAATTGCGGGGCTATAATGAGCGGTATGAAAAAAAGCTTAGCCATTTTCGTGTTTCGCCTAATCTGTGTTTGCCTTCCATTCTTGGGACAAGCACAAGATCCGCAATTGTCCCAATTCTACTCGGCCCCACTTTTGATATCTCCTGCCTTTGCAGGAATTAATAGTACCTCCAAAGTCAATTTCAATTACCGGAATCAATGGCCTAATTTGGAGGCCAACTACCAATTCACGTCCATTTCGGCCGATTTAAGTATTGGGAGTATTAACAGCGGTGTGGGGATTATCGCGACGACCGACAAGCAATTTGCCAA
>JAHEAY010000120.1:10281-14403 GCA_024642485.1 Cytophagaceae bacterium
GCCAAATCCAAAATCGGAACGCCTAATCGAGAATCCATCGTCGCATTGCTAGGATATAAACAAGATAATTTCTCGATCGGCTATTCCTATGACTTAACCTTATCGCAATTAGGACCCGCTGCCGGCGGAGCTCATGAATTATCCATTGCCTATTTATTTGATTTCGATTTCGCTTTGAAAAAACCATTTGTCAAATGGAAACGAAATCTCTCCTGTCCAAAGTTTTAAATTTGAAAGGGTAGATTTAAAATTTTACCTTTACAGAAATATTGAAAGTACATGAATAAGGTTACCCAACACATAAAATCACACATAGTCTTACTCATAAGCATCATTTGCTTATTAATAGGTCAAACAGCTCAAGCGCAATTTACATTAAGCTCCCAAAAGAGAAATGTAGATGACTTATCGGATGCGGAAGTAAGCATGTTCATGGAAAAAGCGCAGGCTAGCGGAATGTCGGAAAGTGAAATTGAAAAAGCCGCATTAACACAAGGATATACTGCAGCAGATATTGCCAAAATGCGCGAAAGAGTTGCAAATATGCAACTTATCCCTGCAGCCGCAGATCCTTTTCAAAAAAACAACGCATTAGATAAAGGGAACTCACAACAGGATATTCGTAGTAATAAACCGACTTATTTTTCACCTCGCGTTAATACCCCAGCCTTACAAGAAAGTATCTTTAATATAGAAGAACGAAAATTATTAGCAAAGCCATTAAATATTTACAATGATAGTTTAGTTACGGAATACAATAAGTTACAGGAACGTGCATCCAACTCATTGAACAAAAAGATTTTCGGAGCAAGCCTATTTCAAAATGACAAGCTCACTTTTGAACCCGATATGCGCATTGCAACGCCTAAAAACTACCAATTAGGTCCAGACGATGAATTAAACATTCACATTTTCGGAGATGTATTGGATAATTTCAAAGTAACGGTAAGCCCAGAAGGAACCGTGAAAATTTTAAATCTAAGTCCAATCTATGTCAATGGACTATCCATAGATGCAGCAAGCGAACGAATTATCAGCCGATTGCGCCAACTATACCAAGGATTAAATAAACCAGGAAGCGGATCTTCTGCGCAAGTTACCTTAGCTGGCGTTCGTAGCATCAAAGTAACCTTGACGGGTGAAGTTAATTCCCCGGGGTCCTATACGGTTTCGTCATTAGCAACTGTTTTTAATGCCTTGTACCTAGCTGGAGGACCAAATCGGAATGGATCATTTAGAAATATCCGTGTCATTCGCGGCAATAAAGTGGTTCGAACGCTCGATCTATATGATTTCCTTTTACGTGCAGATCAAAAAGACAACATTCATTTAAATGACCAAGATATTATTCGCGTAGGCGATTACGAAAACCGCGTTGAATTGATGGGTGAAGTAAAACGACCTTATATATACGAATTAGTGAAGGGTGAAAGTTTCAAAGACCTCTTACGCTACTCCGGAGGATTTACTGAAAAAGCATACACGTATACGATTAATGTACGCAGAAACACATCAAGAGAAATAAAATTATTGAACATCAGCCAAGAAGAAGTTGAAACTTTCTTACCTAACAACGGCGATGTTTACACGGTAGGTACTATTATTGAACGCTACGAAAACCGTGTTGAAATCCAAGGTGCTGTCTTCAGACCAGGAAATTATGCGATTGAACCAGGGTTAAATACTGTCAAAGAATTAATTAAGAAGTCGGAAGGCTTGCGGGAAGATGCCTTTTTAAATCGGGCAACCCTGACTCGTCGGAAAGAAAATTATGACCCAGAAGTATTATCCATTGATTTAGGTAAAATTTTACGTGGGGAAGCAGCCGATATTTCGTTGCAACGCGAGGATGTGTTACAAGTCTATTCAATCAATAATCTACGTGAAAAACGCTTTGTCAATATCGTAGGCGAAGTAAATGCTCCTGGCGAGTTTGAATTCAAAGAAGGGATGAAAGTAGGTGATTTAATATTACTTGCCAAAGGTCTCAAAGAATCCGCTAGTTATGCGAATCTAGAATTAGCTAGACGTATTATCACGCATGGAACAGCTGACCCAAAAGCGTCCAAGATTGAGATTATTAGTTTTGCGATTGATGGAAGTCACAAAATTGCGAACGAAGGTAATCAGATCACCTTGCAACCCTTTGACATCATTTCGATTCGTCGGGCACCTAATTACGAGGAACAAAGGTCTGTAAAAATTCTAGGTATGGTGAATTTTCCAGGGTCATATGCGATTGAAAATAACCAACAACGTATTTCGGATTTGATTAAACGTGCGGGAGGTTTACGTGTGGAAGGTTATTTAGAAGGTGGTAAATTGATTCGTGGGACAATGACAGTAGGTGTTAATTTGAAGGAAATCCTAAATAATCCTTCTTCACAAGAAAACCTACAATTGATGGCAGGCGATGAATTAACGATTCCGCGTTTATTGCAAACGATCAAATTGACAGGAGCTGTACAGAATCCATTGGCGGTTAGCTATAAAGAAGATTTCACCTTGAAAGAATACATTGCAGAGGCAGGTGGCTACACAGTTAATGCGAATAAGAAAAAAATGTATGTTACTTATGCGAATGGTGTTTCCAATCAAATTCGCAAGTTTTTTATTTTTAAGAAAAATCCACGCATTGAACCGGGTTCCGAAATAGTCATTCCAGCATTTCCAGAAAATCGTAAGAAAGGATTATCTGCAGCTGAAGCCATCGGATTAACCTCAAGTCTCGTGTCAGTATCCATCGCCATCATCACATTGATTAATAATATTCCGAAGTAATAGCCATGAACGAATCCAACGTAACACAGCCTACCAATTCGGATGAAATTGCAATCAATTTTTCGGAGATTTGGCAAGCCATCGTCAAGTATAGACTAAGTATATTACTTGTAACCTTCCTTTTTACGGCCTTAGGAGCATTATTCTCCTTGACATTGAATAGCCAATATGAATCTGAAGTCAAGTTACTTCCTGAAGTAGATTCAAAAATGAGTAGTTCAGGAGGTAGTCTAGGTGGTTTATCATCCCTCGCTGGATTAGCAGGCATTAACCTATCTGGAGCCATGGGAGGTTCAGATGCGATTCAACCCGCCATGTATCCTGAAATTGTTCAAAGCATGCCATTCTTGCAAGAACTAAGCCAATCGAGTGTCTACAATTTGAAACTTAAAAAGTATCAAAAATTAGCCGAATACCTCAAGCAAGATAATTCCAATGCACCCATCGGAATATTCAAAACGGACAAAAATAAAGCTTCGAGTGATTTAGAAAATGTAACAATTCCCCGTGGCGTCCTTAGCTCCGATTTGATTAACATTAGCAAACAAGAATCCGCCATTTTTAAAGAGTTGAGGGAATCTATCGTTGTAGAAATAGACAAAAAAAGCAATTTGATTAAAATTGCAGTTACTAGCCTAGACCCTGTCGTATCTGCTAATTTAGCTAATTTGGTCTTAATTCAACTCCGTAAATACATCATCCATTACAGGACTGAAAAGGCTCGCAAGGAATTAAACTTTTTAATTGACCGACAAGCAGAGGCACGCAAACGATACGACCAAGCGCTTTTTACTTTATCAAACTACAAGGATCAAAACAGAAATGTATTCTTGAATGTGGCCAAAGACCAAGGCAAAAAATTGCAGTATGAAGTTGATTTAGCATTTAGTGTCTATTCAAATCTAACAAGCCAAACAACCGAAGCCAAAATCAAATTACAAAAGGAAACACCTGTCTTCAAAGTACTTGAACCTGCTCAGATTCCCTTAAAACGATCAAGTCCTAAACGTAGCTTAATCACCGCGGGAGCATTATTCCTGGGCTTATTCTCAGCCCTCATCTTCGTCTTCTTCAAGTCGGTGAACATGAAAGAACTACTTGCCTAAACAATAAAAAAGCCGTCCTTCAATCGACGGACGGCTTTTTTTATTTAAGAACGTTACCTAATTATTTCAAGGTACGTTTCACTTCTTTCATTTCGTAGCACTCTAAGTTGTCGCCTACCTCTAGATCATTGAATCCTTTGATCGACATACCACATTCGTAGCCAAACTTCACCTCAGCCACATCGTCTTTGAAACGCTTCAAGGCTGAAATCTCTCCGTCGTGAATCACAACGAA
>JAHEAY010000214.1 GCA_024642485.1 Cytophagaceae bacterium
AATCATGGTTGAATATGCAGAAATAACCGGTACGTAAATTCTCTGTTGAGTCCCATTTATAGGGCACAAGTGGATTCGAAAATACGATGGCATTTTCCTTTACTTCAATGATTTTATTTGCGTAATAAATCGTTCCAGAGCCTTTGACTAATGTGATTTTATAATAATCACGTCGACGGTACGGCACGGTTTTCGCCCCAGTTCCGATGTATGGGTCGAGTTTAAATACATTGAAATGTCCCCAATCTTTGCTTAAGTTTTCGGGAATCCAATTGAATTTGTTTTGGTAGAAATCCATTAAGGTTTCAATTTTTTCCATGTGCTTATTTATGGATTAATCAAACAAAGGTATGTGCCACAAGTCAGTTATTCTATACAATATTCAAATAGATGTTTATATAAATCAAACAAAAAAGGCTCAAGTTTTCTTGAGCCTTTTCATTACCACTTGCTTAGTCCGAGGATTTTTTCTCCCAAAGGATTGAGTTTGGCAGTATCATATTTGGTTTGTTCCCAGTTGCGCGGGTCACCCGGGAAGGCATAGCCTTCTGGAGCGATGCGGTTTTTCCAGGAATTCACGCGCCATTCACGCAAAGCATCATTATCCTCCTCAGCCGGCATCATGGAAATGTATTGGGCACAGCGCACTTGATCACTGTTATTCGCTCGAATGCCGTGGGGTTGCAAGCTGTTGAAGATTAATAAATCGCCAGCCTCCATTTTAACTTTGGTTGGAGTAAAGCCTGTCGTGTCTGGTTTGAAACGATCGCGGTCTTCGGGTTGTGTTAATTTCCAAGTATCGTAGTTTCTAAATAATTCTGGGATACATTGGAATCCGCCCATGTTTTCGTCCATTTGATCAGCTAGCGCTAATACGCCTTGCACCTGAACGGGTTTTGTTTCCGGATCATAGTCCCAGTGGATGAATGCTTTGTATTCGTGGCCGGGTCGGATTGGGAAATTTAGATTTGCGCGATCTATCGTCACCCATAATTTTTCGGTTCCCCAAACATCTACGAAGGCGTCATATACGCGTTGCATTTGTCGGTTATTCCAAAGATGCTGATTGTTGTAGCACTCCACCATGCCCGTTCCACCTAGCTCCTTCATTTTCATTTCTGCCCGCGGAGCAGTATACCAGGTACTCGGATCATTAGGATCTTTTTCTTCGAATTCCCAAAGGAATTTGGCTGTCTCCAGCGCCTGTTCGCGTGGAACGGCTTGTTTGATGACGATATAGCCATTGTGTTTCCAAAATGTCCAATCGTCTTCGGACAATACACGTAAGGCTTCACCATTCGTGCGATTGTTTAAGGATAGTTGGCTGCTTTTCGCAGTCGACGGATTTCCGGGAATGTCATAATGCGCATTGTTCGGAATCATGGTTTCGTTTTGCATAGCGGGTAAGGTTAAATTCTTTTGACAAATCTCTGCATTTTATTGCTTGCCGATTAACCCCTTATTGATAAATAATTGTACTGTATTGATATTTATTGATAAATTTGGTTTAAATCAGGCGTATTTATGTCAATGAAATTAAAATTAGAACAGATTCAACCCGATTCGGAGAGTTCGTTTCGCTTGTTGCTGACGCCGCAGCTCAACGAAGTATTTTATTGGCATTTTCACCCGGAAATCGAATTGGTCTATGTGGAAGCGGAGCGCGGAATTCGACACATTGGCGATCATGTTTCGACCTATTATGGATCGGATTTAGCATTAATTGGTTCGAATATCCCGCATTTGAATTTTGATTACGGCGCCAAAACACGCGTGGAAACCGTCGTGATCCAATTTCCTCCTGATTATTTTCAAATCCGCATGGGGCAGGTTCCTGAAATGCAAAAAGTTCGAGCATTGATGGAGCGGGCTAATTCGGGATTAGCCTTTGATGGCGAAACGAAACGTTTGGTCGGGGAGCGCATGAAGTTGATTCCATCGTTGAGTCGTTTTGACCAATTTGTGGAGTTATTGCATATTTTCCAATTATTAGCGGAAAGTGAAACGGCGATTTCTTTACGCGTTCGGCCGATTTCGAGCCAACAAGTTTTGAAGCAACAGGAACGGATGGCGCGGGTGTATCAATATGTGGAGAAACATTTTCAAGACAAGATTAATACGGAATTGATTGCCGAGGAATTGAGTCTAACGGTTCCGGCTTTTTGTCGCTACATCAAGAAAACGACTTTGTTGACCTACACGGATTTTGTCAATCAATACCGGATCAATTATTCGAAACAATTATTGTTGCAAGACAAACCCATCAGCATTTGCTGTTATGAATCGGGTTTTGAGAATCTGTCTTATTTCAATCGGGTGTTTAAGAAACAGTTGGGGATGTCGCCATCCCAGTTTAAAAAGCAAGGTAGGCTTGACCATTGATGGAAGAATTCGGCCATTGATAAATTTATAGGCGAATTTGTCTCGAAGATTCGTAGTTTTGTCGCTTAAATGTTTTCAATTTCAATCGGCTATTGAAATTTGAAACGTCGTTCTACGTAACCACCAAAATATGTTAATCAAAAAAACCTTCAGCGGTTTACTGCTTTCCCTTCTTACTTCTCTTTCGATTTTTGCACAATCTCCTTTTTCCATTCAAGGGAAATTACGCGATAAACAGGCGCCCGTAGAATTTGCAAATGTGCTATTGTATGCACAATCCGATACAGTCAAATTGCTTAAAAGTGCCGTTTCTGATAGTTTAGGTCAATTCAAATTGACAGCTTCCAACGGAAACTACCTGATCAAATTTCAAATGATGGGTTATGAACCAAAACGTATAGCGTTCCGCGTTCAAGAAAATACAGATTTGGGAACGATGATGCTGACCGAGGATAATCGCTTACTCGCTTCCG
>JAHEAY010000121.1:0-10474 GCA_024642485.1 Cytophagaceae bacterium
GGATTTTATTATTGTCGAAAATAGGAGAAGCTTCTTGCATGTGTAATTTTTAGCTGATAGGCTGCCGGGGTATATGAACCTGCAGTAGCGGTACAAAAAACAAAAAAATCTCCCAAAAATCCTATCTACTTCCTGATAAACCTATCCAAAAAAATGATAATTTGCTGATTCTAAACCTATATCGATGAAGAAAATCACCCTATTATTAGCCCTTTTTGCCAGTTTTCAGGCAATAAGCCAGCAATACACTCCCTCCGAGGCGAATTTAGCCGAACGCCAAGCCTTTCAAGATCGGAAATATGGCATGTTCATTCACTGGGGATTATCAAGTATCCTCGGCGATGGCGAGTGGGTCATGAACAATAAAGGTATTTCTAAAAATGATTATGGCCGATTAATGCCTGCCTTCGATCCAAGTAAATTCAATGCGGATGCCTGGGTGAGTATCGCCAAAAATGCAGGCATGAAATACATCATTTTCATTACGCGCCATCACGATAGTTTCTCAAACTGGGATACCCAACAATCCGAATGGAAAATTACGAATACCCCATTTCATCGTGACGCTTTAAAAGAATTAGCTGCGGCTTGTAAAAAGCAGGACATGAAATTAGGCCTGTATTATTCAACCTTGGACTGGTATCGCGATGATTATCCTTGGGAAACAGGTCGCACGGGTCAAAAAAGCGGTCGGAAAGGCAAAGGCGATTATGCTTCATACCTCAAATTTATGAAGGCCCAACTAACGGAATTGTTAACGAATTATGGGGAGATTCATAACATTTGGTTTGATGGCCATTGGGATCAAACGAATACAGAAGGAAGTGCGGATCGTAAATCGCGCATCGACTGGAAATACGATGAAATTTATAGTTTAATTCATCAATTGCAGCCCGCATGTTTGATAGGAAATAATCACCATTTAGATCCGATTCCGGGGGAAGATTTCCAAATGTTTGAGCGGGATTTACCTGGCGAAAATCATGCGGGGATGAGCTTTCAAGATCCATCGAACTTGCCATTGGAAACCTGTGAGACGATCAATGGGGCTTGGGGTTTTAACATCACCGACCGGAAATTCAAGACGCCTAAGCAAATTATTCACTTGCTGGTAGGTGCTGCGGGACGGAATGCCAACTTATTATTAAACGTAGGGCCGATGCCATCCGGCGAAATTCAACCTGAGTTTACGGATTCTTTGGCAGTAGCGGGACGCTGGTTGAAAGGCCACGGAGAATCCGTTTACGGGACGCGTGGGGGGCCATTAAGTCCACAAACTTGGGGTGTAACGACACAAACGGACACCCACGTGTATGTGCATTTGTTAAAGCGCCCGCAGGATGAAACAATTTATATACCAGGTAGTTATAAAAAAGGCCCCGTGAGCATGTTAGGGGAAACGCAGACTTTGGTAGGAACTGTAGAAAAACAAGGTATCCACATCGATGTCAAAAATCTACCTCCGTACCGAATAGATTTGGTTTTAAAGTTAGAAAAAGCCAAATAATTCCTTGAAAAACGAAGAATCTGATTAATTTTGTCGCTCGTCTTTTTTAGCAAAAAAGAAGACGACCGACCTGAACAATTTAACAATAAAACTATGCTTAACAGAAGAGATGCTGTCTCGAGAATAGCGATGCTCGTTGGAGGTGTTTTTAGTGCCCCTACCTTGTTTGCTATGGAGGCAAAAAAAGCAGGTATTATCGCGGAAGCGGGTACCTTCACTTTGACAGATAGCCAACGCAAAATCGTTGCTGCCGTGGCTGAACACATTATTCCAAAAACATCTACCGCAGGTGCCATTGAAGCAGGTGTTCCTCCATTCATCGAAATGATGTTGAACGATTGCTACAAAAAACCGGAGCATGTGAGCTTTAAAAAAGGGGTTGATAACCTAGCAAAAGCGAAGTTTTTAGATCAATCACATGATGCGCAAGTAGCGATGTTAACTTTGTTAGAAGCAGATACGAAAGAATTGATGAAATCCTATTCTGCGAGCAAAGTGAAAGTAGGGGATAACGTAGATAAAGATGTATTAGAAGGTGCCGGTGGAGTTCCATTCTGGCGCGTGATGAAAGAATTGACTTTGTTAGGTTACTACACATCTGAAAAAGGCATCGAAGGTTCTTTCGAATATCATCCAGTTCCAGGCAAGTTTGAAGTCATTTCAAACATGAAGCCAGATCAAAAATCATTTGTTTATTAATCCCAAATCATACGAGAAATGAATCTTAATATAGATGCAATCAAGAGCCAAACGTTTGACGCTATCGTCATTGGATCCGGTATTTCGGGTGGTTGGGCTGCAAAAGAATTAACAGAAAAAGGCTTAAAAGTTGCCGTGATGGAACGTGGTCGTGAGATCAAACACATCGAAGGTTACGAAACAGCGATGAAAAATCCATGGGAGTTCGACCACCGCGGTCGGCCAACTAACATGGCTGCCGAGGAATATTGGGCAGGGATGCGTACGGGTTATACGCCTAGCGAAGAGCATCGTTACTTATTTGAAAACGACAAGCAAAATCCATACATCGAGAAGAAAGGTGGATTCGATTGGATTCGTGCTTACCACACAGGAGGGAAATCTTTGTTATGGGGTCGTCAAACGTACCGTTGGAATCGCGAAGATTTCTTAGCGAATGAAAAAGAAGGTATTGGTACTCCTTGGCCTATCGGCTATGATGATTTGGCTCCTTGGTATTCATACGTAGAGAAATTTGCGGGTATTTCAGGTCAAGCAGAAGGCTTAGACGTATTGCCAGATTCAGATTTCTTGCCAGCGATGCAGATGACTGCTCCGGAAGTTCACTTCAAAAATTCTGTGGATAAAAAATTAGGTCGTCCCGTGACAGTAGGTCGTGTGGCGCACTTAACAAAACCAGGTAAGCAACATACGGATCTAGGTCGTTCGTCTTGTAACTACCGTAACAAATGTATGCGTGGATGTCCTTATGGAGCTTATTTTAGCTCTTTGTCGGCAACTTTACCAGCCGCACAACGCACAGGTCGTTTAACGATGGTACACAATGCAATCGTCGCTGAAATTATCTACGATGAGAAATCGCAAAAAGCGAAAGGTGTTCGCGTGATAGATCAAAACACCTTGGAGCATAAAGAGTATTTCGCAAAAATTATCTTCGTAAACGCAGGAGCAATTGGCTCTACTTCGATTATGATGAACTCGAAATCAAACCGTTACCAAAATGGTTTGGGTAATGATTCTGACCAATTAGGTCGTAACATCATGGACCACCATTTAGGCGTAGGTGCTTCGGCAACCGTAGACGGCTTTGAAAAAGATTACATGTTCGGAAATCGTCCAAACGGATTATACATCCCGCGTTACCGTAACTGGGGCAAAGATAAGCGTGGATATTCGCGTGGATTTGGTTACCAAGGTGGAGCAAGCCGTGAAGGTTGGGGACGTGGTGTAGGTCAAGATGGCTTTGGTGCACAATTCAAAGAAAGCTTAACACATCCAGGACAATGGACCGTTGGTTTTGGAGGATTCGGTGAAATTTTACCAGATCCAAACAACCGTTTCACATTAAGCGACCAAAAAGATAAGTGGGGTTTACCTGTACTTTCTTTCGAGGCTAACCTTGGAGAAAACGAATTGAAAATGCGTCAAGATATGATGAACGATGCTGCTGAAATGTTAGAAGCAGCTGGTTTCAAAAACATCAACGCATACAATAGCCAAACTACTCACATCGGTTTAGGTATCCACGAAATGGGTACTGCGCGTATGGGTACATCTGTGAAGAACTCGATTGTGAACAAACACAATCAAGTGCACGAAGTGAAGAACGTATTCATGACAGACGGTGCTGCGATGGCATCTGCTTCTTGTGTGAATCCTTCCTTGACTTATATGGCTATGACGGCTCGTGCTGCCGACTTTGCTGTACGTGAATTGAAAAAAGGAAATCTATAAGATTTATAAAATTTGTTTGAAAGCCCGGGGCAGTTTGTCTCGGGCTTTTTGTTTTTGTGTGTTTTCTCAAATGGAAAATTTATTTCCTTTTTTTCAAATGATGTGCCATTGTATAAATATATTAACCGAAATAGTGATAAATCAAGAAATATATAGGCAAAAGCATTGCGAATGTTCCTGCATTTTTAAATATTCCCGCATGAAAAATTCACCTAACCCTAATCATCATGAAAACAAAACACCTTTTTTCAGTCCTTCTGATTAAATCCCGACAATCCAAGCGGATGACCCAACAACAAGTTGCGTCTGCTGTGGGAGTCAGTCAAAGTGCTTACAATTATTGGGAATCCGGTAAACACTATCCAAATGCACAAAAACTCTACCATCTAACCCGTGTCCTCAGTATTCCCATCGATGAAATGATCGGAGTCTAGTTCATGCAATCCTTGACGTTTTCCAGCGTCAAGGATTTTTTTTACCTTTAGGGTATGTTGATTTTCCGTTTTAGCTTTCTTATCGTTCTTTTAGGTTGCCTGCAAGCCTGTACGCCCGCCGTGCAAGAAAGTGCAAAGCCGGTCTTTTATCCTTGGGAGAAATACTTAACTGCCCAAATCGATTCCCTCAGCCAACATCCGCAATCGGTTCACAAGACCATTTTATTAGACGGGAAAAAGGAAGAAAAGCAGCTCGCAACGATCGATTGGAAGCAAGAATGGGCGATGTTTTTGCATGCCGACTTGAATAAACCGGCCGCTGCGACGAGTTACGATAATCTTTCCGAAGATGGATTCCTTTGGTATTCACTAAAATCCAATGAAAACCTGGCTGTGAAGAAGTTATATATTCAATTGGATGCGCTGGACAGACCGGCTAAGGTTGAAATTGTAATCGAAGAAAAGAATTTTCTCTTCGAAACGCATAAGAAATTGAACATGAACTTCGTTGATGGGCGTGTGCAGACGTATTCGATTGATGGGTCCCAAAAAATGCGCTGGATGTCTCCGACGCATTATCAATTAATGGGTGTGTTACTCCCCAAATAATCCGCTCGACAAATAGCGATCCCCACGGTCGCAAATGATGCAGACAATAAGTCCTTCTTCTATTTCATTCGCTAAACGAATACTAGCTGCCACGGCGCCGCCACTACTCATTCCTCCAAAAACGCCTTCTACCTTCGCCATCCGACGGGTCATAGCTGTGGCCTCATCTTCCGAAATGTCCATGATACGATCCACACGTTCCGGTTGGTAAATTTTCGGTCGGTAAGCCTCTGGCCACCGACGAATTCCGGGAATTTTCGAACCTTCTGTTGGCTGACAGCCCACAATTTGAATGGCAGGATTCTGCTCCTTTAGATACATCGACGTTCCCATGATGGTACCCGTCGTTCCCATTGAACTCACAAAATGCGTGACTTGACCTTGGGTATCTCGGTAAATTTCTGGGCCTGTCGTCTTATAATGCGCCAAGTAATTATCTGGATTTTCAAATTGATTTAATAAGACGAAATTGCCAGTAGCCGCTTTTTCAACCGCGTAATCACGCGCAGATTCGATGCTCTCTGTTAGGGTAACCTTTGCCCCAAATGCTTCCATCGTTAACACGCGTTCCCGCGTAGAATTAGCTGGCATGGCTAATTCGATTTCTAAATCATATAGTCGGGCAATCATCGCCAATGCAATTCCCGTATTACCCGAAGTTGCTTCGATTAATTGCATTCCAGGTCTAATATCTCCCCGTTGCAATGCGGCTTCAATCATGTTTTTGGCAGCACGATCTTTAACCGAGCCACCGGGATTGTTGCCTTCCAACTTGCCCAAAATGCGTACTTTGGGGTTATTGTGCAATTTATTCAAATCAACGAGGGGTGTATTACCCACCAAATCCAATAAAGCAGCCATCTTATTCTTGAATGATTTTTTGATTTTCTTGATGATAAATTTTCGTGTTGGCCGCCACACTGCGTGTCAACCACACGTTTCCGCCAATGATGGAGTTTGCTCCTACGACCGTGTCTCCTCCAAGAATCGTTGCGCCGGAATAAATAACGACTCCATTTTCAATGCTGGGATGACGCTTCGTTGATGCCATCGATTTGTCTACGGAAAGCGCGCCTAGCGTTACACCTTGATAGATTTTTACGCGTTCACCAATCACACATGTTTCTCCAATCACAATACCCGTTCCATGATCCATGAAAAAGTATTGACCTATTTGAGCGCCAGGATGTATGTCAATTCCTGTTTTGGAATGGGCATATTCCGTTAAAATCCGGGGAATTAAAGGTACTTTCTCCTCGTGTAAACCATGCGCTAATCGATAAAATGCCAAGGCATAAAATCCCGGATATGTACGAATAACTTCATAATCTGTCGTCGCCGCGGGATCCCCATTCACCATGGCCTCAACATCCGTCAAGAGCAGTTGATAAATCCCAGGAATGCGCTCCATGTACCTAGAAGTGATATTTTGGGGCGTGTCCACTAATTTATCTGCCATGTCATGCAGCAAGCTCTCCAATCCATTTTCAATGGATTCCCAGACTAATCGCAGGTCGTCGGCTTGACATAGTTGTTTACGTGCCTGCTCAGGGAAAAGGGTTAATACGATTTTTGTGAACAGTTTTTTTATATCAGAAGTCGCCGGGAATGATTCCGTGTTCACATGACGATCCAAGATTTCGGCTAAGAATTTTTCAGGTAACATAGGCTTTACGAAAATCGGGTTTGACAAATTGGATGTGCCATGACAGCATCCGTTTGTACGCTGGTTTCTAATGTATGGATGACAATTTCTTGAATTTGTTCTGCTTGTCTTTGGTGTAAACCATGCACATAGGCTTTATCATAGTAATTCAAGGTAATCGCAGCTACTTGGGTAAAATCATCTGCATCCAAGGCCTCGATAGCACTTTTATAGAAATCGCCTCCAAGGCGTTTTTTGATTTTCCCTACCGCATGAGCAAGATCCTCTTTGGGATAATGTGCATAGACTTCAACCAAATAGGGAAGTCGGTATTCCGCCGCGATATCCAAAAATAAAATCGGTGCAGCACGAAGCTGTGTATACAATCCCAAAGGCATAAATACCTGCCCAATGTGCCTACTTTCGTCTTCAATCCAAATGGGCTTGCTGTAGTCCATTTGTCGGAGCTGTGCAACAACCTCGTTCTCAAAATGTTCGCTCGTAGGTTGAGGTGCTAATCCTAAGTGCCCAAATACCGAACCGCGGTGATGGGCAATTCCTTCTAAATCGATGACTTGTGCACCACGCTTTTGCATCTCGATTAAAATGTCCGTCTTTCCACTACCTGTTTTACCACCTAAAACCATGAAAGGTATCTTACGATCAAACTCACTTAGGACATAATTTCGGTAAGCTTTGTAGCCGCCAACAAGAATTTTGACCTTTAACCCAGCCGTCTCAAACAACCAGGCCATGCTTCCAGAGCGCATCCCTCCCCGCCAGCAATGAACGAGGATGGTATTGTCTACTGCGAGTTTCTTGGCCATTTTCACCCATTGAGCCATTTTAGGTCCTACGAATTCCAGTCCTAGCTCAATCGCGGCATCTTTACTTACTTGCTTGTAGGTTGTACCTACGCGAGCTCGCTCTGCATCATCAAATATCGGAAAGGAAATGGCACCAGGAATGTGTGCACGCAGGTATTCTCCAGGGGAACGAACATCTAAAATTGGATATTGATCCGCTGCCGTTAAAAATGCCTCAGGACTTAGTTTTTCAGGCATCTTGTTCAGGTAAATACATGACGAATAATTCGAATTGTAATGGATCCAGCACAGCTAGTAAATCTACGAGCAGATTTGGATAGTTGAGGTAAAACTCAAGGAAGTTGGTATGTCGTTCCTGCCAATTCCCTTCCGGGAAAAGTTTATTTTTGATCGCTTGAATTTGTCCTAAACCTACGGCTTGATTGCGTTCTTCAGCCATGCGCATTTTCTTGGTTAGCCGCTCAAGCCCTTTTTGCCAACGTGTCTCTTCGGCTAACACAGAGGCCTCTAAGGTTTCGTCGATGGCCTGTGCTTTTTGGGCAATTTTCGACATCAGATTGGACAGGCGCTCTTGTTCACTTCCTAAGTCTAAAGCATGTTTGGTGTGCTTGTCGACAAATTGTTGTCTCAAACTACGCTCATCCTGGAAAATATCCGGAATGCTTAATTCCAATTTTTCTAGTCGGGCCGCTTCCAAAGGCGGAATGATGATGCCAAAATTACGAGGTAGTAAAATCGGGAATGGCGTTTGATGCAAATCAAAAATGCCCTTCAATTGGAACCAATAGGCCACTTCTGCCGCGCCTCCCAAGTAGGCTAGATTAGGTAAAATAGTTTCTTGGTATAAAGGACGCAAAGCAACATTCGGACTGAAGCGTTCTGGATGTGCTTTTATTTCTGCTTGCAAACTAGCAGCGCTAAATCGAATGGACTGATTAAGAACTTTAAATTCATCGCCCTGTTTTTCAATCCGCTCCCGCATGCCATCAAGCATGTAGAAGAAATTGATTTCACGCGCATAAATTTGAGGACTATAGCCCAAATTAGTCAAGATATCATTGCTGGCATTAACGCATGCAAGGTGTTTATTGTCTAGTATATCCGCCTCTATGACCGGAATAAAACTGCTTTTTAAGCGCGCATCATCAGCATCTAAACAGATCAATCCTTCTTGTCCAAACAGCGCATGCATGTATTTGCGAACGGCATCAGCCAAGTTTTTCGAATCATCATAGCTTTCCTTGAAGACAGGTATTCCACTCGGCAATTCTGACCAAACACTGCTCAAGCCTGAAATGTCAAAGCGCCCTACAGGCCCTTTTTGTTCGGTATCCCATTGGATTTTCTTGCCAAATAAGTGTAAATGGTTGATTTCATCCCAGTCGTGATCTTCGGATGCCATCCAGTAGACAGGGACGAAATTGTATTTGGGATAGGCCTTTTTCAGTTGTCTCGCTAGATTTATCGTAGAGACGATTTTGAAAATCACGTAAAGTGGTCCCGTGAATAAGTTCAGCTGATGACCCGTGGTAACGGTGAACGTGTTTGAATCTGCTAAGCTATTGATATTAGGGATATTGGATAGCCCTTGATATTGATCTGTTAAAACTTCAACTAATAGCGATCTGTTAACTGATTTTTTAGAATCGATTTGTGCCTGGAAAGAAGCAAGGGTAGGCGCATTACCATGCAAGGGTTTTAATGCCTGATCTCCTGCTAAATAGTTTTTTAGCAGTTTGCCGAAGCCTTTTATTTGATCGAGCGGATAGGTTTTTGTTTGCATTGGCCTTATATGTTGGACACCATTCCGTAAAAACCCCATAGATTTCCGGAAAGTTCGAACGAAATTAAATATATTTAAGCGAAATTTGTGGTTCTATACCAATCGAATGAGATTTTTAATTTTCCTTTTATTCTTCATGCTGACTTTTGTAGGCTTTGCGCAGCAAACGCCTCAGTTTACGCAGTTTATGATGAATAAATATGTTTACAATCCTGCCTTTGCGGGTTTTGAGGATTATGTCGATATCAAATCTGGATTTCGTACCCAATGGACAGGCCTAAATACAACGAATAAGACGGCCTATGTGACGGCTAATTTTGCTATCGATAAGTCGGATCGCACCTCTTCCGGCCGTACGCCTTTTATGTCGAAGACGATTCGTCGGAATTTTTCGCCGACCTATACGCGTCAAAAAACGAAACGTTCAGGCTTCCATCAAGGCCTTGGTATTCAAGCCTATTCAGATCAAATCGGAGGTCTGACGAGTACTTCGCTAGCAGCTACGTATGCGTATCACCTATCTGTAGGTGGTGAAAACAAGGTTGCTGTGGGTGCTACAGCGGGCTATTATTTTCGTAATTTGAATATGTCAGGTTTCAATGTGAAGGATCCCGGTGACCCTTTCATTATGTATCAAGACCAAAATTTACCTGCTTTGACTCCCAGTGGTCAGGTTTCGGGAGGTCAATCTTTGGTCAATATAGGCGCCTTATATTACAACCGTAAATTTTACATTGGATTATCGGCTAATCAGTTGATATTTGATAGTTTCAGTTACCTCCGTACGAGTGATGGATCTGACACGCTAACGAGGAAACAATTCTATCCCGAAGAAGCAGATGCCTATAAGGTCTATAATCAGTCACTTTTACTAGGTAGCACAAGTCCCAATATATTTTTACAAACAGGAATGGAAATTCGTTCGGGCGAATTTTGGACCTATTCACCTTCGTTATTAGTGAAATATATGAAGGGAATTTCGCTAGGGATGGAAGCCAATATGCGCATAACCTTTAATGATGCGATTTGGACGGGGGTAACCTACCGACATAATGAAGCGATAGGCTTACTTTTTGGGATGCATTTGAGCCAACAAGTCAATTTGACGTATGCGTATGAAACGCATTCCAATGGCCCGATGAAGTCATCTTTGGGTTCGCATGAGTTAGTCTTAGCCTTGAAATTTAGAAATAAGGTTTACAGCGTAGATCCTGCTTTTTAATTCTTTTTGAAGCG
>JAHEAY010000121.1:10574-14386 GCA_024642485.1 Cytophagaceae bacterium
ATGAAACGCATTCCAATGGCCCGATGAAGTCATCTTTGGGTTCGCATGAGTTAGTCTTAGCCTTGAAATTTAGAAATAAGGTTTACAGCGTAGATCCTGCTTTTTAATTCTTTTTGAAGCGCTGATAAGCATCTACAGGAACAGGACTTTCGATATCCTTTAATTCTTGAACAGGTTTCTCCCAATTCAAGTATCCTCTACGCCAAGCAAATGCGAGGCCTAAGCTTAGAATCCCTACAAACAAAAACATTTCCCACAAGGCATAAGCAGACCAGTTTGGAATGGCACGCAGTGTTTTGTTGCTGAAAACAACGGCCCAAGGGAAAAGGAAAATTAGTTCAACTTCGAATAGAACAAAGAGTAGTGCAATAACGTAAAAACGTGGATTGAAGCGCGTATTTGCATTACCTACAGGTTCTTCGCCGGACTCGTAAGTACTTAGTTTTTCTACATTCGGTCGGTTAGGTCGAATAAAACTCGCAAGCATTAGCACCAAACCCAAAAAGGCGATACCTGCCAGGAGGAAAGCAGCTACATATCCAAATTGCTCAATCATTTGCGTAATTTCAAATAGCCCTTGATCAGGGTAAATGTCGTAATCCCTAGAAAAAATAAAATGATGTATTGGACATAATTGATAATCCAAGGGAAGTATTGCCCCATGTAATATCCGCCGGCAACCAATAATCCTACCCACATAGCGCCGCCAACTAAATTCAATAGAATAAAACTGTACCAAGCCATGTGGCTAATTCCAGCTAAAATGGGCGTAAACGTACGAACGACTGGGAGAAATCGACTGATGACTAAGGCCATAAAACCATATTTTTCGAAAAACTCACGGGTCGAATCTAAATGTTTCTTTTTGAAGAAAAGGCTATCGGGCCTTCGCTGAAGGGATTTTCCAAAGAATCGCCCGACAAGGTAGCCAAGCAAGGATCCCAGAACGGCAGCTAAAAAGATGCTTAATAAAATGGTCGTCAAAGGTTCTTTCAATACACCAGTTCCTCCAAATACTCCTGTGAGGAATAATAGGTAGTCCCCTGGTAGGAAAAAGGCGAAAAACAAGCCATTTTCAGCAAATACGATGCAGGTGATAACAAAAAGGCCGGAGCGAATGATTGTTTCTGAATCAGTTAATTGATGCCACAAAAGATTTATTTCATCCATAATTTTTCCCCTCCTCAGGAGGGTTTGGCCTAATTCTCAATTGTTTAAATAAATTGAGCCCATAAATATCCAATAAATTTCGAATTTTTTCTACATTTGAGAGATGAAAAATGTAATCGCTTTTTTCTTGTTCATGCTTTTCTTCTCTGGGAGTCTTATTCCCAAAGTAGGCTTAGAGCAATCTTTTAAAGCGAATGAACTACTCAAACATTTTCAAGATCACAAAAAAATCTCCGGTGCTACCTTCCGCTTCATCGATTTCCTTTGGATGCATTATGCCGCTGATTCTAAACACAACAAAACGACCAAACACCCAAGTTTGCCTCATTTTGATTTCTCAGGTGCAGCAGGTTTTGTGCTTCCTGTCTTCCAATTACTTTTACTCATTCCGTTTGTTATATTAGCGATTCAACGCTTGCGAACGTTTTGGGAAAATCAATATCAATTTTCATTAGAACGTGTATTAATTGCGCCTCCCCGGGTATAAGAAGATTGTTTTTCAATTTTCTTACGTAATAATACACTATGATTAATTCCATTATCTCATTCAGTATCCGCAACAAATTAGTTGTCGGGTTATTTGTCTTAGGACTTATTGTTTGGGGAGGCTATTCCTTAAGCAAATTGCCTATCGATGCCCTTCCGGACATCACTTCGAATCAAGTGCAGGTCATCACACAGTCTCCCGCACTCGCAGCATCCGAAGTGGAGAAGTTCATCACCTATCCACTCGAGATATCGCTGCGGACTATTCCAAACGTCAAAGGAATTCGTTCTGTTTCGCGTATGGGATTGTCCATCATCACCGTAGTATTTGATGATGCCGTCGCCATGGATGTGGCGCGCCAACAAGTTTCAGAAAAATTGAAAGGGGCTGAACCGTATTTATTGAAAGGGGCAGGTGTGCCTGAAATGGCCCCGATTACCACAGGATTGGGCGAGTTTTTTCAATACACCTTGGAAGTAGACCCTGCATTTAAAGATCAATATTCGCTTGCAGATTTGCGAACCTACCAGGATTGGATAGTTAAACGCCAATTATTAGGAATCCCTGGCGTTGTGGAGGTTTCTTCTTTTGGAGGAAATTTGAAGCAATACGAAGTTGCGGTTAACCCTGAAAGGCTTCGTGCTATGCATGTGACGGTCAATCAAATCTTTACCGCCTTAGAAAACAACAATTCCAATTCGGGAGGTAGTTACCTCGAAAAAGGGACCGATGTGTATTTCATCCGGACGGAGGGTATGCTCGCGAGTCTAGCTGATGTGGAAAATGTCGTGGTAGACCAAAGAGGCCCTGCCGGAACGCCCATTCGTGTAAAGGATGTTGCGACGGTTCAGTTTGGCAAAGCGGTTCGCTACGGTGCCATGACACGAAATGGAGAGGGTGAAGTGGTAGGTGCGGTGATGTTACTGCTTAAAGGAGCCAGCGCGAATGAGGTTGTACAGGATGTAAAGGTTCGAATGGAAGAAATTCAAAAAACGATGCCGCAAGGAATTAAAATCGTTCCTTTCTTGGATCGTAGCGTTCTAATCGGCAAGGCAATTTCCACCGTTGAAAAGAATTTAATCGAAGGGGGGTTAATCGTCGTTTTCATCTTGGTATTATTGCTTGGGAATTTACGTGCAGGTCTAATTGTGGCGTCAGTTATTCCCTTGTGTTTGCTTTTCGCTTTTGCGATGATGCATATTTTTGGGGTTTCGGCCAACTTAATGAGCTTGGGTGCCATCGATTTTGGATTGATTGTGGATGGTGCTGTCATTATTGTCGAGTCCATTATTCACCGACTCCATGCGCACAAGAAGGGCGAAGTTCTTTCGCAACATGAGATGGATGAAGAGGTGGGAATTTCAGCCAAAGCGATATTCCAGTCGGCCGCTTTTGGCGTCATCATCATTTTGATCGTGTATTTCCCCATCATGGCATTGGGGGGAATTGAAGGAAAAATGTTTAGACCGATGGCTCAAACGGTGAGTTTTGCCATCGTAGGAGCGTTGATTCTTTCCTTAACCTACGTGCCTATGGCATCTGCTTTGTTTTTAAGCAAAAAGATTGACCACAAGGTGACGATTGCGGATCGTATTATGAATGCGATGTTTAGTCGTTACAAACCGATGGTGGATTGGGCGTTGAGCAAACCGAAAATCGTCGTGATTCTATCTTCCGTACTCCTCGTAGGAAGTGTAGGCTTATTTTCCACCTTAGGAGGCGAATTTATTCCAGAATTGAATGAAGGGGATTTTGCGGTGGAGGTTGTATTGCCAACCAACGCATCCTTGAGTCAAAGTATTCATGTGAATACGGAAGCGCAGAAATTGTTAATGAAGGAATTTCCAGATGAAATTAAGCAAGTAGTTTCTCGTATTGGTGCATCTGAAATACCTACGGATCCCATGGGAATTAATGCTTGCGATTTATTAATCATTTTGAAAGAGCCTTCAGCGTGGAAAAAAGCGCATAGTCCTGAGGAGCTTGAAGCGAAAATGGATGAAGCATTAAATGCGTTTCCGGAAGTTAATTTCGAATTTACCCAACCGATTCAAATGCGTTTTAACGAATTAATCGCGGGAGTTAAGTCGGATATCGCGATCAAGATTTTCGGGGAAGATTTAGGATTGTTGTTCGAGCATGCCACGGATGCTGC
>JAHEAY010000218.1 GCA_024642485.1 Cytophagaceae bacterium
AAGGTTTCTTTGTTGGTTTCACCCTTGCGTAAGAAACTAACCACGGAATTTCCTTGATCATTGGATTCTAACCATTCAAAGGTTTCGTGTGAAAATTGCTTTTTGTATAAGGCAGGTTCTTCGCGATAAAGTTTATTAAGCGCCTTCATCGTCTCCTGAATCCCTTTGTGTGGCGCATATTCGGTCAAATGCCAATCTAGGCTCACACTGTGGTTCCATTCTTCTCTTTGGCCAAATTCACCTCCTTGGAAGATTAATTTCGTACCTGGATGTGTGAATTGTTCGGAAAATAGGAGTCGGAGATTCGCAAATTGTTGCCAATCATCCCCTGGCATTTTATTAAGCAAGGAGTTTTTACCGTAAACTACTTCGTCATGCGAAAGCGGTAAGCAGAAATTCTCCGTAAAAGCATAAATCAGGGAGAAAGTCAACTCATTGAGGTGATGTTGGCGGTAAATCGGATCTTTTTGGAAGAAACGAAGTGTATCGTTCATCCAGCCCATCATCCATTTTTGGCCAAAGCCTAAGCCGCCCATGAAGACTGGTTTGGTGACCCCATTAAAGGAGGTGGATTCTTCTGCAATGATTTGAATATCAGGGAATTCGCCATACATGTGTACATTGAGATCTTGTAAGAATGAAATCGTATCCAGGTTATGGTTTCCGCCGAATTCATTTGGAATCCATTCGCCGTCGTTACGCGAATAATCGAGGTAAAGCATGGATGCCACGGCATCTACGCGTAATCCGTCGACGTGGTAGCGCTCCAACCAAAATGCGGCGTTGGATAATAAAAAGCTGCGGACCTCGGTGCGACCGTAATCGAAAATATAGGATTTCCAGTCGGGGTGATACCCCTTTCTCGGATCCGGATGCTCATAAATAGCCGTTCCGTCAAAATCTTTCAAGCCGTGTGCATCGCCAGGAAAGTGGGAGGGAACCCAGTCTAGGATAACGCCGATGCCTTCTTGGTGAAAGCGTTCTACTAGGCGCATGAAACCTTGTGGGTCGCCAAAGCGCGATGATGGCGCAAAGTATCCGGTAATTTGATATCCCCATGACGGTGCGTAGGGATGTTCCATAACCGGCATGAACTCCACGTGGGTGAAATTCATTTCTTTGACATAGGAAACGAGTTTATCGGCGAAATCGTCGTAGGTCAGGTATTGATCATCGAGTGTTTTTTGCCAAGAGCCTAAATGGACCTCATAAACGGACATGGGAGCGTCCAAGGCATTTTTGGCTTTTCGGTTCTCCATCCAAGGTGCGTCGTTCCATTCTTTGTAGGTAGACCAAACGATGCTGGCGGTTTTGGGAGGTGTTTCGCAAAAGAGACCCATTGGGTCAAGTTTTTCTAAATATTCGCCGGATTTGGCTTGGATGCCGTATTTATAGGTTTCTCCATTGCGGATTCCGGGAATAAATCCTTCCCAAATTCCGGATGCATCCCAGCGTTTCATCAAAGGATGTGAAAATTTATCCCAAAAATTAAAATTACCGATTACATGAACCGCTTCGGCATTGGGTGCCCAAACGGCAAAAAAAGTTCCGATTTCTCCTTCGTGTTCAATTTCGAATGCCCCTAATTTTTCGTAAAGGCGTGTATGTTTGCCATTTAGGAAAAGCGCCACGTCAAAATCAGACAGCCGGGAATAAGGTTTTACATTTGCCATAAGGGGTTCAGTTTCAATGATAAGGCTAAAATAGCGAAAATAAATTAGAAAAAAATAAGCTTTTTTTGAATCAGGAGTTTGGATTTAAAAGGGAAAAGCCTACCTTTGTGCCACCAAAATAAATAATGGTCCGTTCGTCTAGGGGTTAGGACACGTCCCTTTCACGGATGAAACACGGGTTCGATTCCCGTACGGACTACTTCGGTAGGCAAAAAACCACTCAGGCGAGTGGTTTTTTTGTTTTCAGGCCATTCTGTTTAATCAGTTAACTGATAATTTTATAGCATTAATTCTTGTTTTTCGGCCTTTTCTTCGCTTCTGAAGTGTTTTCGTGAATCCTCGTTTTGATATTCGATTTTGGAATAGCTCAAGTTATTTTTTGTCTTTAGGTTTAGGCCATCGAATTAGATGTAAATGTCTGATTTCGAATAACCTAACCCTAATGAATCATGAATTGGATAAGCAAATTTGCTTGCTTTGTCTTGTGCAGCTTGATATTAGCTGCTTGTTATCAATCAGAACAAACGAAAGACATTGAAAACATGTATCAAGATTTATCGCTCTCAAATACAACCCAATATAAGAAAGGTTTTGGGCAGATAAATACTAATCATTTGAAAAATCTGGAAGCTGAAATGTTAGAAGAAGTTTTCTGCTATTCGCCAAGGCTGGGTGGTGGAGCCTATTTTCTCATTCCCACAGCACGCATGCAGAACTTTGGCTATGTAGATCTTCAACCTTCCGATGTAGTGAGTGGGGGTGGAGGTGGTACTTCTGCCGACTTGATGATGGCACAATTATCGGGACCTGTTCCGATGGTATCCACTCAGGGTGTTAAAAATCCTTGTTTAAAAGTTACCTTAGATATGGTATTGCACAATACGGATATTTTGAATCAGATGTCGCAGATGTTGCAGAATTTTGGATTTAATACGAATATTAAACTCATTTTTGAGGAGTCAAATGAACTTTCATCAAAACGTTTGGGTGAGTTTAGAAACAATCATAATAATAATACATATAAAATTTTATTGGATGTTACGAATTTACCACATTACTCAAAGGAAGTAATTGTTTCTTCGATCTACCATGAAGTACTTCATGCACAAATGGAATTTTTATTTAAGGAAAATGAGGTACAAGATCATGAACGGATGGCGA
>JAHEAY010000220.1 GCA_024642485.1 Cytophagaceae bacterium
GTGCGAACATCAACAATTTTTGCGCCATTCGCGATAAGTCCTTGAATATCAATAGCGGGCCCCAAGCCCAATAATTTTTTAAAGAATTGTATCATTTTTTCCTTTTATTTTTGACAAATATAGACGCTAACTAATGCGTTTTTCGTGATATTTGTCTCTTATTGAACTTAGCAATATGCCACAAAACGAATTAATCCTACGGGAAAAGTTGGCTATCCAACGAACAATCATGGCGAATCAAACGACATTTTTGGCCTTTGTACGTACGGGACTCTATTTTTTTGTAGCAGGGCTCAGTGTACACAATTTATTGGGTTTGCCTGAGCAATTTTGGGCTGCATGGATATTTTATATTGGGGCATGCATTTTACTCGTTTTCGGTACGGTCAATTTTTTCATACAGAAGAAAAAAATCCAAGAAAGTAAAAAGCATATTGGCAATGTTGTTTGGAAAAAAGAGAATTAATTAATCGCTGTAAATTGAATTACGGATGCTATTCCTTGATGCAAGAGGCCTTCATCCAACAGGCGGTCTTTCTCTTCATTTATTTGTACAGTTAATCCCTTAAAATCCTCGGCTAATTCTTGTGAGCTGAATAACCAATCAACTTGTTTAGGGCCGCCGGATGTTTTGCCCAACTGACTTTTGTTGAATCCTTCTAATATAATTCGACCTCCAGGTTTAAGCCA
This sequence comes from Cytophagaceae bacterium, assembly GCA_024642485.1. Taxonomy (GTDB): domain Bacteria; phylum Bacteroidota; class Bacteroidia; order Cytophagales; family Spirosomataceae; genus Aquirufa. The sequence goes on from JAHEAY010000220.1 coordinate 691, forward strand.
GGTCACACAACGCTGATGAAAAGCTTTTCTCAAGTCAGGGGGTAGATGGAAAAAACTTAATGCAATCACATCGAAAGATTCCAACGGGTAATTGATTTTGAAGGCGTCCGTGCATTTGAAATGGATATTTACTTGTTGGTCTCGAGCTAATTTGATTGCTTTTGCTTCGCCTTGTTCACTTAGGTCAAAACCATACGCCTCCCAACCCAATTTTGCGGCATAAACCATATCGCGGCCTTCGCCTGCGGCAGGAACAAGAATTCGTCCAGGTTGTAAGTCCTGTAATTGTTCGGTTAGGAAATCATTTGGATTGATTCCATATTGGTACGTTGAATTTTGGTAACGTTCATTCCAAGTTGCTTTCATTCTGAAAATTAGGTAGTTTGGTGGAAAAATATTAGCTATGAAAAAATCTTTCTTTACTTTACTTGTAGGTATGTTGTTTGGCTTTGCCGCACATGCGCAAAATCCGGTTCATAAAGTTGTTGTTCAACTAAATACATCGGATACTTTGGTTTGGCATGGTGCGTTGAAAAACATCTCCAATCTACAGACAGCTTTAGGAGCGACAACGCAAATTGAATTGGTCGCACATGGCGCAGGAATATCCATTTTAATCGACAACAAAACGACTCAAAAAGCAAAAATAGCTGAATTAGCAGCTTCCGGAGTTCTCTTTAAAGCTTGTGAAAATACCATCCGCGAACGTAAAATCGATCGTACAACGATTCTTCCACAAGCAGGAACGGTTCCATCCGGCGTTGCTGAGGTTGTACTCAAACAAGAAGCTGGCTGGGCTTACTTAAAATATTAATCGAAGGCCGCGAAAATGAGCGGCCTTCTTTATTTTACATCTTCCCCGGTAATATCTGATTCCAATATAAATAGGGAAGGATATGTTTTTTCATTTGATACATCGACCATCTTTCTTTGGATTGATCGAAAGGAAATGTTTCCGTAGGCGTATTATTGTAATCAAATTCCGCTAAAACCAATTTGTTATAACCGGTAATAATTGGACATGACGAATAACCATTATAGAAGGCATTCATTTCTTCCCCTTTTATTAAAGCTAGTAAATTATGAACCAAAACTGGCGCTTGCTTTCGTATGGCAGCACCTGTGCGGGAAACGGGTAGATTAGCCGCATCTCCACAAGCAAATATATTTTTGTATGTATTATGTTGCAGCGTATGTTTTTCTACATCGATCCAACCGGCAGCATTTGCGAGTGGACTTGATTTTATGAAATCAGGAGCGGATTGTGGTGGCGTCACATGAATCATATCAAATGCTACTTCGTAAACCTGATCTTTATTTGAATCACCTATTCCCACAAATTTGGCGATTTTAGCTGCTCCATCAATTTCAACTAATTTGACAAAAAACTGCGTGTTGATGCCATAGTGAGCAATTACCTTTTTCAGTGTATTTTCATATTTCTCTACCCCAAAAACCCTTGTTCCACCGCTCCAAAATTCTACTTGTGAATTAACGCCATTTTTACGAAAATAATCGGCTGCCAAATACATGATTTTTTGTGGGGCTCCTCCACATTTAATTGGCGTATGAGGATTGGTGAAAATAGCTTTTCCTCCTTTTGTTTGTTGGATGCATTCCCATGTATAGGGCGCAGATTCAAAACTGTAGTTGGAACAAACCCCATTTTTACCCAGGTTTTCTTTTAATCCTTTGATTTCTCCCCAGTTCACTTGAATCCCCGGTACCGTAATCAAGTATTCATATTGAATTGCCGTTCCATCAGCCAAGTGTACTTTATTTTCTTCAGGTTTAAATCCGCTCACCATTTGTTGGATCCAGGTCGTACCCGCAGGAATGACCGATGCTTCATCTCTTTCTGTATCTTGAATGTTGAATTCCCCTCCGCCTACTAATGTCCAGGCGGGTTGGTAATAATGTTTTTTTGCCCCATCAATGATGGCAATGTCCAAAGAGGCATCTTTACGTAACAATTGGGAAGCGATAGAGATACCTGCATTACCTCCGCCGACGATTACTATTTGATGGTGTGTTTTCATGATTAACATTTAGAAGATTTATTTGTAATATTATAAGTTAAGTTGCAGGCAAAGCGTGATATTTGTCACCTAACAGCTGAATTTCAAGAATTAATTTTGAG
>JAHEAY010000223.1 GCA_024642485.1 Cytophagaceae bacterium
TCCCCATCCGCCACAGGATCCGAATAAGGCATCCCAATCTCAATAATATCCACGCCACCCGCTTGCAAGGCATTCAACACGGTCATCGTATCCCCGAAATTCGGGTAACCTGCCGTCGCATACACATTCAAAATAGGCTCCGTCGCCTCCGCAAATAATTTCGTAATCCGATTCATCCTAGTCATTCAATTTTAAACGTTGCTGATACGTCGATAAGTCTTTATCCCCTCTTCCCGACAAATTCACCACGACCACTTCATTCGGCTTGGCGTTTAATTTGCCAAAGACCGCGAGCGCATGGGCTGATTCCAAAGCCGGAATAATTCCTTCTAACATCGAGCATTCCAAAGCTGCTTCCAAAGCCTCCTCATCCGTAATATCATAAAACTTCGCGCGTCCAGTTTTGAACAAATGCGCATGCATTGGGCCAATGCCCGGATAATCCAAACCTGCCGAAATCGAATAAGGCTCGATCACCTGTCCATCTTCCGTTTGCATCAATAAACTCTTACTTCCATGCAACACACCCGCTTTTCCTAAAAAGGTTGTCGCTGCTGAATGCCCGGTACCAACTCCCTGACCAGCCGCCTCCGCAGCAATCAATTGCGTCCGAGGCTCATCCAAGAAATGATAAAAAGCTCCCGCCGCATTCGAACCACCACCCACACAAGCAATCACATAATCCGGGTAATCCCGACCTTCTTTTTCCTGCAATTGGCTACGCATTTCTTCGGAAATCACCGACTGGAATCGAGCAACCATATCCGGGTAAGGATGTGGTCCTACCACCGAACCGATAATGTAATGCGTATCCACAGGGTTATTGATCCAGTGACGCATCGCCTCATTGGTCGCATCTTTAAGTGTCTTTGAACCCGACTGCGCAGCAACGACAGTCGCTCCCAACATACGCATACGCGCCACATTAGGTGCTTGACGTTCGATATCAATCGCCCCCATGTAAACAATACATTCCATCCCCATCAAGGCACAAACCGTTGCAGTAGCTACGCCGTGTTGGCCCGCACCCGTCTCCGCTACGATCTTATTTTTCCCCAAACGTTTCGCCACCAATATCTGACCAATCGTATTGTTCACCTTGTGTGCACCCGTGTGACAAAGATCTTCCCGCTTCAAGTAGATATTCGTATTGTACTTCGCCGATAAACGCTCAGCCTTGAACAAGGGGGTCGGTCGGCCCACGTAATCTTTTAACAAAGCATGAAACTCCTCTTGAAAAGACGGATCAGCGATGATATCCAAATAGCGACTGCGCAATTCTTCTACATTGGGATACAACATTTCCGGGATAAAGGCACCGCCAAAATCCCCGTAGTATCCACGCTCGTCAACTTGAAATGAATGGTTCATATATTTTGAGTTATTAACTTCACCTTTGTCAAATCCTTCAATGCCGGACTTGACTCTAATTTACTATTGAAATCCAAGGCATAAAGCCCTGGCAATTTTTTCGCTTCTTCGATACTCGCCTCATCCAAACCTCCCGCTAGAAAATAAGGAATATCTAATTCGTAGGCCTTTAAAATAGACCAATCAAATCGCTCCCCTGTTCCGCCTACTTGAGATCCCTTTTTCGTATCAAATAAATAAAAATCGGGCTCCAAATTCAACACTTTAACATCCTCCTCCGTCGCCACACTGACAGCCTTGATCACCGTCAAACCCTCAGCACGCAAGGCATCAATCTCACCTTGCCCCTCATCGCCGTGCAATTGCACTACCTGAAATCCGGCCTTTGTAGACAATTCAATGATATTTTCGGTGGGCTCATTCACAAACACACCCACCGCCTTTGTCTTAGCAGGTAAGGCTGGGATAACAAAATCTTGCCCTACATAGCGAGGCGATTTGGAAGCCCATATAAAGCCCATAAAATCCGGTTCGTAAGCCGCAACTGCTTCGATATTATTCAAATCCCGCATGCCACAAACCTTCCACTTCATATCCTATTGCTTTAAGAAATCCGTTAATGCCTGACCGGGATTGCTCGTCTTCATAAAACTCTCCCCGATCAAAAAGCCGCGGTATCCATAACCCTTCAACTCCTTGATAATTTCAGGCCCAGAAATACAACTTTCGGAAACCTTCACAAATTGGGCAGGAATCTTATCCGCAAGGACTTTGGATGCCTCCACATTTTGCTCGGCAAAATTTTTCAAGTTGCGGTTATTCACACCTACAACGGAAATATAATCGCCCAACGAACGATCTAATTCTTCCTGGTCATGAACCTCCAACAAGGTTTCCATACCTAATGAACGAGCTAAAGTCCCTAAGGTTTTGATTTCTGCAGGACTTAATGCTGCCGCGATCAATAATACCACGTCCGCTCCCATCGATTTCGCCTCTACGATTTGATATTCATCGACCATAAAGTCTTTACGCAAAATAGGCGTATTCGGATTCGTCCGACGCGCTAAATCAAAGTCGGCATAGGTCCCACCAAAATAATCCGTATCCGTCAACACCGACAAGCAAGCCGCTCCTGCTGTCACATAACCACGCGTAACTTCATCAACGCCCATCGTATCATTAATGATGCCTTTGGAAGGAGACTTGCGTTTAAATTCCGCAATGATGCCTGTAGAAGCTGGCTGAACCAAAGACATGGCCAAGGAATGACAAGCCCGGGCAAAATAACCTTGCTTTTCCAGTGCGGCGATGGAAACGCGCGCTTTGGCAGCGGCAACTTCCGTACGTTTGGTGGCAATGATTTGATCTAAAATAGTCATAGCGCGATGCGATTAATCCATGATAAACTTCTTAAACACCTGGAATGCTTTTCCACTTTCTAATGACTC
>JAHEAY010000134.1 GCA_024642485.1 Cytophagaceae bacterium
GATTAGTTTTCGGTTTTTGCCTAGAAATTGCGACCTTTGCCGTTTATTTTTAAGCAAAAGGCTTTATGGCGGAAAAAATTATTATCCTCGACTTTGGTTCTCAAGTGACGCAATTAATTGCGCGTCGTATTCGTGAGGCACAAGTATATTGTGAAATCCATCCTTTTAATCACATTCCTGAAATCGATGATTCGGTGAAGGGGATTATTTTGTCGGGAAGTCCCTGTTCCGTTCGTGAAGAAGATTCTCCACGGGTTGATTTGAGCTTGTTTGGTAGCTTGCCTATTTTGGGTATTTGCTATGGAGCGCAATTATTGGCACATCAGGGCGGAGGCTCTGTGCAGAATTCAGGTCATCGTGAATACGGTCGGGCGCATATGACAAGTGTCAAAGAGAGTCCTTTATTGAAAGGCTTATCTGCCACGGGTCAGGTTTGGATGTCACATGGCGATACGATAATGGAATTGCCTGCAGAATATGAATTGATTGGTTCTACAGAAACGGTTCGCGTGGCAGCTTTTGCACATGTTTCGAAGCCGATCTACGGGATTCAATTTCACCCGGAGGTGACACACTCAACCGAAGGCAGCATTTTAATTCAAAACTTTGTATTAGGTATTTGCGGATGTGCGCCAACGTGGACGTCAGATTCATTTGTGGATCGTACCGTGGCTGAATTGAAGGCCAAAATTGGTTCAGATAAAGTGGTATTAGGCTTGTCGGGAGGCGTTGATAGTTCCGTTGCGGCGGTTTTATTGCACCATGCGATTGGCAAGAACTTATATTGTATTTTCGTTGATAATGGTCTTTTACGCAAAGATGAATTTGAGCAGGTATTGGAATCATACCAAACTTTGGGCTTGAATGTGAAAGGCGTAAATGCCAAACAACGTTTTTATGATGCCTTGAAAGGTTTATCGGATCCAGAATTAAAGCGTAAGGCAATTGGTAAAACATTTATTGAGGTATTCGATGAGGAGGCGCATTTAATTGAGGGTGTTTCTTGGTTAGGTCAAGGAACGATTTATCCTGATAAAATTGAATCAGTTTCTTTGAAGGGGCCAAGTGCAACGATTAAGTCGCATCACAATGTGGGTGGTTTACCTGATTTCATGAAATTGAAGATTGTAGAACCCTTAGACGCCTTGTTTAAAGATGAAGTTCGTTTGGTGGGTAAAACCTTAGGGATTCCACAAGATATTTTAGGAAGACACCCATTCCCAGGTCCGGGATTAGGGATTCGTATTTTGGGTGATATTACGCCAGAGAAGGTGGATATTCTTCAAAAAGTAGATGCCATTTTCATCAATGGATTGAAGTCGGAAGGTTTATATGACCAAGTGTGGCAAGCCGGTGCTATTTTATTGCCGGTGCAATCTGTGGGTGTGATGGGCGACGAGCGTACGTATGAGCAAGTTGTTGCATTGCGTGCTGTGACGAGTGTGGATGGCATGACTGCCGACTGGTGTCATTTGCCTTATCCGTTCTTGGGTCGTATTTCGAATGAAATTATTAATCAGGTCAAAGGCGTTAATCGCGTGGTGTATGACATTTCGTCGAAACCACCGGCAACGATTGAGTGGGAATAGATTCTTTGGCAAAGCTTAACGCTTTGCCAAAGTTTGAGGCGTTTTTCACGCCGATTCTTTTTTTCGGTATTCCTGAAAGCTTTGGCAAAGACTAGGTTTCAAGGTCTAATCGCCGCACTACGTGCGTCTCAAACTTTGGCAATCCTGAAATGTTTGCCAAAGAAAATAGACGCGAAGTATCGCGTCTCTACTTTTCAGCCACCAACCCCGCCAAATACACCACCGTCTCCGTCGCCTTGTTCATATCCTGCACGGAAACCCATTCTTGTCGACTGTGAAAAGCGTGTTCGCCAGCAAAGATATTCGGGCAGGGGAGACCCATAAATGTCAGTCGTGAACCATCTGTTCCCCCACGAATCGAACGTGTTTCTGGATTTAAGCCGGCTAAGCGCATCGCTTCCATCGCCAAATCCATGCAATGCGGATGATGTTGTAGAACCTCATACATGTTTCGGTATTGTTCTTTTTGTTCGAAACGTACCGTTGATTTCGGGTAGCTTTTCATGACCTGAGAAGCAATTTTCTGAAGCTCTTCGCCATAGGTTTTCAATCGAGTAGCATCAAAATCCCTTAAAATAAAGTCTATCTGAGCTGTTTCGACATCACCTCGAATATCCGTGGGATGAATGAAACCTTCTTTTTCTTCTGTCGTTTCAGGGCTGCAGGTTTCTTTGGGAAGTTTGGCAACTATTTCTGCTACAATTTTTAAGGCACTTTCCATCCGACCTTTGGCAAAACCTGGGTGTTGAGAAATCCCCTGAATGTAGATATGAAAGCTATCAGCAGAAAAGGTTTCATTTTCTAGGTGGCCACGTTTTTCGCCGTCTAAGGTATAGCCGAATTGGGCGTTGATTTTGGCAAGATTGATGTTGTCTGTACCACGACCTACTTCCTCATCCGGCGTAAAAACAATGGTAATAGGGCCATGCGGCACTTCGGGATGTTGCACCCAGAATGCCACCGCATCCATGATTTCTGCGACTCCTGCTTTGTTGTCGGCGCCCAATAATGTCAAGCCACTAGCTGTGATGATCTCATTTCCGATTTGTTCCGCTAAATCAGGATGCTCAGTCATTCTAATAACAACGCTTGGGTCATCCGGCAGAACAAGGTCTTGGCCCTTATAATTTCGATGAACGATGGGTTTTACATGTTCCCCAGAACAATCTGGCGAAGTGTCCATGTGCGAGCAGAAGAAAATGCCTGGAACCTCATGGCTAACATTACTTGGCAAGGAAGCATATACATATCCGAATTCGTCTAATTCAGCGTTATCGATACCCAATTCAATTAATTCCTGCGCCAAAACCTTTCCTAGGTTTTTTTGTTTGAATGTGGAAGGATTACTAGACGAAGTAGGATCTGATTGCGTATCAATTTGTACGTATTGAAGAAATCGCTCTTGAGCGCTAAATGCGTAGCTTTTGAATAATTCAGAGATGAGAGCCATAAAATCAATATTTTTTGAAATATGCGAAGAAAAAATTGTGTTAAATAAATTTATTTTAATTGGATTAATAAAGGTAAGCAACCTTTCAAAATATCGTATTATCTTAGAGGCTTGAATTTGGTGAACAGTACTAAACTGTCTCTGAATTTCTAGACCTTATACATTATATTTATTAAGATTATGTCTCAAAATGCAGTGATCAATGTGGATGGTAAAAGTTTTGAATTACCAACTTTGGAAGGTACAGAACACGAAAAAGCCATCGATATCGCCAAATTACGTGATTTGACAGGTTATATTACCTACGATCCGGGTTATAAAAATACAGGCGCAACGAAAAGTGCTATTACATTTTTAGATGGCGAAGAAGGAATTTTAAGACACTGCGGGTATAGCATTGAAGAATTAGCCGACAAAGCTAGTTTCTTAGAAGTAGCTTATTTGTTGTTGCACGGTGAATTGCCTACTCAAGCGCAATTAGATGCTTTTGAAGCTGCTGTTCAAAAATATACCGTGGCTAATCAAGCTTTGTTGAACATTGCACAGGTTATCCCAACTTCCACACACCCAATGAGCGAATTGTCTGCTTTGGTAGGTTTGATGGAAGGTCAATATTCAACTGACGAGAAAGAAGATAATATCTTACGTTTATTAGCTGCTTTGCCTATTTATGCGGCTTGGAATTACAAGAAAAGCATTGGCGAAGGTATCGTTGCTCCGGATCAATCGTTGGATTATTGCTCAAACTTCCTGAAAATGATGTTTGCAAAACCAGGTGAGGCTTATGAGGTAAATGCGATCGTTTCTAAAGCGATGAATAAATTATTGATCTTACATGCTGACCACGAGCAAAACTGCTCTACATCAACAGTTCGATTGATTGGTTCATCTCATGCGAGTTTGTTCTCTAGTATTTCAGGTGGTATTATGGCCTTGTTTGGTCCATTACACGGAGGTGCAAATCAAGCCGTGATTGAGATGTTAGAAGAAATTAAAAATGCTGGCGGTGATACTGCGAAGTTTATCGCAATGGCGAAAGACAAGAATTCAGGTTTCCGTTTAATGGGCTTTGGTCACCGTGTTTACAAAAACTTTGATCCACGCGCTCGTATCATTAAAAAAGCGGCTGATGATGTGTTGACAGCTTTAGGCGTTCAAGATCCGATTTTGAAAATCGCACAAGAATTGGAAGCAGCTGCGTTAAGCGATGAGTATTTTGTTGCGCGTAAGTTGTATCCAAACGTCGATTTCTATTCAGGAATTATTTACCGTGCTTTAGGTATCCCAACGAATATGTTCACGATTCTTTTCGCAATCGGTCGTCTTCCAGGTTGGATTGCACAACACCAAGAAATGATGACGAATAAAGAGCCAATCGGCCGTCCTCGTCAAATTTATGTAGGTGCGACGCCACGTGCATTTGTTGATATCAACAAGCGTTAATCCGCTTTAAGATTTGTTAAAAAGGCCCTCCATCGTGAGGGCCTTTTTGTTTTATAGACATTAAGGGACTAATTTTGCCAGCTATGAAGCAAATAAAACATGTCTTCCTGCTTGGCTTGTTGGCCTTCACCTGCCTTCACGCTCAAACGCAGCAAGGACTCGGAACGTTTTACCATATACGCCACTGGGGTAGTAAAACAACATCCGGAGAACCTTATCATCCTTTTGTATTTTCAGCCGCGCATCGGTCTTTTCCCATGGGAACTTGGGTCGAGGTGGAATTCCCTAAAACAGGTAAAAAGACGATTGTTCGTGTCAATGATCGCGGGCCATTTTTACGAGGTGGGGTCATTGATGTTTCCAAAGTAGCCGCGCAAGAATTGGGATTGGTATCTTATGGAATTTCGAAAGTGAAGGTGCGCGCATTGACATCGGAGGAATTAACGGATTCATTGAAGACCTTTTTGTTAAAACGAGATTCGCTCGCAAAAGAGGAACACCCCACGCCGTTTCGTAAAAAGTCTAGTAAAAAGAAAAAACATAAAAAACGGAAAGCCAAGAAACGCAAGAAGCGTTAGTTTACGATAATCTCAATCCGACGGTTTTGTTTTCGATCCAAAGCTGTCGGATTTTTAATTTTAGGCTGGGTATTTCCAAATCCAATCGTTTTAATTCGTTCCGGATTAATCTTGTGTTGAATTAAAACCATTTTGATACTTAATGCTCTTTTCTCTGAGAGTAAAAGGTTTTTTTCTGCGCCGCCCACTTCATCGGTATGTCCTTGGATTTCGACCTGTTTCGTAGGGTTTTGCGTGAGGAAATTGATCAGTTGGCTTAAGCTTGCTGGTATCGAATCCAACTGCCATGCATTGGTTTCAAATTCAATGTCGTCAAATTTGATTTGCTCAAACACAATAACTGGTCTTGAATCCTCAAAGGTCGAATCGGGGATGAAAATCCGCACAATGCCTAAATCTTGATTCGGTTTATTGAGTCTGCGTGAAATATAATAGAATTCCGCTTTTTCGCTCGGTGTAATTCCCGCATCATGGTAATCTGTGTTTATGCGTTGGATTGGCTTCGCTGGCTGATCGGAAATCGGGTAGGGGATTTGGTAGAAATCTAAACCGCCTAAACCTCCCTTTTTATTGCTGGAGAAGATGAAGCGGTTTTTCTTGGCTAATAAATAAGGCCCCTGTTCATCTTCTGCACTATTGATGCTTGTTCCTAAATTGACCGGAAATTGCCATTGCCCGACTTCGTCTTTGGTGGAAACCCATAAATCGCGTTTCCCAAATCCTCCCGGTCGGTCAGATGCAAAAAACAGTTTGCCGCCATCGTTACTTAGATGCGGTTGACCTTCCCAATCATGGCTATTCACTCGAAAACCTAAGTTTTTGGGCTTCGTCCATGATCCATCGATCCAGTTCGTTTCATATAAATCGCAGCCTCCAAAGGAATTCGGGTATTCGCAAGCTGAGAAGATCATGTGCAATCCATCAGCCGAAAATGTAGGCGTTCCCTCGTTGTTCTCTTGATTTAATTCGCTGATGGGTAATGCTGTTTCAAAATGTCCATCTTTCCAATTGGCATAATAGATTTCCTCATCCGAATTCAATTCTTTTCGGACCGTGAAATACAGTTTTTGTTGGTTCGGTAAAAACTGAGGAAAATATTGCGTTCGATACGCGTTGATCACGGGATCCACGGATACCACGGCAAGTGAATCGGAAGGCTCAAATAAAGTCAAGAAAGGAATGAGCCAGGCCAACATACCTTAAGGGATTTGTAGGAACTTATGGGTTTGAACCGAAATTTGCCAAATTGGATTGGCTTTTACAAATTCTACAATGAGTGGATTCATGCTTGCTTGCTTAGACCATTCAGGTTGCATGTATAAATGCGCGTTCGAATTGATTTTGTCTGCCCAATCTTGCGCCCAAGCAACATCAGAGGGATGGAAAATAACCACCTTTAATTCATGCACATGAGGAAGAATGGCAGGATTAGGTTCTTTGAATTTCTTTGGGGAAAAACAAATCCAATCCCAAGAACCTGTAAATGTCTCACAAACGCCTGACGTTTCAATGTGTGTGCGAAATCCGGCTGTTTGAAAGGCTTCTGTTAATGGACCTAAATCATGCATTAAAGGCTCTCCGCCTGTAATCACAACTAAACGACCCGGAAAAGCGAGAGCTTCTGAGAGTAATGTGTCAACAGATTTAATGGGATGCGTGTCTACTGGCCAGGATTCTTTGACATCGCACCAGTGGCAACCTACATCGCAACCGCCCAATCGAATGAAATAAGCGGCATGGCCTTGGTATTTTCCCTCGCCTTGAATCGTGTAAAAAGATTCCATGACGGGGTATTCAAAATCACCTCTTTTTAATTCCGATTTTATATCTTTGGTGTTTAATTCCATGTTGGCCTAAATTCAGTGTAAAAATACGGGTTGATTTGTAATTTAACTAATAAGGATTCGTTCTAATTGATGAATTCTTTTTGATTTTACATGGTATATAGATCTTTTTCCAGAACCTTTTGGTTGCTTAGCCTAGGCTGTGTTTTTTGCCTTAGTTTAGCAGGATGCTGGTCGGCACGTTGCCCACGTGCAACATGCCATGTGCGTGTAGAACACCGCCATGGGGAAAACTATTACCGTCCGCACGAGGCATTGTCATGGATGTGGACACCTCGATACAAACATGTGCGCACCGTTTCGTATGCCGAATTAGCGACAAAATCATCGAAGCCGACACGTCTTTGGAATCGGATTTTTAAACCAAGTCCAAAAGTTTCAGCTCAAAAGCCTAGATAATATGCCAAAAATTCATGTGGCCGCTGGTGTATTAAATCAAACTCCTTTGGATTGGGAGGGTAATTTCCAACGAATTATTGGAGCGATTCAAGTCGCGAAAGACGCCGGAGCAAATCTATTGTGCTTGCCGGAAATGTGTTTGACAGGTTATGGTTGTGAGGACCAATTCTTTTCTCCATTTACGCAGCAAAAAGCGCAGGAATCTGTACAGAAACTACTCGATTATTCCACGGATTTAGTTTTGTTGGTGGGTCTACCCATTACATACGAATCCCGATTATACAATGTCGTTGTTGTTCTCTATCAAGGCAAAATTCAAGCTTATATTCCCAAACAGCATTTGGCCAACGAAGGTCTGCATTACGAAGCGCGCTGGTTTACGCCTTGGCCCGCAGGTATAAGAACCACAATTGACAATATTCCCTTTGGAGATTATCGCCTCGGTTTAGGAGAAATTACCTTCGGAATTGAGATTTGTCAAGATGCCTGGGAAGGTGAGAAGCGGCCTGCACATGCTTTAGGGAAGCGTGGAGTTTCATTTATTTGCAATCCGACTGCCTCGCATTTTTCGTTTGGGAAATCGAAGGTGCGCCAACAATTAGCTATCAAAGGTGCGGAGATTATTAAGGGAGGATATGTTTTTGCTAATTTACTCGGCAATGAATCCGGTCGGACGATATTCGACGGAGATGCCTACATTGCTCAAAATGGACACATTTTAGCTCAAACGAAGCGTTTTTCGTTTCTGGATTCGCAACTAATCAGCTCAACATTAGATGTAAACGGATTTAAATCCCAAGCAGAGGATTTGATTCAAATGGGTGAGTTGAAGAGCAAAAATGCCGTTTTGGTTAATCCTGAAATAGACGCTTGGGAATCCTCAAGCCATATTAAAGAAGAAGAATTTGCGCGTTCCATTGCCTTGGGTTTATGGGATTATTTGCGAAAATCGTATTCGTATGGATATGTTATTTCCCTTTCGGGAGGAGCAGATTCTTCCGCGATTGCGTCTTTATGTGCTACTGCCGTTCATTTGGCTGTTGAAGAATTGGGTTGGGAGGCTGTTAAAAAGCGTTTGGCCTATATTCCATGGATTAATTCATGTGCTAATGAAAAGGATTTGGTTGCTCAGTTGATGACGACCATTTACCAAGGAACGGTCAACTCGTCGGCTGATACCCGCGAATCAGCTGCTGCTTTGGCAGCCAGTATCGGAACAGAACATCATGAAATTGAAATTGATGGCTTGGTTCAAGGCTATCGGGGACTGATTGAGCAAACAATTCAGCGTCCTTTGACTTGGGAACAAGACGATATTACTTTACAAAATGTTCAGGCTCGTGTTCGTGCCCCGGGCGTATGGATGTTGGCCAATATCAAAAATGCCCTACTTTTAGCCACCTCGAATCGCTCGGAAGCCAGTGTGGGTTATGCCACGATGGATGGCGATACATCGGGTTCTATTTCACCGATTGCCGGTATTGATAAAGCGTATTTGCGGACTTGGTTGCGTTGGATGGAGAAAGAAGGATTGGGTGGTCAATGGCGAGTGGCTGGTTTGGCGTATGTCAACCAATTAGAGCCGAGTGCAGAATTACGGCCTTTGGATAGCAAGCAGGTGGATGAGGAAGATTTGATGCCTTATCTAATTTTGAATTCGCTTGAACGCTGGTCATTTTATGAACACCAAAGCCCAGCAGCTTGTTTGGAATCCTTGAAACAAGTTTATGGTGCACATTATAGCCGAGAACAATTGGATGGATTTATTCATCGCTTTTTCCGTTTATGGGCGCGAAATCAGTGGAAAAGAGAGCGTTATGCACCTGGTTTCCATGTAGATGATTACAGTTTAGATCCGAAATCGTGGTTACGTTTCCCGATTTTATCTGCTGGTTTAGAAAAAGATTTACCACATTAATTTATATGCATTTAGTCGTTGACATTGGGAACACGGATATCGTCTGTGGATTTTATACTACGGAAGGTTGGCAAGTTCATTTACGGACGCCCACGCATCAGCCTTGGACGGCTATCCGATTGGAACATTGGATTCAAAAAGAGTTGTCGGAAAAGGGATTTGAAGGAGTGAAAGTTGAATCTGTGTTAATTAGTTCCGTGGTTCCTCCTGTGTTGATTCAAATTCAAAAGGGTTTGGAACATTGGGTTGGTTTTCCAGTGAAAATCATGGGACCCGAATTGTATAAATCATTGCCTATTGAGGTGGTGAGTCCGGATGAAATTGGTGCCGACTTGGTTGCCAATTCAGTCTATGCACATCATCATTATGGAACAGAGGTGTTGATCGTGGATTTTGGGACGGCTTTGACGTTTACCTTGGTGGACCAAAGTGGAAAAATGCAAGGTGTTTCGATCGCACCAGGTTTAAAAACGGCGGTGAAATCTTTGTTCTCACAAACTGCTCAATTGCCTGAAGTGCCTTTGGAAATGCCTGATTCAGCTTTAGGTTTTGATACGGTTTCGGCGATACAATCTGGTATTTTGTGGGGATATGTGGGCATGGTCAAAGAGATGATCGCTCGCGTAAAAGCCGAACGGAAAGTGGAAGTTAAAGTCATTGCTACAGGTGGGCTTTCGTCTATTTTGACTCCCTTGGAGCAATATTTTGATGAAGTAAATAAATTGATTACGCTAGAAGGATTGCGGATTATCGCACAATTATAATAATGAAAACACCGAAAGAACTAGGTTATTATTTCCCTGCAGAATGGGAGCAGCATGCAGCTACATGGATTACCTTTCCGCACAATGATCATTCGTGGCAAGGAGATAAATTAGCTGAAATGTATCCCGAGTATTTTGGTTTGATTAAAGCCATTTCGCAAGGAGAAGTGGTCAATATTCAGGTTAATGATAAAGCATTAGCTCAATTTATCGAGTCTCAATATTCGGTATATGGAATTGATGCGGCGCAAATTCGTTTGCATATTCAGCCTACGAATGATGCTTGGTGTCGGGATCATGGGCCAGCAATTTTACTTAATCAATCGTCTAATGAACGCCTAATTGTCGATTGGGGCTATAATGCGTGGGGTGGTAAATATCCGCCCTTTGATTCGGATAATGAATCCCCAACTCGTGTAGCGGAAATTTTGGGACTAGAAAAAGTGAACCCAGGTATAATTATGGAAGGTGGTTCAGTCGATTTCAATGGGGCAGGGTCAGTCTTAACAAGCCGCTCATGCTTATTAAATCCAAATCGGAATCCACATTTGAATCAGGCACAAATTGAGCAATATTTATGTGATTATTACGGCGTCGAACAAGTTCTTTGGGTTTCTGATGGGATTGTAGGGGATGATACCGATGGTCATATCGATGATACCGTTCGTTTTGTGAATGAAGACACGGTCATTGCGATGGTCGAGCCGAATGAGCAAGATGAAAACCATGCGGTGTTAGCTCAGAACCTACAAGAATTGAAGGCCATGCGCTTACCGAATGGCAAGCCATTGAATATCGTGGAGATTCCAATGCCAGCGGCTGTCGTGATTGATGAGTTCCGTGCTCCGGGTTCTTATGCAAATTTTTACATTTGCAATGCGGGAGTTTTGGTGCCAACTTTTGATTGCCCGCAGGATGCATTTGCTTTAGCGACATTAGCACAATTTTTTCCAGATAGGCCCGTTATTGGACTTTCGGCGAAGAAAATCATTTGGGGGCAGGGGAGTTTCCACTGCTTGACCCAACAAGAGCCTGCTGCTAAACATGCATAAATTTATTTATTTTCTTGCTTTGCTTTCGATGATGGCTTGTCGGCGAACGACTGGACCTTCTCCAGTTCAGGCAAATCCTGTTGTTCATACCCAAGAAAAACCGCGCGAAATTAGTTTGCAACTGGCTTCTATTACAGCCTACGATATTCAAGAAAACGTGAATTTGAAGGATGAGCTTTGGGTGGAATATAACTTGGTAGCCATCAAAGATTGTAAAATCCTTCGCATGGAAACGGCTTCGCGGTTTTTAGGAGGTGTTCGACAAGGGGATAAAATCGCCTTGGATACGATTCCTGCCTTGCGAATCCTTTTAAACCCCGGAGAGCAATTGGGTTTACAGGTTTCTCTTTGGGAGTTGGATGACTATTCAAAGGATCAACATTTGTTGAACCAAGTCAATCAATGGGGAGGCATGTTGCAAGTTCCTTTAATGTTGGTTGAGTGGAGTGCCGTTAGCAATCCTATTTCCTGGTTTTTATGGGGAGCGCGATTGGGCAGTTTAGGTTTACATTATTGGTCGAAGCAGGATGGTCGGGATTTGCTGGGCGTATCGGAATTGCAATGGGATTGGTCAGCTTTGCCCAAAGGAAAGTCTACGCGATTTAAGCGAGGTAATTGGAAAGGTGGAAAGGCCGGTTTAGGTGCTTACCAGTATGGTTACTCTTATCGAATCCACGTAAATGAATAAAGAATTAGGCCGGTAAATTGCAGGTTTTTGTGTAATTTTGTCGACTTGTGTGTAATTAGTTTAGAAAATGAATTTTAAGTTTCCCGTTAAATACTTACTTGGATTATGTTGTCTGTTGCCGCTTTCTTTGCGGGCTCAGCAGGATGCGCCTATTCAATTGGGAAGTAAAAAGATTTCAGCGGCCGTATTCGAGAAAGATTATCGCAGATTATTGGAAAGCGATAGTATCAAGGCGGATAATAAGCAGAAGTTTTTATCGGATTATATTGATTACCAACTCAAAATTTTAGCGGCGGAAGATGCAAAAATTCCTCAATCTGCCGCTTTTCAGGATGAATACCAAAGCTTTCGCAAGGAATTGGCAAGTCCTTATTTGATCGATGGAGATAAGTCTGAGGCACTGGTGAAAGAAGCTTACCAACGATTAAAATTCGAAAAACAGGTAGCTCATATTTTGGTCAAATTGCCTGCTAATCCAACTATAGCAGATACTTTAATTGCTTATCAAAAAATTGATAATATCCGCAAACGCGTTTTGGCTGGTGAGGTATTTGAAGATTTAGCGAAGAAGTTTTCCGAAGATGATTTGTCGGCCGCAAAAGGCGGAAACATTGGTTTTGTGACAAGCTTACAAACACAATATGCTTTTGAGAATGCTGTTTATGCGCTTGAAAAAGGAGGCGTTTCGGGTATTGTACGCACGTCAGCAGGTTATCATTTGATTAAGATTTTAGATGTCCGTCCGAATCAAGGAAAAATTCGTTTGGCGCATATTTTGGTTTCTGTTCCAGTAAATGCTGCAACAAACTTGCAGGTAGATGCGAAGAATCGCATCGAACAAGTGCAAAAATACCTGGAGAAAGGCGATGAGTCTTTTGAGTTGATTTGTAAGAATTATTCCGAGGATCCTTATTCGAAAGGTAGAGGAGGTGAATTACGCCGCTGGTATTATTCGTCAGATTTGTCGGAGGAATTACAAAGTAAATTATTCACGATCCAACGTTTAGGTGATTATACTGAGCCGATTCGGACGAATTTAGGTTGGCAGATATTCAAGTTATTAGACAAAAAACCCTTGTTGAGCTACGATGAAATGGCGGAGTATTTGCGCCAAAAAGTAGTGACGGATCCCGAGCGAAGTGCGTTGATTCGTGCTTCCTTTATGAAGCGTGTCAAAGCAGAAAATAAGGTTGTTGTGTTAGAAGCTGCTGAAAAAATCGCCGTTGAGCGCTTTGCACAAGATCGTATTGGGGATGAATATTATTTGAAAATGCCCTTGTTGCAGGTTTCGGATAAGACCTGGACGATTCAGGATTTTTATCAGTTTATTGTGGCCCAACAAAAGAAGAAATTAAAGGCTTTGGGTTATTTGCCTACAATTTCGGAGCGGACGTGGTTGGAGGAATTTGTGGATATTCATACACTGGAAGAGGAAGAAAAGAATTTAGAAACGAAGTATCCAGCTTTTAAGGAGCAGATGCAGGAGTTTTTTGAGGGTAATTTGTATAGTAAAATCATTGATCAGGAGATCTTTGAGAAGTCATTGGATAGTTTGCGCCAACAAGCCTATTTCCAATCGCATGCGGCTCAATTTACCATGCCAGCACTTGCCAAAGCTAAAATCATTGATGCGGATACGCCAAAGACCTTAGCAGACGCATTGGAATTGGTAGCAAAGTCGCCTTATCCGATGAATAAGCGTTTACCAGATATTGGATTTGCTTTGGGTCATTCAGATATGCTGGAAAATGCAACTAAAATTGCTCAAGAGTTATTCATTTTGATGGCTAAAAATAGGGACTATGTGATTGAATTGGCGGGTTATCAAGATGCTTCGGAAGCGGATAGTTTGTCAGAGGCTCGAGTTAATCATTTGGTGAAATATTTAGTTAAAAAAGGAATTAGCCAAACGCGCATTATCGAGAAAGTGGAGGGAACCTTAAAGCCCGTGTCTAAAACGGATAAGGCTAAAAATGCTCGTGTTGCCATTAAGTTTTACTCGCAATCAATGGAAGATGTAGTGAAACGATTTAATGCGATTAAACCGCAGAGTTTGGTGGCTGAAGAAGGTTTATTTATCAAAGGTCAAAACCCGGTTTTGGATGGGGTAGCTTGGGAAGTAGGAAAGCAGACGAAGGAATTGGCGGGCCGACATATTTACATCGAAATTAGTGCTTTGGAGCCTGAGCGTTTAAAGAGTTTTGATGAATCTCGTAGTTCAATTATTCGGGAGCTACAGGCGCAATTAGAGAAGGATTGGTTAACGAATTTGAAGCAACGTTTTCCCGTGGTTTTACAAACGGAGGAGTTGAATCGCATTATGCAATAGAAACATGAAATATATGAAATTGAAAGGGTATTTGTTGGGATTTGTGATGCTCTGCGTTACAGC
>JAHEAY010000226.1 GCA_024642485.1 Cytophagaceae bacterium
ACGCAGGGCCATATCCAAACATCATACCAGGACCCACATAACCATAAAACGGATCATAATACCCGTATGGACTCGAAAATCCAAAGGAATTAAAGCCATAGCCCATTCCCCCATAATATCCAAAATTGGTCCCCATCGAGAATCCCGAATAAAAAGGGTCATTTAAACGCCAAGCTTGTAAAGGTGAATACCAGCGATTACTGTAACCTAAGCCGAACGTAATGTATGGATTTGAATACCAATTATTCCATGGATTTGAAGTAAATAAGCCTTGATTGAATCCCGAATTATAGCCTTGTTGGTATACAGCTCTCGAATTCAAATAATTAACATCCGCATCTTCTTGAATAACTGTAGCTTCTTCTTCTTGAATGACTTGGGCATCATCTTCAAAATTCAAATAAGATGCTTTTTTTTGCTTCGCTACTACTGCAGCAGGTCTTTGATAACTATCATAAAGATCATCCGAAACAAATGTTGTTTGTGAAACTGAACATGCATTTAATAGTGCAATTATCGCAATCAATACCGAGGCAATCCCTATATTTTTCATAAATTCAATGGATTAGGATCTGTGATTCGTTTCAATTTTTAAGTTCATGGTTTAATTCGTAAATTTAACCTTTGAAACGTTCCAAAAGTTTCAAATCAATTACCTACAAATTAACGAAATAAAAACCCACCTAGTACGATTCCCTAAAAATATATGAGTAAATCCTTACCGTCACGTGCCGACAACTATTCAGAATGGTATAATGAATTAGTCAAAAGAGCTGATTTAGCTGAGAATTCAGCTGTTCGAGGCTGCATGATTATCAAACCCTATGGCTATTCCATTTGGGAAAAAATGCAACGTGCTTTGGATGATATGTTCAAGGAAACAGGTCATACAAATGCCTATTTCCCCTTATTCATTCCCAAATCATTCCTTTCCAAAGAGGCTTCTCACGTAGAAGGATTTGCCAAAGAATGTGCGGTTGTTACGCATTATCGCTTAAAGAACGACCCGAATGGTGGGGGTGTTATCGTTGATCCTGAGGCAAAATTAGAAGAAGAATTAATCGTAAGACCAACTTCCGAAACTGTGATTTGGTCGACCTATAAAAACTGGATTCAGTCCTACCGCGACTTACCTTTATTAATCAATCAATGGGCTAATGTGGTTCGTTGGGAAATGCGTACTCGCCTATTCCTCCGTACGGCAGAATTCCTGTGGCAAGAAGGCCATACGGCTCATGCGACTAAAAAGGAGGCGATCGAGGAAACCGAACAAATGCTTGAAGTTTATGCAGATTTCGCGGAGAACTTCATGGCCATGCCCGTCGTAAAAGGCATCAAAACAGCTAATGAACGTTTTGCCGGAGCGGATGAAACTTATTGCATCGAAGCCTTGATGCAAGATGGAAAGGCTTTACAAGCGGGAACTTCCCACTTTTTAGGTCAAAACTTTGCCAAAGCATTTGATGTCAAATTCTTGAGCAAGGAAAATCAATTGGATTATGTTTGGGGAACATCCTGGGGCGTTTCAACGCGTTTAATGGGGGCCTTAATTATGGCTCATTCGGATGACCAAGGGTTGGTATTACCTCCCAAATTAGCCCCTATCCAAGTGGTTATCGTGCCAATTTACAAAGGTGAGGAGCAATTGAATGCCATCATCGAAAAAGTAAATCCTTTGGTAAAAGCATTACGCAAACGTGGGGTTTCCGTGAAGTTTGATACTTCCGACAACCAAAGCCCAGGCTTTAAATTTGCAGAATACGAATTGAAAGGTGTACCCGTACGTTTGGCAATTGGAAATCGGGACATGGAAAATGGCACGATCGAATTAGCGCGCCGTGATACTCGTGAAAAAACGAGCATGGCATTCGAAGGAATCGAACAAGTAGTCGTGGATACCTTGGAAGATATTCAATCCAAAATTTATGCCAAAGCTTTAGCATTCCGCACGGAGAAAACCCATGTGGTGAATACTTGGGATGAATTCAATGCCAAATTGGAAGAAGGTGGTTTCATCTCAGCGCACTGGGATGGTAGCTCTGAAACAGAAGAGAAAATCAAAGAATTAACCAAAGCCACGATTCGTTGCATTCCTTTGGATGCAAAAGAAGAGGCCGGCAAATGTATTCTAACTGGCAATCCGTCGAATAAGCGGGTGTTGTTTGCGAGAGCTTATTAATCGTAGATCGGAATAAAATGTAGAGACGCTATACCTCGCGTCTGAATAAAATGTAGAGACGTGATACCTCGCGTTTGAAAAAATGTAGAGACGCGATACCTCGCGTCTAATACACAAAAAGACGCGAAGTATCGCGTCTCTACAAAACAGGAAAAAGACGCAAAGCCGCGTCACCACAAAACTCAAAATAGACGCGATTATCGCGTCCATACATAATAAAAAAAGACGCGATACCCGCGTCTTTTTTTATTATTTGACCAATCTTTCCAGTACCTCTAGCACCCGATCAATCTCCTCCTTCGTATTATTCTTAGAAAAAGAAAAACGAATTGCTGCACCCATCGCCGTCGGATTCAAGGCCGAAAGCACATGGGACCCAACTGAAGTTCCACTTGAACATGCACTTCCACCGGAAGCGGAAATTTTCTCAATATCTAATTGGAACAAGAGCATATCACCATCCGCCACACTTGGGAAGCGAACGTTTAGAACCGTGTAAAGACTATTATCCACTTCGCCTGACCGACCGTTAAACTGAATACCCGGGAAGCGTTTTTCTAAACCTTCGATAAAATAGGATTTGATGGATTTAATATGCACCATGTGTTCATCCATGTGCTCATAAGCCA
>JAHEAY010000229.1 GCA_024642485.1 Cytophagaceae bacterium
ACAATACAGATCCGAAACTCGTAGCCCAACAATTAGACATAGGTAATATGATCAATGGTGGGGGAGTTCCTGCCGAAGTGATGAAGAAATTCCCAGGTCGTTTCGTTTCCATGCACGTGAAGGATGAAGTGCCGGCCAAAACAGGTCATGAACATTTTGAATCTACGATTCTTGGAAAAGGATCAGGTCAAATTGATGTACAGGCTTTGGTGAAATTAGGCGACAAAGAGGGCGGAACGAAGCATTTTATTATTGAACAAGAAGCTTATCAAGGATTACAACCGCTTGACTGCATGAAGGAGAATATTGCCATCATGCGGGGTTGGGGGTATAAATAGATTGATTTTGGGCGTTTGCCCAAGTCCTCAGGCTGAAGCCTGAGGTTACAAATATGTTAACCCCAGGTTTTAACCTGGGGGATTTGAAAAAACGAAAAATTACCAATGAAAAAACTAACCTTCATCGCCCTACTCGCAGCACCATTTTTCGCGTCTGCGCAATCCTCATTAAAACCGGTTATCG
Organism: Cytophagaceae bacterium; assembly: GCA_024642485.1. GTDB lineage: Bacteria > Bacteroidota > Bacteroidia > Cytophagales > Spirosomataceae > Aquirufa. The sequence continues at coordinate 523 of JAHEAY010000229.1, forward strand.
CGCAAAAAGCGGATGCCTTAAAAGACAAAGTCATTGCTTGGCGACGCGATTTTCACGAGCATCCCGAATTAGGTAACCAAGAAGTTCGTACTGCAGGAATCGTGGCGGCACATTTACGTTCTTTGGGTATCGAAGTACAGGAAAAAGTGGGCTACACGGGTGTTGTGGGGATTTTGAAAGGTGCTAAACCGGGTCCTGTGGTTGCTCTACGCGCTGACATGGACGGATTGCCCGTTTCAGAGCGTGGTGATTTGCCCTTCAAATCTAAAGTAATCACTGAATTTAATGGTCAGAAAACAGGTGTCATGCACGCTTGCGGACACGATTCGCATGTGGCCATCTTGATGGCAGTTGCGGAAATTTTGGCATCAGAAAAGGCAAATTTAGCAGGATCGGTGAAGTTTATTTTCCAACCAGCCGAAGAAGGTGTTTACAATGACAAAGGTGAAATGATTCTTTCCGGTGCAGAATTGATGGTAAAAGAAGGCGTTTTAGAAAATCCAAAAGTGGATGTGATTTTTGGTTTACATATTGCTTCGGGCTCTGATAACGGTGTTTTGGAATACAAACCCGGGGCAACGATGGCGGCAGTAGACCAATTAGACATCAAGGTCAAAGGAAAGCAAGCACATGGTGCAAGTCCTTGGACGGGAATTGACCCGATTGTTATTTCCTCTCAAATCGTGATGGGGTTACAAACCATCGTTTCGCGTTCCGTAAACATCACCGAAGATCCTGCGATTGTAACAGTAGGTGCCATTCACAGTGGTATTCGCCAAAACATCATTCCAGAATCTTCTCACATGATCGGAACGATCCGGACTTTTGGCGTAGAACAACGTCAATTGGTTCATCAACGTATCAAAGATATCGCAACGAATATCGCTGAAAGTGGTGGCGGTAAAGCAGATGTGACGATCGGTACAGGATATCCTGTGACGTATAACAATCCGCAATTGGTGGAAAAGATGTTGCCAACTTTGCAAGGAGTGAATGGAAAGGATCGCGTTAGAACTGTTCCTGCACATACAGGTGCGGAAGATTTTTCATTCTTCCAACAAAAAGTTCCAGGTTTCTTCTTCTTTTTAGGAGCAAGACCGGATAACAAAAAGGCCGATGAAGTGGCAGGACACCATACACCAGATTTCCATTTGGATGAAGGTCATTTCCAAGTGGGGGTGAAAGCCTTGAGTAGCTTGGTTGTGGATTACATGGATATGGCACAGCCGAAGAAAAAGAAATAGTCTATACTCCCCAGGTTAAAACCTGGGGTTATTATAATTTTTAACCCCGGGCTTTAGCCTGGGGTTTATTATGTAAAAGGTAAACCTATGAAAAAACTCCTCCTATTCCTCCTACTTGTAGGCCCTTTGGCCTATGCACAAAATCTTAAACCTGAACTTTGGCGTAAACCTTGGAAAGCTTCCTGGATTACGTATGCGGAGAATGCAAACAATGTTTATTCCCTGCTAGGTTTGAAAGATTATGGGGTATTCAAATTTCAGAAAACGGTTTCATTACCTGAAAAACCTGCCAAATGTCTCATTCACGTTTCCGGCGATAATCGCTATAAATTATATGTGAACGGGACTTGGGTATCGGCTGGACCTGCTCGCGGCGATTTGTATTTCTGGAATTTCGAGACCTTGGACATCGCGCCTTATTTAAAGGTGGGAGAAAATACCTTGGAGGCCTTGGTTTGGAATGAGGGCAAAGGGAAGTCGGAAGCCCAAATTTCGTATGCAACGGGATTTATTTTGCAGGCCGATGAGGAGGCGCATGCCGCTTTGAACACCAATATGAATTGGCAAGTGGCTAAAAATCTAGGGGTATCCCCATTGCAGCCTCGCGTGCCAGGTTATTATGTGGCGGGTCAAGGTGAATTGCAGGAATATGCCAAAGCCTGGTCGCCTTTCATTTCCGCGAAATCCTTAGGTCCAGGTTTAACCAAGGGTGCGGCTATCGATTCAAGGGGTTGGATGCTATATCCTTCCGCGATTCCGGCGATGGAATTAAAAGAGCAACGATTTGCGGCTATTCGCAAAGGAGAGGGCGATTTGATTCATGGGAAATCGCTTGTGGTACCTGCGAATTCTTCGTTGGATCTGTGGGTCGATCAAGGAGTATTGACAAATGCATATCCGCAATTAACGTTTTCAGGAGGAAAGGATGCCAAAATTGGCCTTACCTATGCCGAAGGTTTATACGAAAAGAAGCCGCTAAGTACGACTACGAAAAATGGGAATCATAAGGGTAATCGGA
>JAHEAY010000238.1 GCA_024642485.1 Cytophagaceae bacterium
CCATTTATTGCTGATACAGTTAAACTAGCCAGTTCGAAAAATTCCTTTCCTAAAACAGGATTCATCATGATAGACATGCGAATTCCAGCCGGTGCTGTGTTGTAATATTCCTTATCAACAAAGTGTTTAAATCGGTAAAAAATATTATTGGCATTTAACAAGGAAACCAATGCATGAATTTCGTTGATTTCAGCTTCAGTCGCTCCTTTTGTTAACGCTAATTCCGTTAACGAAGTAATCGTTCTTTCGTGTTTCTGGTTGACTGATACTGCCAATGCTAATAAAATAGCTTCTTTTTCGTTCAATGTTTGAGCGCGTAGCGCATTCGAAACATTAATTTTTAAATCTTTGATGTAACGGTGATCCGCAGCATCCAATGTATCTAAAAGGGCAAAGGATTCTGTAGCAGGGATATTGATCTCTGCTAATAAATTATCTTTAGTTTCACTCATGGTCGTTGATTTTAAAAGCCCCAGGGATTCCTGGGGCTAAAAGAAAATTATAATGTTGCTTCTCCTGCTTTCCAGTTGCAAGGGCAAAGCTCATCTGTTTGCAAAGCATCTAATACACGCAATACTTCGTCTACGTTACGACCTACTGAAAGATCATTTGCTGAAGCCCAACGGATGATACCATTTTGGTCAGCGATGTAAGTAACACGGTATGCTACCTTCTCTCCTTCTGTCAAAATTCCCAATTCTTCAGCTAGGCTCTTAGAAGTGTCTGCCAACATAGGGAATTTTAATCCACGTAAATCATCGTGATCTCGTCTCCAGGCTGCGTGTACGAATTCTGAATCTGTAGATGCTCCGATCAATGTTGCATCACGGTCAGCGAAATCACCAGCACGACGGTTGAATTCTGCAATTTCCGTTGGGCAAACGAATGTAAAATCTTTTGGCCACCAGAACATAACCAACCACTTTCCATCTTTCTTGTGATCTTCTGAAGTAATCGTTGCGAATTCTTTTCCTTGCTCTAAAGAAACAACTGCTGTTTTTGAAAATGTAGGAAATTGGCTTCCTAAACCTAACATGTAATTTGCCATTTGTATAAGTGTTTTGTTTGTTCGTTTAAAATGATGTTACAAATATCGCCAGATAAGTTGTATCAATCAAATCTATATTTTTTATATTTGTATAGATTTTGATTATACAATGACAATAACGCAACTAGAGTACATCGTCGCACTGGCCGACCTGCAAAGTTTTTCCAAAGCAGCTGATTATTGCTGTGTATCTCAACCCAGTTTGAGCATGCAAGTGCAAAAATTGGAAGACGAATTGAACATGACCTTGTTTAATCGAAAGGCTAAGCCATTAGAACCAACACTTGAAGCAAGAGAAATTTTAGCAAAAGCTCGAATCATTCTTTCGGAAAGTAAATCCATACTTTCTCTTACAAAAGGTTGGTCTACTCAGGTAACGGGAAACCTTGCAATTGGAGTTATCCCAACGATTGCCCCCTATTTAATGCCCCGCTTTTTGGCTGATTTCCAATTGAAATATCCCAACTTGACAATTAGTGTTTCGGAAACTACCACGGATAACATTAAACATGAAATTGCTGAAGGTAGGATTGATATAGGAATACTTGTTACCCCTTTAAATTCAAATTTGATTGAGATTCCACTTTATTACGAGGAATTATTCCTGTATTCTAATGTCTGGGAAGATGATGGATCTAAATTAAGTGCCACGCTTGATCCCACTAAATTGTGGCTTTTAGAGGAAGGGCACTGCTTAAGTAATCAAATTAATTCTATCTGTAACCTGAATGCAGGTGCACGAATATCTAATTCATTGACCTATCAAACGGGAAGTTTAGAAACGATCGTCCGCATGGCTGATTTGGGATTTGGTCAAACAATTATTCCGCAAATGTTTGTCGATTATTTAGATAATAAATCAAAAGAGAAGGTACATCCTCTTCCAAAGCCTACACCAATTCGTGAAGTTTCACTTGTTCATGCGAAGTCCTATTCACGTAAAGCTATTATTAATGCACTAAAACTAGAGATATTAGCACATATTCCGATGCAATGGCAGTCTATTGCTGATCGAACGATTATACCAATATAGCTTGAAGTTGTTCGGTTCTTCTTATTTTTAAAAGGAAATAGATACTAGCAATAAATACAAGTCCTAATATCAAAATACCTAAGCGCATGTTGCCAGTCAATTGGATGATTAAACCAAAAATGAATGTCCCTAATACCGTTGATAAACGATCACAGGCATCATAAAAACTAAAATAGGAACTCGTGTCTTGTTCATTGGGAGGGCACATTTTAGCAAATGTCGCCCGACTATTCGATTGGATACCTCCCATGACAAATCCAATACCTGTTGCTAATAAGTAAAAATTAAATTGATCGTTAACTGTATAAGCAAAACCACAAATAGCAACCCATACAATTACAATAGCAAGCAATGCTTGGATATTTCCAAACCTTAGAGAAAGTTTTGCACAAAAATAAGCTCCAGGTATTGCGACTAGTTGAATCAATAGAATGGTTATGATCAGTGCGTCAGTTGGCAAATGCAATTCTTCACTACCAAATAATGCTCCCAAATACATAACGGTTTGTGCTCCCATGTTGAAGAGAAAAAAACTAGCCAAGAAGCGCTTTAGTGCTCCAATATTTTTTACTTCTTCATATACCTTCTTAAGTTCCTTCCAACCGCCTAACCAAATGTTTTCACCACGATGGCTTCTTTGTTTTCCGTCTGGTAGATAATGAAAAGGTATTTGCGCAAATACTAACCACCAAATTCCCACACTTAGAAATGATATTCTAGAAGCTAAATCTCCAGAAAGATTGCCGTACCATTGCGGCATCATTACCATAGTTAAATTTTGTATTAAAAGGAGAACGCTACCAATGTAACCCATCGTAAATCCTTTGGCACTCAATTGGTCAAAACGGTCAGGGCTTGCAATTTCAGGTAAAAAGGAATTATAGAACACCATACTTCCTCCCCATCCGATGATGGAAAATAAGAAACCAAATGTTCCAATGTAGTAATTCCCTTTTTCAAAAAAGTAAAGGCTGATACAGCTAAATGAACCTAAATAACAAAAAAAACGCATAAACGATTTCTTGTTTCCTTTGTAATCAGCTATACCTGAAAGTAATGGCATTAGTACAGCTAACAGTAAAAAAGCACATGAAACAGTGTATGAAAATATAACCGTATTACTTAAATGCATTCCAAGAAAATCGATCTCTTTACTACCTGATGCACTGACAGCAGCGAAAGGATAATAAATCGGGAAAATCGCACTCGTAATGGTTAATGAATGAACCGAATTCGCCCAATCATAAAATGCCCACGCATTTAAAACCTTGGGATTATTTAGTTCGTTTTTCATCCTTAAAATAAGCCAAGTTGTTCACCTTTAGTAGAATCCTTTGGAATTTGTTCCGTTGGGTAATTCTTGATTTCTAAAGGAATATCTTCACTTGTAGATTCAGTTGGTTCCTCTTCTAAGGTAATTGTTTGTCCTGCTACAATTGTTTCCGTTTCCTCTGGCGCTTCTTCTTGCTGCACTTCTACAACTGGAATAGATTCAACTTCTACCACTGGCAATTTTTCTTTATCAGTAGACTCATCTTCCTCCACTTCGTTAATTGGTGATTGAGTCAGTTCTTCTGACTCTGGCATAACTACTTCCGTATCAATAAACTGCGCATCAGTCAATTTGGGATAGTTTAGTTTACTACCTATTGCCTTCCAACCTCTTACGTCAACTAATTCATCTATTGGGATTAACTCAATTTCAGAAGTTTTGCCGTCAGGCTTATGCTTTATCTGAACATTGGGCGCATAATTTATGCTAGATGCAACCAATTTGGAGGCTTTATGGTCTGAAATAAATAAGAACTTTTTATCAACAGTTGAAGTCTCAATTTTAAAACGCTTAATGAAGTGGGTTTTATTTGAGCCGTCAAAATAGATAGCTGAAATAATGCCATTTGGATTGAATTTAGCCAATAAAGCTATTTCTTCTGCTGGGTAGCGATTGGTTAATTCAAAATTTGTCAACTCATAATTACCTGAATTATAGATAGCCAAAATATTATCATTTGGCTCAAAATTACCTACATGGTCACCATGTTGGTCTCTATTCAGGCGGCCGATGGTAGGGTCATACCAAATATCGACACCACCTAAAGTTGAAACACCAGCACTTTTTTGAACAATCTTTCGAACTGGATATTTAGTTAAAACATTTCCAAGGGATTCACGTCCCTTGATAGCTAATTTCGCAAAATCATAATCAAACTGCTTGTTCTTAGCCGTACAATTGGCTGTTAAATTGATGCTAATTACCTCAGCTTCCCCGTTTTCATTGGCAGAGAAGTAAGAAATTTTAGATTTATTATCTTGGCTTACAATTCTGTATTCACGATCACGTGTTACAGATGTTACCTTAAATCGTTTTACATAGGAAACACCGGTTTTTCCATCAAAGTAAGCCACATTATATACTTTACGGTCGTCATTCTTTTTGAATACGCTAACGTATAAAATGTCTTTCCCTACGAATACTTTTTCCTGCACTTTTGTCACGACGCAAGTTCCATTTTGACGGAACACGATAATATCATCGATGTCGGAACAATCCATCACGAATTCATCCTTCTTCAAGCCATAACCGATGAAACCATCTTCGCGATTCACATATAGCTTCTGGTTTGCTTGAGCCACAACCGTTGCTGTAATGGTATTGAAACTTTGAATTTCTGTCTTACGCTCTCTGCCTTTGCCATATTTCTGTAACAAATGCTTGAAGTAATCAATCGAATAGCGAATGAGGTTAGCTAAATTATCTTCAACCTCAGCTAATTCATCTTGTAAACGCTTCATTGCTTCATCAGCCTTAAAGCTATCAAACTTAGAGATACGCTTAATTCGAATTTCTAATAAACGTAAGATGTCTTCTTCTACGATTTCGCGATAAAAATCCTTCTTGTAGGGTTCTAAACCTTTGTCGACCATCGCGATAACAGATTCGAAGGTTTCGCATTCCTCAATATCGCGATAGATTCGATTTTCAATGAATATTTTTTCAAGCGAGCTAAATAATAGGCGCTCCATTAATTCATTGCGTCGAATTTCTAATTCTTGTTTGAGCAATTCAACCGTCTGATCCGTGCTGACACGTAATATCTCTGCAATACCAATGAATTGTGGCTTTTCATCCACGATGACACAGGCATTAGGAGAAATGGATACCTCACAATCGGTAAATGCGTAAAGTGCATCAATCGTCACGTCAGGTGAAATTCCCGGAGCCAGTTGAATTTGAATTTCAACATCCTTAGCCGTGTTATCAATTACTTTTTTGATCTTGATTTTACCTGTATCATTCGCTTTGATGATTGAATCAATCAAAGAAGTTGTTGTTGTTCCGAAAGGTATCTCCTTGATTAGCAGGGTTTTCTTGTCAAATTCTTCAATCTTTGCTCGAACGCGAATTCTTCCACCACGTAATCCATCATTATAGTTTGATACATCAATCATTCCACCTAATTGGAAATCAGGATATAAAATAACTTTCTTGTTATTTAATAAATCAATGGATGCCTGAATGATCTCACAGAAATTGTGAGGCATGATTTTCGTAGCTAAACCTACGGCAATACCTTCTACTCCTTGTGCTAAAAGCAACGGAAATTTAATGGGTAATGTGATCGGTTCCTTTTTACGGCCATCGTAAGATAATTGCCAACGAGTCGTCTGGTTGTTGAATACGACATCATTCGCAAATTTGGATAAACGAACTTCGATGTAACGAGCTGCTGCTGCACTGTCTCCTGTACGATTATCTCCCCAGTTTCCTTGGCAATCAAATAATAAATCTTTCTGTCCTAGATTAACCAATGCATCATTGATGGAAGCATCCCCATGTGGGTGATACTGCATCGTTTGACCGATAACATTTGCAACTTTATTAAAACGGCCATCATCCATTTCTTTTAATGCATGAAGAATACGTCGTTGAACGGGCTTAAGTCCATCTTCTACAGCTGGAACGGCACGCTCTAAAATAACGTATGAGGCATATTCAAGGAACCAATTTTCATACATGCCGGCAACGGCGATTTGATTCTGTAATGCCCCTTCTGTCGTTTCACTCATTGGTATTTGTTAATCTAATAGTTGAATTAATTGGTACAACATAATCGCCGTAGCTCCCCAAATTTCCTCCGATTCATAATAAAATCGAGGAGCGATTACGGCTTCATTCATGTACTGCAGTTCATGAAAGTCCATTGTTTCGGGATGTTTTAAAAAAGCTACAGGTATTTCAAAAATACGACTAATTTCTCTTTTATTTACTTGGTAGCTGAGGTTTTTATATAGAATGATGTAATAGGGCTGAATCCAGAAATTGGATACCTCTACCCAATGTGGTTCTAGCTCCGTTAAATCTTCTTCATCTAATTGAATTCCTATTTCTTCTGCTACTTCTCGGATAGCTGTATGTCTTAGGCTTAAGTCCGTTTCATCTCGTTTGCCACCCGGAAATGCCATTTGTGCACTATGATGGCCATCATAAGCATTACGCTTAATTAAAACGATTTTAGTTTCTTGATTTGGCTCTTGAATGATTATTGCAACAACAGCTGCATGCTTGGCAGTTTGTTGTATTTGCTCATTTTGTCGAATATGAGCTTGAATTTCTTTCAAACGGTCAAATGGATTCTTCATATTACATAGCTGAAACAATTGCCTCGGCACAGCGAATGCCATCTAAAGCTGCCGACATGATTCCCCCGGCATAGCCAGCACCTTCCCCACATGGATACAAGCCTTTTAAAACTGGGTGTTCTAAGGTATCGCGGTCTCTTGGAATCTTAACTGGTGATGATGTTCTACTTTCTAGGCCGATTAATTGTCCCATATTGCTACTGAAATTTCGAATCTTACGGTCAAAATCTTGTAAACCCATGGATAAGGGTTCAGAAATGAAACCAGGTAAGAAATCACGCATTTCACCTGGTTGTAATCCTGGAACATAGGAAGTGTCATGATGCGTATGGCTGGCTTTCCGCTTGATAAAATCCCCTGTTAATTGCGAAATGGCTTGTTGGGTCCCTCCTACCAAATGGTGTGCTTTTTGCTCCAACTGTTCTTGAAGATGCATGCCTGCCAAAGGACCAAATTCTTTATACTGCGCTAAATCTTCTGGTAAAATACTTACAACAATACCTGAGTTAGCATACTTAGAATCACGTCGAGATGGTGACATTCCATTTACGACAACTTGATTTTGTTCCGTTGCAGATGGAACAATAAACCCTCCAGGGCACATACAAAAAGAGAAAACTCCTCGCTGAATTCCTTTGTATTTAGTTTGGGTTACTAAACTAAAGGATGCTGGAGGTAAATAATCGGGTCTAACAGGTAATTTATATTGACTAGAATCAATCATTTTTTGGGTATGCTCGATTCGAACGCCAATAGCGAATGGCTTAGCCTCAATAGCTATATTTTTTGACTGAAGTAATTCGAAAATATCACGTGCAGAATGGCCAGTCGCTAACAATATATGTTTTGCCACATGGCTTGTTCCATCCGCCAATACGATTCCTTCAAGCTGATTGTTTTCTATGAGAAAATCAGTTACACGGGCATTGAAGTGAACTTCTCCACCAGCATCAATAATCGCATTTCGCATTCCTTCGATAATTCCCGGAAGTTTATTGGTACCAATATGCGGATGTGCTTCATATAGGATATTAGCATGTGCCCCAAAAGCTACAAAAGTTTCCAATACAGAATCAATGTCTCCCCTTTTCGTACTGCGAGTATATAACTTGCCATCCGAGTAGGTACCTGCTCCACCTTCACCAAAACAATAATTGCTATCTGGATTAACGATGTTATGTCGGTTAATTGCCGCTAAATCTCTCCTTCTATCTCGAACATTAGGCCCACGTTCAAAAACAATGGGCTTAACACCTGCTCTTATCAACTTAATTGCAGCAAAAAGTCCCGCTGGACCACTTCCAATGATGATCGCATGTTTAGCATTTGACGCTAGTTTAAGTAAGCGTAAACGATCAGAAAGATCTAATTGAAAGTTATGGTCTTTGGGATAAAAACCAATTTTGATATTGGCCTTAATTTGTCTACTTCTAGCATCAATCGATTTTTTTTCGATGCGATACTGACTCGAATTTAATAGCTTTGCACCTAATTCAGCCATTAAAAATTCATGTAACAATTCAGGTGAATTGGCTACTGCAGGATCAAGTACAAAGGATTTATATTCAGGCATTGGATTAATTTGTACAAATTTACTAATCTATTTCTAACAATTGAATGAATCAGCTTCAAAACCAAGTAAGTCCCTATTTATTACAACATCGAAACAATCCTGTGGATTGGTTTCCTTGGTGCGAAGATGCCTTATCAAAAGCCAAAACCGAAAATAAGCCTATCATTTTAAGCATTGGTTATGCTGCTTGTCATTGGTGTCATGTGATGGAGCATGAATCCTTTGAGAATCTAGAGGTAGCTGAGCTAATGAATTCTCATTATGTATGTATCAAAGTTGATCGGGAAGAAAGACCCGACATCGATTATATCTACATGGACGCCTTACATGCCATGGGTTTACAAGGTGGCTGGCCGCTCAATGTATTTTTGATGCCAGATCAAAAACCTTTTTATGGGGGGACTTATTTTCCAAAAGCCAATTGGATCCAATTGTTGAATTCGATACAACGCGCATTTTCCGAGCATCAATCAGAGTTGCAGCAATCGGCCGACGGCTTTGCCGCTAATTTACAGGGTACTGATGTTGGATTATATCCGTTAGAATTAACGAATATAGGAACAATGATTCCTTCAATACTCGGTAAAATTAAAACGGGTTTAGATCCTGTTTTTGGTGGGACACATAAGGCACCTAAATTTCCAATACCCTCTTTAATGTTATTATTGGAACAAGTCCCAGAGAAATTATTAATGGATATTGAACTTGATTCATTAGCTAATTTACAATTAACCAAAATGGCTAGTGGTGGAATTTTTGATCAAGTAGGTGGAGGATTTTCACGCTATTCTGTGGATTCCGAATGGTTTTGTCCGCATTTTGAAAAAATGTTGTATGATAATGGCCAATTAATTCGTGTGTATGCGCTTGCTTTCCAAAGGACTAATAATCCTGTATATAAAGAAGTGGTCAAGCAAAGCATCGATTTTTTAAATCGTGAGTTGAAAGGTGAGAATGATATCTTTTATGCCTCTTTAGATGCGGATAGCGAGGGTGTGGAAGGCTTGTTTTATGTTTGGACTTTTGAAGAGTTAAATGCAATTATTCCTTATAATAAACATTCGGATTTTTATAAGGCTTATTCGTTGAGCAAACTGGGAAACTGGGAGCATGGATATAATATTCTATTTAAAAAGGATGCTCTTTTGAATGACTTATACCAAGCTGAAATTACTGCATTACATCAAGTACGGTCAAAACGCGTTCGCCCTGCGACGGATGACAAACAATTGTTGGCTTGGAATGCATATACATCACTGGGACTTTTAGAGGCGGGAGCCATTTTAAGAGATGAAACGATTTTAGATGCTGCATATAAACAGTTGAATCAATTGATTACAGCATTTATACCCAAAGGCCAAGAGGTTGTGTTACATCAACTAGCTTTTTCAGATAAACCGATTTATGCATTTCTTGATGACAAGGCAGCTTTAGGTTTAGCGCTCGTTAAAGCATTTGAATTGAGTGGAGATGTGGAGTATTTGTTGGTCGCTCGCCAAATGATTATCCAAATTGAAGCTTTTCATACGAAAAGACATTCCTTATTCAATTTCCATTCGAATCAAAATGACACATTAATCGCACCTAAATTTGAGATTCTGGATTCTGTTTGTCCATCAGCAAATTCCATGGTTTGCGAATTATACCTTTGGATGGGCTTTTTAGATGCAAATGTAGCTTGGACATTACAAGGAAAAGATATGTTGGCCGCCATTCTCGAACAAGCTCAAGCAAATCCAATCTATTTTGCTAATTGGTTACGCATACATTCGACATGGATTGAAAATCCTAAGGCGATTATTAAATTCAACCCCGTGCGAATCAAACGAACTGATTTAATCGGTTTTAACGCAATTTTAATACCGATGCATGAACTAAAAGAAAACATCCTGGTATGTATAGGCGATCATTGCCTAGCCCCTTGTGAAGATGTGGTTTCATTAAAAAAACAATTGGCAACTATTTGATGCGATCTGGGTTTTCATTTACGAAAGCGCCCCATCCTTTCTGTGTACCTTTTACAGATGAAGTGATGTTCTTATTGTGAAAGTGATGACAAATGGCAATACCCAGGGCATCTGTGGCATCATGTAATTTTCCATCAAGTTTAATTCCGCTGATGATTTCAACCATTTTAGCTACTTGCTCTTTGGATGCATTTCCATTACCAGTCACGGATTGCTTCACTTTTTTGGGTTCATATTCAGTAATTGGAATTTCTTTGGAAAATGAAATGGACATGACCATCCCTTGAACTCGGCCAAGTTTCAACATTGATTGAACGTTTTTTCCAAAAAAAGGTGATTCAATGGCAATTTCATCAGGCATAAATTCTTCCACAATACCCATAACACGTTCATGGATTTTTAAAAACTTAGCACCTTGTGTCGTGTATTTGGTCAGATTTAATACTCCATATTGTAATACATGTACTTTGTCACGCGTAATGCGAATTAAGCCATATCCCAAATAACGTGTTCCAGGATCAATCCCAAGAATTATTTTTTCTGCACCAAGGTTTGTAATTTGCGTCATATTATCCAATTATGTTCATTCATCAAATCCCGGTTATTGTCCCTAAACTCCTTCCCAAGCTTATTTGGTCAAATCCTGTGGGGGTAACAAATAATTCGGTCTATTTTACATTTGATGATGGACCAACCCCTGAAATTACCAATTTTGTATTGGATTGTTTAGCTCAATTTGAAGCGAAAGCAACATTTTTTTGTATTGGTAAAAATGTCGTTGCGAATCCTGAGATTGCTTTACAGATTCAAGCGTCTGGTCATCGAATAGGTAACCATACGATGAATCATGCAAATGCTTGGAAATACAACAGAGAAGATTATCAACAAAATTACTCGGCTTGTGAAGAGGTATTTGATCAAATGAATATCAAATCGGTTGGTTTTAGACCTCCATATGGACGGGTTAATTCATTTATTTATCAAAATATGACATTAACCACACCTATATATATGTGGTCATATCTTAGTGGCGATTACAACCAAGATTTATCTGCATCCTCTATTATTCAAGCAGGAATTAAACATATTAAACCAGGTTCAATTTTGGTATTTCACGATAGTGTAAAAGCCTTTCCACGATTGAAAATTGTACTACCTGCTTTATTAGATTATTGCCGCCAACAGAATTTTAAGCCCGAATTACTATGATTGATACCCATGCACATCTTTACGATCCGATCTTTAAAGCGGATATCACACAACATATAACTGATATTAAGGCTGTTGGTGTAACAGAGGTATGGTTACCTAATTGTGATCTTTCAACTTGGCAGCAATTAGTTGAATTAGCAGAAGAATTGCCTGATTTTGCTTTGCCGATGATTGGTTTACACCCAACTTATGTGAAAGAAAATTACTTGGAAGAATTAAATTCCTTAGCTAAAATATTAGCATCAAGAAAAGTTTTAGCGATCGGTGAAATTGGATTGGATTATTATTGGGATATCACTTTTAAGCAAGAACAAATAGCTGCTTTTGAAACGCAGTGTCATTGGGCGATGGAACAAGGTTTATGGATTGATGTGCATTGCAGAAAGGCTTATGCCGATATAATTCAAATACTTAAGAAGTCAGAATACAAATCGCTTCAAGGAATTATACATTGCTTTTCTGGTGATGCCCGAGAAGCGAAGACCTTAGTCGATTTGGGATTTACATTGGGTATTGGTGGGGTAATTACTTATAAAAACACGACTTTATTCAATGATATTAAAGATATTCCGCTTTCTAATATCGTATTGGAAACAGATGCACCTTATTTAACTCCAGTTCCTTTTCGAGGACAAACAAATACACCCAAATACATCCCCTTAATTGCTCAAAAATTAGCCGATTTATATCAAGTATCGTTGGATGAGCTTATTCAAATAACAGATGCAAATGCCAATCAATTGAAGCTTATTTCAGGTTATTAAGCAACGAATCGGTTTCAATTTTCCAATTTAGCATAGCTTGTTTTAGTCGGAGAGCGATTTTATTTGTAGAGCCCCAAAATTTATCCCAGCCACCTTGAAAGGCAATCTTTCCTTTCTCAATTATTCCCAATTTGTTACTCATTTTAATAATGTCAACTAAATCATGACTTATTAACAAACATGGGATTTGCTTGTAAGCAACTAAATCCTGAATGATTTGGATGAATTCAATTTTTTGTTCGGTATCTAATTGACTAAATGGTTCATCTAAGACTAAATATTCAATGGGCTGACTCACCGCTTCAATTAACGCAATTTTTTGTCTCTCCCCTCCCGACAATTGAATGATTTTCGCATGCAAAAGGTGTTGAATATGAAAAAGTCGTAAATAATGTTGGATGGTTTTATGTCGTTCTTTTTCGGTTAATCGTTGGAACAGCATATCCAAATACGCAGAGACGGTATGATGCGGTTTTAGCTGCAAGTTCTGTGGAACATAACCTGCTTGTTTAAATTGGGGAATTAATCGATCTAGGGCTCCTGCATTTAATTCTTTCTTGTTGATTAATATAGACGAACCTTCTGCCTTAGTTAGGCCTACTACTATATGAGCAACTGTACTTTTTCCAGAGCCACTTTTACCTACGAGCGTGTAAATTTCACCAGCTTTTATCTCAATTTTTACGTTAGATAGACCGAAATGAGGATTTACTTGGTAACTTGGTATGAAAATTTTTAACATCTAAATCTATCAATATGCTTTTGTGTGGAATCGATGTTGGCACATCGTCGATTAAAGTTAGTGTAGTTGACGCTGCAAACCAACAATTAATTTACTCAACCTCGTATCCGGAAATTGAAAATGAAATATCGAGTCCGGCTCCAGGTTTTGCCGAACAGGATCCAGAACATTGGTGGTATTGTGTACAACAGGCCATATTAAAAGCGAATGCAAGTAACACCTATAATCCACTTGATATTTCAGCCATTGGTATTTCCTATCAAATGCATGGATTAGTCGTCTTAGATGCAGAAGAACAAGTAGTAAGGCCTTCTATCATTTGGTGTGATTCAAGAGCCGTATCTATTGGGCAAAAAGCGTATGAAAGCTTAGGTTCATATTGTGAAACTAATTTATTGAATTCCCCGGGTAACTTTACCGCGTCTAAATTAGCTTGGGTTAAAGAAAACCAACCTGAATTTTATGCACGTATTAAGCATGTTATGTTACCAGGTGATTTTATTGCTGGTCGGTTAACCAAGCATTTCACAATAACAGCCTCTGCCCTTTCGGAAGGAATTTTTTATGATTTTCAAACTGATACAATATCCTCAGCCGTATTGGACTACTTTCAGTTTGACAATTCGTTGTTCCCGTCTATTCAAGATGTTTTTTCAAGTCATGGAACTATAGTTTCAGAAGTTGCTGATTCCTTAGGTTTAAACAATCAGGTTCAGGTAACCTACAAGGCGGGTGATCAGCCTAATAATGCATTTTCTTTAGGCGTTTTGCAACCTGGTGATATAGCCACAACTGCCGGTACCTCAGGTGTTGTATATGGTATTAGCGGAGAACTTAAATATGATAAGCATAATCGGGTAAATTCATTTGCGCATGTGAATTATACAGAGCAGGCTAAACGTATTGGAGTATTAATGTGCATCAATGGAACTGGAATTTTAAATCGTTGGGTGAAGCAAACGATTTGTTCAGATCTTAATTACGAGCAAATGAATGAACTAGCTGCAACTACAGCCATTGGGTCACAGGGTTTGTTATGTGTTCCATTTGGAAATGGTGCAGAGCGCATTTTCCAGAATAAATTGGTTGGAGCGAGTTTTGAACACTTAGATTTAAATCGGCATGGTCGCGCTGAAATGATTCGTTCAGCACAAGAAGGAATTGCATTCTCTATGGCATATGGCATAGAGATGTTGGCGGATGCTGGAATAAAGCCAAAAAAATTAAAAGCTGGATTCGCTAATATGTATTTAAGTGATGTCTTTGCTCAAACAATCGTTAATGCCGCTAATGTTTCAGTAGATTTATTAGAATCTGATGGGGCCTTTGGTGCAGCATTAGGCGCGGGATTAGGTATTAAGTATTATAAAACAGAAGAAGAGGCAGTTTCAAATATTAAGCATATTAAAACAATCAACCCTAATTCAGCTGAATTGTCGCAAACGAAAATTGCGTATGAAAGTTGGAAAGAATTAGTAAACCAAAAGCTCTAAAAAAGGTAAAGCCTCTCAATTTCTTGAGAGGCTTGTACCCAGAGCCGGAGTCGAACCGGCACGGGCTTGCACCCACGGGTGTTTGAGACCAGCGCGTCTACCAATTCCGCCATCTGGGCAATTGAATCAAACCAATTGGCTCAATTGCAATGCAAAAGTAGGCCTTTATTCACGATTTAGCAAGTAATCATTAAATATTTTATGGATTATTCGTAGCGCAGTGCTTCTACTGGATCCATTTTGGAAGCTTTAAAGGCAGGATAAATTCCTGAAAATAAGCCTACTAGCACACAAATTATTATCCCTACCATCATCCATAACCAAGGGATAATAAAACTAGCATTTCCTGCACTAATTCCTTGAGCAATTAAATTTCCAATAGGAATAGCTAGAACAATCCCTCCTATTCCACCTAATAGACAAATCACAATGGCTTCAATTAAGAATTGCTGTAAGATACGAGCGGGAGTTGCTCCCAAAGATTTCCGAATACCGATTTCGCGCGTTCGTTCTGTAACTGAAACCATCATGATATTCATCAAGGCGATGGCAGCTCCCAATAAGGTAATAAAGCCAATGACAAATCCACCTAATTGCAAACTTGATGTTATACTCTCAAAACTCTTAGCAATTGAATCGGATCGGTCAATAGAAAAGGAATCTTCCATTCCAATGGGATCCATACGAACTTTACGCATCGCACCACGAGCTTCCTCCATGAAATCATCAAGATTATCAACTTTGGTTGATGAAGTAGTAATATCAAAGGTTAAATTTTTGCCTATGGCCATTTTCCGGCCTGTTTCTAGTGGTACCATGATGACACGGTCATCTCCCCCACCCATCATATTTCCTTTCTTAGCTAAAACCCCAATCACCTTTAATTTGATGCCGCTAACGATGATTTCGTGGTTGATTGGGTTAGTTTTTTCAAATAATTGATCGATGACATCTACACCCAGCAAACAGACATTGACAGCATTTGTGAATTCATTACTCGAGAAATTTCGGCCATCTGCAATCTTATAGCCTTTTAATTCAATGAAATTATCATCGATTCCCATTAATCGAACATTGGGATTTGTCTTTTTGCTTTCATATTTACCTATGGCATTATTGGTTACATTGGTTTTTAAAGACACCTTTCCTTTGGCTGTGAAAAGGTATTTATATCGAGCCGCTTGTCTGTAATCAATATTTTTAAATCGTTTTTCTTTTTGCCCTTCTCTTCGAACCTGCATGGCGGGTCTGTTTCGAATATCGAATGAGTTAGCTCCTAAACCCGAAAAGCTATTATCAACTGAACTTTGTATCCCATCGATAGCAGTTAAAATTCCCACAAGTGAAGTGATTCCAAGAGATATGATCAATGCGGTAAGAACAGTTCGAAGCAAATTACCTTTGATTGAACGTAATCCTTCTGCGATATTTTCTTTGATATTCATATGCTATAATTGCTTAGCGCAAGGTATCATGAAAATACAAGTATATAAAACCAGTGGTAATCGAAAATTATCCACTAATCATATATTCCTATTTCAATTTACGTAAATAATAATCTTCCCCACGAACAATGATGTGCTCGCGGAGTGTGGTATCTGTACCTAATCGAATATCACCAGGTAATAGTTTGATAACGTTTTTACTAAAGAACAAGTAATTCGCCTCCTTGGGAATCGACTGCAAACCTTGTTCAAAAGGATTGATGGGAATCAATTTCCTCGTGAATCTTTTGCCCCACAACGGGTATTCATAATCGTCATTAATAGTTCCTAATGCAACAGTCGCATCTTGAGGAACTAGTTCATCAAATTTTGAATATGCTTTTGTAATATCAGGCCTAGAAACTGTTAATAATTCCATTCGTGATTTTCCCCATATTGTTGGTAAGTTATGCGTCGAGATCAGTGCACTACGTCCGTGATAAAGGATCGTAGACCAAGCTGATGCAATAATCAATAGGTAAGCTAAAAGTAAAAATGAGTACCTGTTTGCACTGACTAACTTATTTATAAAAATGCTAGAAACAGGTAATAGGAAGACTAGAGAGCTTATCATATACCTTCCTTTCCATGGATCATAAGCGGCCGTAAAAGCTAAAGCAGCGAAATGTAAAACAAAGGCTAAAAAAAATAAATATAAGATAGGTTGCCTTCTCCTTGAAAATAGTAAAATGATTGCTGGAATTAAGAATAATATAAATAAGCTACCGTAAATGGGGGTCCCATTAACAAACTCAAATTGACGATTAAATGAAAATGGAATTATTGTAAATGCCTTTTCATTTTCTAAGTTTAAATGTAATGAGCGATCTATTTTTCTGAAATTATCATTTATCTTATCTTGAATTTTCTCTACGGCAGGTATGTTTCTTAAGCCATCTAAGTTTAATAAGTCGAAAGTATATCGGACAACATTCCTAGATCCGTTTAATAGTAAAGATTTGAAGTTGCCAGCTCTTTCTATTGATTGATGCTTAGTTGCTGTTACGGGTCCAATGGGATGATTATAATA
Organism: Cytophagaceae bacterium; assembly: GCA_024642485.1. Taxonomy (GTDB): domain Bacteria; phylum Bacteroidota; class Bacteroidia; order Cytophagales; family Spirosomataceae; genus Aquirufa. The sequence continues at coordinate 16,988 of JAHEAY010000238.1, forward strand.
CTTTAAATTAGCAATATAACCTGTAGGAAGTGTTATTATGGTTACAAATACAATACCTACAATTCCATGTTTAACAAGTAAACGAGCCCTTATAGGCTTATTTTGGGCAATTACATAAAGGAGTAAAACCAATAAACTGGGTACAGAAAAAACCCAAGTAATCTTATGGCTTAATCCGATTGCAAAGGCAAATGAAAATAAGTACAGATAATATGATTCCTTCGTATTTAAATACCTAATTAAAAAATAAACACAGGAGACTAAATAACATGCTAAGACAATATCGGTATCAGTCGAGGTCGATTGAATAATTAAAATTGGAGTAAATATGGGTAAACAAGCAATTAGAAAGCTTACTTTAAAATTCAATTTTAATTGTTTTAAAATGGCATAAACCGCAAGTGCCAATATCCAAAACGCGATTAAATTCGGGATTTTAAAAAAATGTTCATTAAAACCAGTCATTAAAAATGGATAAAACTGAATTGATGAGAAACTTTTTGGATAAGTATCAATATTCCAATTTGTACCAATGAAATGATTTGTCGTATGATTCTGAACAAAATATAAGATTCTATTTAAGTGACCAGTCATACTATCCCACTCATTAGGAGGTACAGAGAAGAATAGAAATAATTGAGAACATAATACGACCACTACCCCTATAAATAGAACCGCAAATAGTGTTTTTTCTGTTTTCCTTTGATTAATAAAAGCTTCATGTAGTTTCTGAATGCTTGAACCTATTAATTTGAAAGTCGACTGGGATGCTGTTTTCGGTAAATAAAAAACATCTTTAAATAAATAGTAAATAAAAAATGAAATGAAAAATGGCAAGATTGACCATGCTATTTCACTGTGCCAAATATTCAAAGCAGAAAGAATATAACCACTGACTATGATACTAGCGGCTTGAAATATATTTCCAGTTATTAAAATTTCTTCAATACGCTTATTCGATACCTTTGATGCTATCCGAAAGTTTAATAAAGTATAAGAAATAAATACGATTAGCAACATCAACGTATTATATTATGCTGTTAATAATTGAACATATCTGGTTAATATCCTCTTGGCTAATTTCTGCTGATAATGGTAAACATAGAATTCTTTTCGCAATATCTTCTGCGATTGGGCATGCTTGATAAGTTAAATAAGGAAGCTCATTAAGAGCAGGATAAAAGTACCGTCTTGGAAAAATATTTGAATTATTTAATTCTATTATTACCTTTTGCAAAATATTTTCTGAAGGAAAAATTACTGGGAAATAACTATAATTACGAGAATTGTCGGGATTCCAAGCTAGTCTTTCCACTTTAGAAGTTAAATGAGTTTCGTATAATTCAGAGGAAACTTTTCGGTGCGCTTTAATTTGAGGAAAATGTTTTAAATTGATCAAGCCCATCGCTGAATGGAATTCAGAATTTTTACCATTAATTCCTGAATCAAAATAGTTATCCCCTTTGTGTCCAAAACTTCTCAAGCCTTTAATTTTATCAGCCAATTTAGAGTCTTTTGTAATTATAGCGCCACCTTCAATGGTGTGAAATATTTTGGTAGCATGAAAGCTACACGTAGAGACTGTTCCGTAATTAAATATAGATCGACCTTGATGCTTTACTCCGAATGCATGAGCCCCATCATAAATAATTGGAATTGAATAGTCAGATGCTAATTTTTCTTGTTCTGATAAATTTGCGCTATTCCCATAAACATGCGTTGTCAATATTCCTTTCGTATTTTCATTAATTACTTGCTCGATTTGTTGCTTTTCACACGTTAAACTAATGGGTGAAATATCAGCAAAAATCGGATTGCAATTTTCCCAAATTAACGAAGTCGTAGTCGCACAATACGAAAAAGGTGTGGTGATTACATCCCCTTCTAAAGACAAAGCTTTAATGGCTATTTGAAGTGCTATTGTACCATTAGATACAAAAATAAAATTTTCAACTTCTAAATACTCGGCAAGTTTTTTCTCTAACTCTATGACTAATGGTCCATCATTTGTCAACTGGCCATTTGCCCATATTTCTTCCAATAAGGCAATATATTCCTTTATATCCGGCAAAAACGATTTTGTTACATGTATCATTAACTAGTTTGATTTTGTTAATTGTACAATGTTAATTGGAAAATTAGGTCTGACATACCCTGGCCATTTACCAAACCATGAGGTGTTTTCGCGGTAATCTGCAATTTCGAATTCAAACAAATTCTCAAAATTGTATAGCACTTTTGATCCATCTTGAACGACCATGACAGAAATATAATAATTCCCATCATTTAAGAAATTTCCCGGTATATCTATTTTAGTGGCAATGATACCACTTTCAAACACTTTAATTTCACTACCAATGTTAAAAATACACTCACCTGTGCTTGCAAAAACATGTAAACTAATATTTAAATTAGCCGACTTTAACAAGGACCAAAAGTCAAATGTAATGGTAAAAGAGTTTTGAGTAGTCCAATAATCTATATTGGGATCTAATTGAGGAAAAATTTCCGCTTTTTTTAAACGAATAATTTCATTTCCAGGAGCATCGTTAAAATTCTCAAATTCGTGATTTAGTTTCCTAGATTGATTTTCGGCCATATATGAATTTAATATAGCCCCTGTTTCACCAAAATGTTTTACTTTACCATTTTCTAAATGTAGAGTTTTATTGCAAAGATTTTGAACCGCTGTTAAATTATGACTGACAAATAATATTGTCTTTTCCTGTGCAGCAACTTCTTTCATTTTGCCGAGCGATTTTTTTTGAAAATCAGCATCCCCAACAGCTAAAACCTCATCTACTATTAGAATTTCAGGATTTAAATGAGCAGAAATTGCAAATCCTAATCTAACATACATCCCAGATGAATAACGTTTAACTGGGGTGTCTAAAAATTGAGCAATTTGAGGACCTGCAAAATCTACAATTTCATCGAATTGGGATTTTATTTCATTTTTAGTCATCCCCAAAATGGCGCCATTAAGGAAAATGTTTTCTCTACCTGATAATTCTGGATGAAAACCTGTTCCTACTTCAAGAAGACTAGCAACCTTTCCTCTTACGTATATATTTCCTTTGGTAGGCTGAGTAATTCTGCTTAGAATTTTTAACAATGTAGACTTACCTGCTCCATTATTTCCAATAATTCCTAATTTGTCTCCTTTGTTTATGCTAAATGAAACATCAGTCAAAGCATTAAAAACTTGCTTTGATTCAGAATTAAAAAAACTCTTTAAACCATTTTTGTAAGATGGGGAATCATTGTTAGACAATTTGTAAGTTTTTCCAACTGATTCAACTTCTACTATTTTCATAAATTACAAATGATCAACAAATGAATTTTCTCTTTTATTGAAGATAGTGATACCAATAATAAAACACAAAAATGCACTAGTTAGGGTTATTAGAAATTGCAATAGATTAATAGATTTATACCCTTCTAATAAAACGTAGCGTGATATTTCAATTAATCCAACGATCGGATTTAATATTAAGTAGTATATAAACCAGCTTTTGTTTAGCAACGAATCAATGGTAAAAACAACTGGAGAAACAAAAAAACCATACTGAACGACAATTGGTATGATTTGTAAAATATCTCGATATTTTATTGAAAATGAACCTAAAATAAGTCCTAATCCAATGGAAAAAAATGAAATTACAATTATTACAAGCGGAAAATATAAAATGTTAAATGTGATTGGGTATTGAAAGTAAATGCATAAAATCAAATAAACCACAAGCCCAATTAATAAATCTAACAAAGAAACAGCAATTGATGAAAATGCTATAATCAACCTTGGGAAATATACTTTGGAAATTAAATTACTATTCACCAACAATGAATTACTTACTGCCTGAAATGAGTTAGCAAAATAGTTCCAAACTAGAATTCCAGAGAACAATATCAGTTGAAATGGATACTTATTGGTAGATGATAAAGCGGGTATTTGTTTAAAGGCAAAAATAAAGACAAACATTGTTGCTACGGGCCTAATTACTGCCCATAATATACCTAATACGGTCTGTTTATACCTCACCGTAATATCACGTTTAGCTAAAATGAAAAGCAAATCCTTTTCAGCAATGACTTCCTTAATACTTTTAATCATTCTTATTTAGCTTCTTGTTGCTATAAAATTCCACGTATAAATTGTATAAATATATTACGAAGCATGTTAATATAAACGAAATCAAAACGCTGATAAAAGTTACTGGACCATACGTATAATTACCCCTTAATATTGGTAGTTCTGTATCCTCTATAATAGTTAACAAAGGAGCTTCCTTAACTAAGGAAAATTTCAGATTATCAAGATTTCTAGAGGCTTCAAAATATAAACCTTGGAGTTGACTACTTGTCATTTGTAATCTTTCTGCAATTATTCTTGCTCGTTGGAATATAATTTGCTGATTTTGATCATTATAATTAGCTAGCTTACCTTGCGTGTAATATAATGCTGATTGTAAAGAATCAACTCTATTTTCCATTACCTTAAGCAACTCTTTGGATTTTTTAGTCTTCGTTTCAATGTAATAATCAGTTACAGTTTTTAGAAATAACTTAGACCACACATAGGCAAGTGTATCGCTTTTCATTTCTACACTTAGTGTCTGGAAACTTGATTTAGAATTACTTTGAGTTACAACAGTGTTATCCTTTAGATAGCTATAAATTGTATTCAATAAATTTTTATCCTCAGGAGAAAGCGAATTTAGATCCGGATTATTAAATCTATACGTAAAAAACTGAGGAGGAAGATGTCCCCACTCATTATCTTTTAGTTGACAATGCTCTAAGAAAATATTACCAAAATAATCCTCTTGGTTACCATATTTAACCTTAGTTAATAAGGCTTTTCGGTATATAATTCTAGTTTTAAGTAGCTCTTGGAAATTTTCTCCACTAAATAACGATGTTCCAGCTGTTGCCCCACCAATTCCTAAGGAAGAAGCGATATCAGCTAAACCTCCTCCACCTCCACCATTATCATTTTCAAGGATAAAAATGATCTTAGATTTTACAGTACCCTCTCTACTTCTTTTTATTTCAATGCCTATTCCAATCAACAAACCTAACAATACTCCAAAAGCTATCTTTTTCCATTCTTTCTTAAGAAAAGGAACAATAACCAATACTTGGATCAATACTGACTTTAAATTATTTTGATTTTCGTTTGATTCTATTTCTTGCATAAAATTATTGAGCAGTAGCTTTAATTAATGTTATAATACCAATGATACTAGTAACAGTCCCTGTCAAAACAGAAACGATTGATACAATTTGTTGACTAGTACTACCTACTTTAACTTTCTGTGGAACAATAATTTCTGCTCCTTTCGCTATTTTGGGATAGAATCGTAAAAAAAGTAAATTTTTGGCGCGTTTAACGGACCCATTAGAGTAAAGTACATAAATCCTTTTTCTAGCTGAGGAAGATGTAAAACCTCCAGCTTGAGATATATAATCTTTTACTCCAAAAGAGCTTGTATATTTAACTGAATTGGGATACAATACCTCACCAGTTACTTTAACCGTTTGAGGTTCTCTTGGGATATCTAAAATATCCCCCTCATTTAAAAATAAATCATTAACTCCGCCAGGATTGTTAAGAGCATCAACTAAATCAATTCCAATTGTCTCGTGTTTTGAAACAACTGCTTTTTCTTTATTGATATTGACATTCGAAAAGTTATCCTGAATTTCCGCTAATTGTTCCGTTTTTTGCTTTTTCTCTGATTCAGAAATTTGGCTTATACGAAGCAACTTAGCTCCTTCTGGAAATGCTTGTCTATTTAGGCCGCCTGCTCTAGATAAGATATCACTAATTCGTTCGTCTTTTTTCTCTAACCCATAAATCCCAGGATAAAATACTTGACCTTTAACTGTGATAAACTGCTGCAATTCATAATTAGGAGAAGATCGAACAAAGACTTCATCAAATGGCTCTAATTCAAATGTCGATGATGATTTATCTAATTCAAGATTTTTGCTTATGGAGAACTTAGCTATTTCTGCTATTTGAGAATTAATTAAATCCTTATTATCGATCGCTGTATTTTTCTTTCTTCTTACTACTTCAACATAACCTGTCGCCGCAGACTCCCGTAAACCACCGCCTTTCAAAATTAAATCTTCCACTGTCATTTTTTCAATGAAAGGTAGTGTTAATTTAACTTGTCTATTCAACAACGAATTAGCAGCATTATTAGATTTCAAATCTTCTGAAATTTCACTGACAGCTTCTGCCCCATCTAAGTTGACAGCACGATTTGTTGATACTTCTAAATCTTTAACATCATTATCAAAATTACCACTTAAATTATCCTTTGAAGATTCGATATTTTCTGAATTTGCAATATTAGTCCGTTGCTTATTTTTGTCTTTATTAGTCTCTCTTGTGCCATTGATTTCGCCATGCAGCGTAACAGTATAAGCTTCTCTTAATTCTAATTTAGAATAAACATATATTTTATCTTCACGTTTCAAAGCAATATCCTTGGATGTATTTGCCATTAAATCTGTGAAATTCACCGATATACTTTGTGGATTTAAATCATCTCCAAGTCTTTGGATATTAATTCTTCCTACAAATGCGTTTTCTTTTAATCCACCAGCACTTTGTAATAATTTCTTTAATGTTGGATTATTTTCCAATGAAAATACGCCTGGTCTAAAAACTTCACCAATAACTTCTAATCGATTTTCAAACCTGTCAAAATTTATCGGATCTATTTGTATTATATCCCCCGACTTAGGTAAAAAGGAATTTAAAACATCAGCATTTAAATCAATAAGTTTTCTTTCTATATTGGTAAAGCGGGTAATTTTAACTTTTTCTTTAAAGGCATCTTCTGTAAAGCCACCTGCAAAATTATTGATAATAAAATCTAATTTTTCGGTTGGCAAAACCTCAAAAATTCCTGTTTTTTTGACTTTGCCTTTTAATTCAATTCTTGATTTATAAACACCTACTTTAATAATATCTTGATCATGAATCAACATGTCATTCTTAGAATAACCTTGCGTCAAAATATCATACAAATCTATTGTACTAATTACACGATTATGTCTAATTAATTGTATTTCTCTGAATGTTCCATTTTCGTTTGGTCCACCAGCCAGATATAATACGTTAAAAACACGAGCAAGCGATGGAACAGAATATGTTCCAGGGAAAGAAACCTCCCCTTGAATTGTTACACTGACTGTTCTAATATTACCTAATGAAATACTAGCATATAAATTTGTGGAACTCATATTAGAGCCCGCTTTCTTTAATCCGACAAATATTGCGGATAACTTTTTTATTAATCTAGATTTGACTTCTTCTATTGTAAGTCCTGCTACATAGACGTTGCCAATTTTATTGATTTTAACAAACCCATCAGGATTAACAATTAAATTGTAATGTTCTTCTGAATATCCGTTAATATCAACAATAATTTCATCATCAGGCCCTACAACATAATTTTGAGGAGTTGCAATCTTTAAATTTGGCTCAAAAGTCCCCCCTTTATTATTAAAAATTGAATACCCAAAAATCTTCTTTCTAAGATTCGTTATGGCAGTGTCCGACTTGATTATTTCATTTGATTTTTGAATCGAAGTTATCCGAGCATTTGAAATGCTATCGTTTGTAATTCGCTCTTTAGGGGCATATATTACTTCTCTCCTTGCTGATTTGCTTGGAGATTTAGGCTGATAGATTCCATTACTTCCTTGATTAGTTGTATTAATATGAGAATTGAATGGCATCAATTGAGCCCACACATTAATCGTGCAAATCAAAACAAGTATTGTAATGAGAATTTTTTTCATTTCGTCTTTCAATAAAGTATTTTAGCAAATTAGTCCGCAAAGTAACTCAAAAAAAACAATTTTTCATTCATGTGTTAGCATAAAATATTTATTCAAAATACGCTATATTTGAATCTAAATTCATTTTTTAAATCATATCAATGGATATCAATAATACACCTATTTACAACGACGACAGTATTCGGTCACTTGATTGGAAGGAACATATTCGCTTACGTCCCGGTATGTATATAGGTAAATTGGGGGATGGTTCATCCGTTGATGATGGTATTTATGTCCTTGTGAAAGAAATCATGGATAACTCCATCGATGAACACATGATGGGAAATGGTAAAAATATAGATATTAAAATATCTGACCAAAAGGTGGAAGTGCGAGATTACGGTCGGGGAATTCCTTTAGGTAAAGTCATTGATTGCGTTTCAAAAATTAACACTGGGGGCAAGTACGATTCAGGTGCTTTCCAAAAATCAGTTGGATTAAATGGGGTCGGTACAAAAGCTACGAATGCTTTATCAAACTACTTCAAGGTACAATCTTACCGTGACGGACAAACAAAGTGGGCTGAATTCAGCAAGGGAGAATTAACGAATGAGTCAAAAGGCTTAGAAAGCACATCAAGTAAGAGCGGAACATTTATCTGTTTTGAACCTGACAATACCATCTTTAAGAATTATCATTTTATCCCCCAGTTTCTTGACAATTTATTTTGGAACTATGCATTTCTTAATGCTGGACTTACAATCAATTTTAATGGGGAAAAATATTTCTCCCAAAATGGATTGTTAGATTTGTTATCTAAGAAAACCAATGCAGAGGAAAATCGTTACCCAATTATTCATTTAAAGGGTAATGATATCGAATTAGCAATTACTCATAATAACCAATACGGAGAAGAATACTATTCATTTGTCAACGGTCAAAATACAACGCAAGGTGGAACTCACTTAGCGGCATTTCGTGAGGCTATTGTCCGAACTGTTCGGGAGTTCTTCAAAAAAGATTTTGATCCTTCAGATGTACGCGCAAGCATTGTGGGAGCAATTGCTATTCGCGTTCAAGAACCGGTTTTCGAATCTCAAACGAAAACAAAATTAGGTTCAACCAATATTTCCCCTGATTCATCTTCCTCTTCCATTAGAACATTCGTGGGGGATTTTGTCAAAACGGAATTAGACAATTACCTACACCAAAATCCAGCAGCTGCAGATGCCATGTTAAAACGCATTTTGCAATCAGAAAGAGAAAGAAAAGACATCGCAGGTATAAAAAAGCTTGCGAATGAGCGTGCTAAAAAAGCCAACTTGCATAATAAAAAATTACGTGATTGTCGGGTCCATTTAACAGATGATAAAGCAGAAGCCCGACAAGAAACAATACTTTTTATTACCGAAGGGGATTCGGCCAGTGGTAGTATTACTAAGTCACGTGATGTACAAACGCAAGCTGTGTTTAGTTTACGGGGTAAACCTCTGAATAGCTTTGGACTGACTAAGAAGATCGTTTACGAAAATGAAGAGTTTAATTTATTGCAACATGCGCTAGATATTGAAGATAGCTTAGATAACTTACGCTACAATAAAATTGTGATAGCTACGGATGCCGACGTTGATGGGATGCATATTCGATTACTTATCCTCACATTTTTCTTGCAGTTTTTCCCTGATTTAGTTCGTAATGGCCATTTGTATATTTTGGAGACTCCCCTATTCCGTGTTAGAAATAAGAAAGAGACAATCTATTGTTACACAGACGAAGAACGTAGAAATGCCATTGAGAAATTAGGCCCCAAACCGGAAATCACACGATTCAAGGGATTAGGAGAAATCTCGCCTGAGGAATTTGGTGAATTCATTGGCGAAAATATTAAGATTGAACCCGTTATATTAGAAAAAGACTTTACTATTCCTCAGTTATTAACTTACTACATGGGTAAAAACACGCCTGAGCGTCAAAAATTCATTATTGAGAACTTGGTAATCGAGAAAGATTTGGAAGAAGTACTCTTAACCTAATCGTTTATCAAAATTAACTGTTCTAATTCGTGCAAGACCTTCAATAATTGAAGGTCTTTTGCTTTTTCTATACCTAGTTCCGCAACATGAGTTCCCTCGTCTATCCGGTCTAAGGTGTAAAATAGTTCTGCCAACGTATAATAACTAGGATGATAATCAGGGTGATTCTTTATTAGATCCTGTAGAATCAAAATGCATGATTCTGTATTCCCAATTGACCGTTCCTCTACCGCCAAAAAATAGTAATTTAATGGATTTTGAGGATCTTCCTTGATTTCGTTTAAAATAAATTCGCTCCGATTCATTGTCTTAATAGAAAGAATTTAGTATGCTTGCATAACAATTTGATGCCTATGAAAATATTAGTTTGTATTTCCGCTGTTCCGGACACAACTTCAAAGATAAGTTTAAGTTCGAACAATTTTGTTAACCTTGACGGTTTGACGTTAATTACGGGTCCATATGAGGATTATGCTTTATCAAGAGCTATTGAGATTAAAGAAGCCGATCCCAACAATATTGAAATTGTGATATTTCATGTCGGACCGGATTCATCTGAAGCCATTATTCGCAAATGTCTTGCATTAGGAGCTGATTCCGCTGTCCGAGTAAATACAAAAGCGAATGATTCCTTTCAGGTAGCTCAAGAAATTGCAAGTTTCGTTAAAGAAAATTCGTTTGATTTGATTTTAATGGGTAAAGAGTCTATTGATTACAATACGGGACTCGTTCATCAATATACCGCTTCCCTACTTGGTTGGAATCATTTTAGTCCTGTGATGAATTTGGATGTTATCAATAATTCAACTTGCAACATTAAAGTTGAATCTTCAGTTGGTACGGTGCAATTATCCAGTGATCTACCCCTCGTACTAGGTTGTCAAGAACCGATTGCTGAATGGAAAATTCCTTCAATGCGTGGAATTATGGCCGCAAGAGCAAAGAATATTGTTCTGAGAGAATCTCAATTTGATTTTGGCTTAGCCTATATTAAAGATGAGGTTAATGACCAAAAGCGAAAAGGACAAATGTTTCAGCGTGAGAACTTAAATGAATTAATTGAAATTATTAAAAAAGAGGTAAGAGCATGAAAAATATAGCAGCATTCATTGACATTAACGCTGGAAAATTAAGTTCACGTTCCGCGTCAATAATTCATTTAATTCAAGGGCTTCAACAAATCAATGAAACACCAATTAAGGTAGATTTATACGTATTTAGTCCTATTGATCAAATAGAGATTCCCACAGTAAGCTCTGTTTCTTTACTTGAAATAGTTAATTTGGATGATTCTGGCATATTATCCAGAAACCAAATAGATGCTATTTTATCAAAATTCAATAGCGAAGGTTATGACTTACTGTTAGGGTATAAATCAACTTTTGTTGATTCCATCATGACGCGGGCAAGTACTGAATTAAAATTGCCTTTAATCCCACAAATTGTATCGATTGATTTGGCGCCAACAGAAATGATGATAAAACAAAGCATTTTTAGTGGAAAAGCTTTAAGTAATTTGAAAATAGGATACGCGAGTGTTTTGCAATTTAATCCATCTTTTGAGTATAAGTCTCTACATGATTCATTAATGAAAGTTGAAAGTGTAAAGTTGGCGTTACCCAACTCAACTTCTTTTTCAGTGAGTGCCATCAACAAGGTTCCTCAGGGCGCTAATTTAGCTGATGCTAATTACGTAGTAGGTGCAGGTAGAGGTTTGAAAGATCCGAGTAATTGGGGCATGATTGAGGAATTAGCTACCAAATTAGGTGCAGCTACAGCTTGTTCTAAGCCAGTATCAGATATCAATTGGAGGCCTCACAGTGAGCACGTAGGTCAAACAGGAATTAAAATAGCTCCAAAACTATATATTGCTTGCGGAATTTCAGGTGCGATACAGCATTTGGCAGGAGTAAATGGATCTAAAACAATCGTTGTCATTAATAATGACCCAGAAGCGCCATTTTTTAAATATGCAGATTATGGTGTTGTCGGTGATGTATTTGATGTTATTCCAGAAATTGTAAAAAATCTTTAAAATAGGCTTCATAAGGCGTTTGTTTGCTTATCTTTGTATTTTATTAAAATACGTTGGGAGAGCTCATAAAATTGCAAGTTGTTTCATTAAGTCCAAGTGCTGCTGGAGCAAGTTCTTATATTTTATTTTTACAAGCTGACCAGGGAAATCACTTAGGATTTCCCATGGTTATTGGTTTAACAGAAGCTCAGGCCATTTCGATGTTCATGGAGGAAATTGTACCTGCTAGACCATTGACTCATGATTTATTTGCCAATTTTATCAAGGAGTCTTCAATACAAATTTCATTTGTTGAAATTACGTCTTTTCAAGATGGTGTTTTCTTTGCTAAAATTCATGCAAGGTCATCGAATGGAGAATTTTTACTTGATGCAAGACCATCCGATTCAATAGCTCTTGGCTTAAGATTAAATGTTGGTATCTATATTTCAGAATCTTTGTTATCCGAAATTGCCATTCCAATGGATGTTTTACATTCAGATGATGATGAAATTTTAGAAATGAATACTAAGTCTTTAAGTGAAATAACTGCTGAATTAGAGTTTTCATTGGAAAAAGCGTTGGCAGAGGAAAATTATGAGGAAGCAGCTCGTTTAAGAGACCAATTAAATCAATTAACTAAATAATATGCGTTACTCGAAAGGGAAAGCTCAGGCGACTAATCAAATTATTGTAATCAGTATTGCCTGCTTGTCGGTCATTATTTCTTTACTTTTTCAGCTGTTAAGCGGCGCTTATACTTGGGGTGAGAGTATTCAATCACAAATGAAAGTTTATGTTTATTTGGATGACTCTCTACAAACTAATCAAATAGATTCTACGATTCAGGTACTTAAAAAAAGGAATGAAATAAATGCGGCAAAAATTCAATTTGTTGATAAACAAATTATTGCAAAAGACTTCTTAAATACAACGCATGAAAATTTTGATGAATTATTGGGGGATATAAACCCTTTTAAAAATTCAATTATTTTAGAATTAAAACCATCATTCAGAAATAAAGTTAGTTTTGAAAAATTGGCAACAGAACTAAGAAGTTCTACGGGTATTTACGAAGTTACTTATCCAGAAAATTATTTAGATCTAATCATTCCTAAAATTAAAGTAATATCAAGCGCAGCTATCATTTTTATTTGTTTAATAGCTTTGATTGTTTATTTTCAAATTAGTAACTATACGAAATTGCATATTCATGCCAATCGGACATTAATTAAATCGATGCAATTATTAGGTTCTACGAATGGTTTTATCATGAAACCCTATTTGTTAAAATCTGTTATTCTAGGGTTACTGGGTGCTATTTTAGGTTATTTAATAACGAATGTATTTTACTTTTACATCAATAATCAAATTCCTGAATTAACCAGTTATTTATTTAATGTTACTAACCAAGTCATTATATTAATTGGTACGCTTGTTATTGCTGTTACTTTCAGTTTAATAAGCACCTTGTTGACCTTAAATAAGTACTTGAAAATATCTGGATCAAACCTATATTAAGATGAATAAAAATTCAAATCATTCCGCTTTTCCATTAGATACAAAAAGCATCTATATCTTACTTACAGGTATTAGCATTATGTTTATTGGTTTCTATATTATGACCTTAGATAAAGAGCCTTTTGGCTTCGGATTTTTAGGTTTAACCTTGGGACCTATTTTAGTATTAGCTGGGGTAATAATTCCTATTTTCGCTTTATTTAGAATTAGGAAGTAATGGTAAGTAATTTCGAAGCAATCGTTTTAGGAATTATAGAGGGACTAACGGAATTTCTACCTGTTTCATCAACTGCGCACCTGATAATAGGTGAGTATTTTATGAAAATTCCTCCAAGTAATTTCTTGAATTTTTTGACCATTTTTATTCAGCTTGGAGCTATTGCCGCTGTCCCTTTTTTGTATTTTAAGCGACTCACTAGTTCTTTTTCAATCTATCGTTTTGTTAGCATATCTTTTATTCCGGCAGTAATACTAGGAGTTGCCTTTGATGATTTATTAGAATCACTATTTCAAGGATATTACTTTATTGCGGTCTCTTGGGTAGTAGGCGGAATCATTTTAGTACGAATTGATATTTGGATGCGTAATCAAAAGCCTTCTTGTTATGATGTAGCGGAATTAAGTATAATTCAAGCAGTTAAAATCGGTTTTTATCAGTGTATTGCGATGATTCCCGGGGTATCTAGATCAGGTGCCTCCATTGTAGGAGCTCGGCTTTCAGGACTAAGTCACCAAGCTGCGGTAGAGTATTCTTTTTTGTTGGGAATTCCCACAATTCTAGGTGCCTGTGCGAAGAAAATTTGGGATTATCGATCTGATGTACCCCAGTTCTTAGACTTTGATCATTTACCTGTTTTAGCAATTTCTTTTGTGATTAGTTTTATCATTGCTTTATTGACCATACGTTTTATGGTGAATATTGTTTCAAAATATGGATTTAAATACTTTGGCTATTATCGAATGATAGCTGGTGTTCTTCTTGGATTAGCTTTATGGATGAACTTGTAGAAGAACGAATAGAAAACCAATTTTATTTGATAGATAAACCACTTACGTGGACATCATTTGATGTGGTGAAAAAGTTGAAAAATCTAGGCCGGTTCAAAAAAATCGGACATGCTGGAACGCTTGATCCCTTAGCTACGGGTTTGTTGATTATTTGTGTAGGTAAGCACACTAAGAAAATCGATTATTTTCAAAGTTTACCTAAAACCTATACTGGAACGTTGGTCTTAGGAAAAACTACTCCCTCTATTGATTTGGAAACGGATTTCAATGGAGAATTCCCTGTCGATCATATTGATACATCATTGATTCAGTATACTATTGCAACGAAACTGAGTGGAGATATTAAGCAGGTCCCTCCTATTTATTCGGCCATTAAATTGGATGGAAAACGCTTATATACACATGCTCGACAAGGAGTTCAAGAGGAAGAATTAAACATCAAGATTCGCGATGCGAGTATTTACAGATTTGACGTTAATACGGCTAATTTTCCTGAAATTGACTTTGAAATTGAATGTTCAAAAGGAACTTATATACGTTCTATCGTACGTGATTTAGGCGAATTATTGCAATCAGGTGCATATTTAAAGAAACTTGTTCGTACCAAAATTGGTGAGTATGATGTGAAAAATGCACAATCAGTCGAATCCTTTAATAAAGAAATTTATGCGAGTTTATCGTAATCTGAACGATATAGATGTCGAATTCACCGATTGTGTCATCACTGTAGGTATGTTTGACGGCTTACACCTGGGTCACATGAGTGTATTGAATAAAGTTTTAGAAATTAGTAAGTTAAATAATATTCCCTCAGTTGTTTTAAGTTTCGCTAATCATCCGCAATCGCTATTTAATCCGAATGCGACTATTAGTTCTTTATCAAATCTCGATGAAAAAACGGAACGATTAGCAGAATTAGGAATTGACTTTCTCATAGCCATTCCATTCGATTCGTTTATTGCCAGCTTGAGCGCTAATCAGTTTACGACATCGATTTTAATTGACTTATTGCATGTCAGTCATATTGTATTCGGCTACGATAATCATTTTGGGCAAAATAGAGAGGGTTCAAAGTCATATATTGACTCAAATTTTCCGAACATAAAGACCCATCGAATTCAGGAATCAATTCTCAATAATGAAGTTGTAAGTAGTTCGCTAATAAAAAATAAAATTAGTCTTGGTGAAGTAAGGCAGGCTTCTATTTTGTTGAATTATCCGTATGCATTAACGGGTAAAATTATAAAAGGCGATCAATTAGGCAGAACCATTGGCTTTCCTACAGCTAATTTGCAGATATCGAATTCAGAAAAATTGATTCCAGCATTTGGGGTATATTTAACTAAATCTTTTGTTTCAGGTCAAGAATACTATGGAATGACAAATATTGGGGTTCGACCAACTGTGACAAATATCCGAGAGCTTAGAATCGAAACACATTTATATGATTTCGATATGGAAATTTACGGAGAGCTTATCAAAGTTGAATTTCTCGACCGATTACGTGATGAAAAGAAATTTGACTCTTTCCCTGCTTTAGTTGAGCAATTAAATCATGACCAAATTCACGCCAAAGCGTTGTTAGCACAAATTCATATAGCTTCCTAAAAATTTAATTTCATCAGCTTTTGATTGCAAAATAGTATTGATTTCTACATCTAATTTATTTCCCTCTACGTCAATAAAGAACCAGAATTTAAATTCATTGGTGTCTTTCTGAGGTCTAGATTCAATTTTTAATAAATTGATTTTCTTTTCTTCAAATTCCTTTAACAGTTTCAAAAGAGTTCCTGGTTTGTCATCGTCTTTTAATTTAACGGCTAAAGTAGTTTTATCACGATTAGTTTTCTTTAAGTTCTCAACTTTAGAGATGATAATAAATCGTGTTTGATTGCTGTCGTTATCTTGAATATTATCAAACAAGATAGGGACATGATAAATTTTAGCAGCAATATGCGAGCATAGCGCAGCAGTTCCTGGATTTTCAGAGGCTAGTTTTGCTGCTTTTGAGGTAGAGTCAACTTGAACAAAGAAGTCATCAGATTTAGAAGCAAAGTAATCTTGCGTAAATCCTTGACATTGGTTGAATGCAATATCTTTAGAATAAATACGCGAGATGGCATTGATGTCGTGCTCCTTCGTTGCCAAACAAAAATTAACAGGAATAATAATTTCCGATATTATATAGAGTGATTTTTCGTTTAACAAATCAAGTGTTTCCTTGACCATTCCCTCTTGATTATTCTCTATAGGTACAATGCCGTATTTAGCTCTACCTGAGTCGACAGAATCAAATATTGACTTAATGGAAGGTAAAGAAATATAATCAGCTACAGCTCCAAATCTAGACTCAGCAGCCTGATGCGTAAAACTACCCTCAGGCCCTAAAAAACTAATAATTTCAGGAAGTTCTAAATTTCGTGATACGCCAAAAATTTCTAAAAATATAGCTTCAATTGCCTCCTTTCTTAATTTTCCCGTCGGCTTGCTTGCTAATCGATCGATGATTTCTTTTTCTCTATCAGGATGATATATTGCTGTACTATTTTGTTTTTTAATACTTCCAATTTCTTCAACAATATTCATCCGATTAACTAATAATTGTAAAATAGAATCATCAATTAAATCTATTTTTTCACGGAGAGAATTTATGTTGTCCATTAATTTTTATGTGCTATATTTTAACAAAATTAGTACATTTGGCCTAAATATTGGTTAAATGTAACATTTATATTAAAAGGAATGATGAGGAGAAAAAGGATATATTTTTTTGTAAATGATTTTGGTTTAACTGGTTCTGAGACATTATTAAGTCAATTCATATCTGATTTAAGTAAAGATAAACGCTATCAAATATTTGTTGTTACTACAGGTAAAAATTCTAAGTCTGAATTAGAATTAACAAATGATATTGTATTTAAGTCTTTTAATAAGGATTTTTCTTTCGTAGAAAAGGTACTTTTCAAGGTTGGGGTTAATGTATTTAAATATAAGTTAAAGAAACTATTTAGCGGATTATCTCCCGATATAGCATATTTAAACACTGTAAATAATGCATATTTAATACCCTATATCTCCCAATTTAACCTTGTAAATATCCTTCATGTACATGAACTGTTAATGGGATTAAATTCCTTAGACAAAAAGAGTTTTTCTAATATGATTCATCTGACTGATGAATTAGTTACCTGCTCGGATTTAGTTACAAATCTGTATGAAGATATATATACAAAAAAAATCACCCAAATAAATTCAATTCCCAGCTTTAAAAACTTTGATTCCAATGGTCCTTTAGAAAATGATTATGAGGCTGACTCTCAAAAATATAAGATTGCATGTGCTGGAACAATTTGTTATCGTAAAGGATTTGATCGTTTTTTAGAAATTGCGGAGCGATTAGATTCAGAGAAATTCACCATGTATTGGTTTGGTAAATTCGATGAATCAGCTTATTCAGAATGGGTTAAACTTAAACTTCAATTGCCCAAATTTCAACATGTAGTTATTATTTCGCTCCCAAGTCAAATTGCATATTTACATGCGCTTTCTAAATGTGATTTGTTCCTATTTACTTCAAGGGAGGAATCTATGGGAATGGTATTATTCGATGCCATGCACGCAAATTTACCTATAATAAGTTTAGAGGAGAATGGGTCAAAATTGATCTTAGATAAGGGGAAAGGCCAACTTATTGGAACAAATGATATTGTAAACATTCATAACATTGTCCTTGATTCAATAGAGTCTAAAAGTGAAAAAACTAAAAATTCAGTAACTGAAAATCACTACCAGGTTGAATTTGCTAAGTTTGCTCAACTCTTTGAGAAGTATTAATTAATACTTTTAATTCTTTTAAGTTTATCTATCTTTTTGAAGGTTAGCCGATCTACTTTACCTGAATCAATTCGCTTAGATAATAAATAGGCAATAAGGCAATAGGCTAAAAACGTGAAAAAGAAAATAAGCAGTAACCGATTTATTGAGTATTTCTCAAGAAATGTAATGTAAATAACAATAAAAATTAAATTACTGGTTACTAAACTAAATGTTGCTTTTACATGAGAAAAGCCATTATCAATTAAGATGTGATGTAAGTGTTTTCGATCACCTATAAATGGCGATTTACCTTCCAATAATCGAATTACAAACATTCTTAATGTATCAAAAAGGGGCAGTAATAATATGCTAATTACTAATAAAGGGGCATTTTTATCTAGTTGAGGATTTACTACATATGAAGAATTAATATGTATATATTTTATAGAAAATATTGAAATTAAGAATCCGACAATTAGTGAACCCGTATCTCCCATAAATATTTTATTTTTTATCGACCAATTGTACCGTAAAAAACCAATTAATGAACCAGATAATGCTGCTGCTAAAACAGCATAAGAATATTCATTAAGTCGATAAAATAAAAAAACAAATATTGAACTTATAAGTAAGCCCACCATTCCTGCTAATCCGTCGATCCCGTCTATTAGATTAATTGCATTAATTAAAGTAATAAATATAAATATCGTGAATATTAGTCCATAGGTAAATGGTACAAAAGTGATATTTAGAATTCCGTATAAGTTTATGATACGCAAATTGGATAATCCAATGACGAGGACAGATGCTGCTATTTGGACGAACAATTTTTTTCTTGGCGATAATATCAAGATATCATCTTTAATTCCTAGAAAAAAGAGAATTATTAGTGCAGAAACGGTTAAATGCAACTCATGACTTTCATTCGGAGTTTCCCAAATGAAATAGGTAATCAACGTTGCGGCGAATATTGCGATACCTCCAAGTGTAGGGGTTAATTCTTCATGTGAACTCCTTTGTTCAATAGTAGCCATTAAGTCCTTCAATCTGCTAATATTAATGATTACAGGGATTGCTGTAAGGGTAATTAATAAGGAGATAATAATGGATAGATAAATTTGAATATTTACGTCGTTAAATATGGAATTAACATTTATCATATTACTTGGTTATATTTCTGTCTTTAGTGCTGCCGTTTGAATTGTATATTGTATAAGCCTTTAAATCTTTTGAAGCAATTGAATTCATACCTAAAACAGCATGTGTTCCCACATTTACTCCACCCGTTACAATAGCCTTTGCACAAATCCAAACACCATCTTCAATTTTAATTGGCTTCGAAATTAAGGGAAAATCAGTTAAATCATATCTATGATTTCCTGTGATTAATAATGCACCTTGTGAAATACAGACATTACTACCAATCGTTATTTTGGAAATATTGTCTAACCAAACTTCCTCCCCTAACCATACTAAATTTCCAATTTCTAATTCCCAAGGAAATTTAATTTTTACCCAAGGTTTAATGATACATTTAACCCCGATTTTAGCACCAAATAATTTCAATAATGATACTTTGAAAATGTTTGGATAAGGAATATTTGTTAAAAAAAAGATGTTTGAAATCAAAAGCCAAATCAAATATTTAACCTTCAATTTATAATTTTGAAATAGTACATGCCTGAAAGAATTCAATTCAACTTTTTGCGACATATTATTTTAATATATATTGATTTGATTTAACATTCATAAACCTAATGAGTATTAAATAAAAAATCCAATAAATTGTATCAACAGGTCTTCCTGACGTGAAAAGCGTTATAAATACGTTCAAGTATATAAGCCCCAGAAAATTTTGAAATATACTTGATGATCTGATGCTGATAGTAACGCTGTAAAGTATGTAAAGATTAAATAAGATAAAAAGAAACAAACCAAAAAGTCCAAAATTTACCCAAGCTTCCAAAACAGGAATATCTAAGTATCGATATTTAAATCCATTACCAAGGATAAAATTATACGGTTTATAAAAGAATTCTTTTTGCACGAATTCAATACTGTTTACACGCCCCATAGCACTTGGATCGTTGTCACCGGCCTTACCCATTGTGACACCTGTGTTAATCGCACGATTTACAACATATAAAATTTGATCGTAATACATGGTAATCTTATCAATGATTTGATACTTATCATTGAAATAAATTAATGACGATATAACGACTAAATAGTACCCTTTAACCACATTTTTGTGAGAATATTCTACATGATCAATTTTATTTCTTTTAAGGAATAAAAAGAAAAATAAAATTACAACTAAGGAGATTAAGTTTCCCCTTGTTTGCGTTAAAACGAGAACAACAAAACTGAAAATAAAATTAAAATGAGCTAGTATTGCTACTAATTTGCTTTTACCTCCAACTAAATTAAGCTGTTTTTTAAGCATCAATAACAAAGATATAACCATACCAATCACACCATTACGACCATATATTTGAGGATTACCTGAAAAATCACCCGAACTCTGTGAATTATATTGGACGGTAGCTCTAGCGCCCAAAACATAATTAGGATTAGTGCTTATAGAATAGATAAGGGCCACATTAACGAGTAATGTACAAATAAGAATATAGAAGGGGAGGTAATTTTGTATTTCATCGTCTGTTCTAAGGAGTAATAAAATTAAAACAAACAATATTCCAAAATTTATTACATCAGAAGAAAAAGCATTTTTCTCCAAATTAAATATCAAAAAGTATACGAAAGCTAAACCTAAAAAAAAATAGCCCAGAAAGGCCAAAACAATATTTTGAGATTTGAAGAAGCTTAAGGGCTTCGAATTCAACATGAGGAAACAACCTAAAATATAGGATAATCCTGTAAATATGGTGGAATTACCAAAACCTAATAAATCACGAAAGAAAAAAATGAGTGGTGGACCAATCCAGATGAGCGTTAATCCAATAGCTTGGCGATTGAGTGTAAATTTATTTGCGGTCATCATAAAATACATGCATAAACTACACAAAATGTGATTCCGTTTGGATTCGAACCAAAGACCTACTGCTTAGAAGGCAGTTGCTCTATCCAGCTGAGCTACGGAACCCAAAATTAAAAAGTCAATTTAGCTAAATGTGCAAGCACTCTTAACTAAATTGACTGTGTCGGGGTGGCAGGATTCGAACCTACGACCTCTTGGTCCCAAACCAAGCGCGATACCGGGCTACGCTACACCCCGAAAAACACTGCGGAGAGAGAGGGATTCGAACCCTCGGAACCGTTTCCAGTTCGCATGTTTAGCAAACATGTCCTTTCGGCCTCTCAGGCATCTCTCCTAGCATTTAAGAGAGTACAAAAATAAGATTATTTATTTAAGATGCCAAATATCTGGCTAAAAAAAACAAATAATTATAGGTCAAAAGATGAAATTGTTTTTCCTGGTAAATTCGTTTTACCCATCAAACTTAAATCTACTTGTCGAGCAGCTTCTCTACCTTCTGATATTGCCCAAACGACTAACGATTGTCCTCTACGAGCATCGCCAGCAGTAAATACCTTGTCTACCAGGGTTTTATAATTAGGATTCGCGGCAATGTTTCCTCGCTCATCCAAATTTCCTCCTTGATTTTTCAATTCGTCAATCAAATTAGCATGATCCGTATGTAAGAAACCAGCAGCAATTAAGGCCAAGTCACAAGGTATTTCACGAATATTAATAATTTCTTGCTCAAGCTTACCATTTACATTTTTCATCGAAATATCTCCAATAACCAATGCCTTCAATTCACCTTTTTCATTCTTTACAAATTCTTGCAAGGAAATCGACCACAAACGCTCCGCTCCTTCCTCATGAGAAGTTGAGGTACGTAACATGTTAGGCCAATTAGGCCAAGGTGTATTTTCAGCACGGTCAACCGGTGGCTTCGGCATAACTTCAATCTGCGTGATTGACTTAGCTTTATGACGATTGGATGTTCCGACACAATCTGAACCTGTATCTCCCCCACCAATTACAACAACATGTTTACCTGTTGCTAAAATCTCTCCATGCGAATAACTTTCACCTTTATGATTTTTAACCACCTCAATCCCTGATACACGCTTATTTTGTTGGGATAAAAACTCCATCGCTGGAAATATACCAATGGCATCATTTCCTTTTGCTTGAATCAATCGTGGTGTTGTTGATCCTGTTGTCAATACAATTGCATCAAATTCTTGCTGTAATTTGGCTAATTTAATGTCTTGACCAATAGCTGTATTTGTTTTAAACTCAATACCTTCTTGTTCCATGACAGCCACTCGGCGATCAATAGTCGATTTATCTAATTTAAAATCAGGAATACCAAAACGTAATAAACCACCGATGCGGTCTGCGCGCTCAAAAACAGTCACTAAGTGGCCGGCTTTGTTTAATTGGCTTGCCGCTGCTAAACCTGCTGGTCCTGAACCAACTACGGCTACTTTTTTACCCGAGCGCTTTGCTGGTGTTTGAGGAACAACCCAGCCTTCTGCATAAGCCTTTTCAATAATTGATTTTTCAATCATTTCGATTGCTACCGCTGGCTTATTAATTCCCAATACACATGCTGATTCACAAGGTGCAGGACAAATACGTCCTGTAAACTCAGGAAAGTTGTTAGTTGAAACTAATATTTCAAATGCATATTTCCAGTTCTGCTCATATACAGCATCATTGAACTCAGGAATGATATTCCCTAGTGGGCAACCATTGTGACAAAATGGTGTACCACAATCCATGCACCGACTAGCCTGCGCCTCAGTATCTGTAGGACTTGCTAATAATTCAATTTCCTTATAGTCCGTAACTCGTTCTGAAACAGGACGTTTTAATGCTGTTCTCCGATCAACTTCTAAAAATCCAGTTGGCTTCCCCATTTTACTATTTTTTTAATTCGATTTGAATATCTTGATAAACACGATCCTTGTCATTTAATACATCCGTGATGCTTAAATGTCTAGATGATAATGCATTTCGGTAATCTACTGGTAACACTTTTTTGAATAAGCTTACAGAAGCATCAAAATTATCCAAGATCGATTTACCTTTCATTGAATTTGTCAATTCAATATGCTTTTCTAGGTACATTCTTACGATAGAAATGTCTTCAGGTGTTAAATCCGTAATCTCAACCATTTCTCTATTAACCTTTCCCTCGAAATCATTCTTCTCATCTAAGACATATGCCACACCGCCTGACATACCTGCACCGAAATTACGACCTGTTGCTCCTAGAATAAGTACAAGACCACCAGTCATATATTCGCAACCATGATCGCCTATACCTTCTACGACAACTTTAGCTCCTGAATTCCGAACACAGAAACGTTCTCCAGCCATACCGGCTAAATAAGCTTCCCCTGAAGTTGCTCCATAAAAACTAACATTACCTACAATACTATTTTCTGCAGCATTGAACTGCGCTACTTTAGATGGGTAAGCAATAATAGTCGAACCACACATACCTTTTCCAATATAATCGTTCGCATCACCTTCAATTTCAAGTGTTAAACCTTTAACCGAAAATGCTCCGAAAGATTGACCTGCTGTTCCATTAAACTTCATGTGAATTGTTCCTGCAGGTAAAGCTTTTTCACCATATTTTTTGGTGATTTCATTGGAAATAATTGTTCCTACCGAACGATTTACGTTGATAATTGAAAGCTCACCATATACAGGTTTCTGTGTATCTATGGCTGACTGTGCAAGTTTAATGATTTGCCAATCTAATTGTTCCTCTAAACCATGATCTTGTTCCTCCGACTTTACGACAGCAACACCTTCTTCACGAGCTGCTGGAGTTAAGATAGGTGATAAATCCACATGCTTAAACTTCCAGTGATTTGATAAGTCGGCCATTTCTAATAAATCAACACGACCCACCATTTCTTCCAACGTACGGAATCCTAATTCTGCCATAATCTCACGCATATCTTGCGCTAAGAAGTGAAATAGATTCACTACATCTTCTGGTTTACCTGTATACAAGGCACGTAATTCTGGATTTTGCGTTGCTACACCAACAGGACAAGTATTTAAATGACATTTACGCATCATAATACAACCCGCAGTAACAAGCGCTGCAGTAGCCACTCCAAATTCCTCTGCACCTAACAAGGCAGCAATCGCTATATCTCGCCCCGTTTTAATTTGGCCATCAGTTTGAACAGTTACACGTCCGCGTAATTTATTTTTAACCAACGTTTGATGCGTCTCAGCCAAACCTAATTCCCAAGGTAATCCTGCATGACGAATCGATGATAAAGGTGATGCTCCTGTACCTCCATCATATCCAGCAATTAGAATATGATCTGCGTGTGCTTTGGCAACACCTGCAGCGATAGTACCAACACCTGCTTCAGACACCAATTTAACCGAAATACGTGCTGCACGGTTTGCATTCTTTAAATCAAATATTAATTGAGCTAAATCCTCAATCGAATAAATATCATGGTGTGGAGGTGGTGAAATTAAACCTACTCCTGGAGTAGAATGACGCGTTTTTCCAATCCAATCATCTACTTTATGACCTGGTAATTGCCCTCCTTCTCCCGGTTTAGCACCTTGGGCCATTTTAATCTGCAATTCTTTCGCATTTGTTAGGTAGTTGGCTGTTACTCCAAAACGACCGGATGCTACTTGCTTAATAGCTGAATTCATCGAGTCGCCATTTGCCATTGCTTCAAAACGAATAGGATCTTCTCCTCCCTCACCTGTATTGGATTTTCCACCAATACGATTCATTGCAATTGCTAAAGTCGTGTGCGCTTCGTAAGAAATTGACCCAAATGACATTGCACCTGTAGCGAAGCGCTTTAAGATATTTTCAATTGGTTCTACTTCATCAATTGAAATAGATTGTGCCGATTTAAATCGCAATAAGCCACGAAGCGTAATTGCTTTCTTTGTTTGGTCGTCAATGATTTGAGCATATTTTTTATATACTGAATAATCATTTGCCTTGGTTGCTTGTTGCAATAAGTGAATCGTAGCTGGATTAAATAAATGCTCCTCTCCTCTTTGCTTCCATTGATAAATACCACCAACTTCTAATTTAGGATATTCAGATTTTAACAACTCATAACCTGCATGATGCTTAACTAAAGCTTCTTTGGCAATCGTATCTAAATCAATTCCGTTAATTCGACTGATAGAACCACTGAAGTATAAATCAACTACTTCTTTACCTATTCCTAGAATTTCGAAAATTTGTGCACCTTGGTAAGATTGTAATGTGGAGATACCCATTTTGGAGAATATCTTCAATAACTCACCATTAACTGCCTTAATGTAATTGTATTCTAATTTTTCATAAGAAAGCGATTGGTCCACTAGATTTGTCTCTTTCATGGCACGAATAGTCTCAAACGCCATGTATGGATTTACTGCAGATGCTCCATATCCAATTAAAGTTGCAAAATGGTGAGTTTCCCAAACATCGCCTGCTTCTACGATAATACCAACTTTGGCACGCTTTTTTGTACGAATTAAGTGGTTATGAACCGCTCCCAAAGCTAATAAAGAAGGAATTGGGGCATGGGAAGAATCTACACCGCGATCGGTTAATAAGATAATTGAATAACCATCATCCACCGCATCTTCCGCATATTGACAAATACGTTCCAATGCTTTTTTCAAAACACCCGCATCTTCCGAAGCGCGGAATGTCATGTGAATCGATTTCGTTTGGAAGTTTTCGTGATCAATCCAACGAATTTTTTCAACTTCCTTGTTACGAAGAACTGGTTGTTGAATTTCAATCTGCTTGCAATGATTTGGACTTTCTTCTAATAAATTAGATAAGCCTCCAATATCTGTCAACAAGGACATAACCATGCGCTCACGAATTGGATCGATTGGCGGGTTAGTTACTTGCGCAAATAATTGCTTGAAATAAGAAGATAAATGTTGGGCTTTATCAGAAAGCACAGCCAAAGGAGTATCAATACCCATAGAACCTAATGCTTCTTTTCCTGTTTCCGCCATTTGCGTCAAAACAATACGTATATCTTCCGTAGAGAATCCAAAAATTTGCTGACGAGAAATTAATTCGGTTGCTTTTGGCTGACGGTATTCACTTCCTGCTTCAGGTAAATCCTCTACACGAATTTTATTTTCCCGCAACCATTGCCCGTAAGGTTGCTGTTGGCATATCTTTTCTTTTAATTCCTCATCTGGAATAATACGACCTTGCTCCATGTCTACAACAAACATCTTGCCTGGTTGTAAACGACCTTTGGAAACAATAGTAGCTGGATCTAAATCCAAAACCCCAGCTTCCGAAGCCATAATAACATGATCATCTTCTGTAACCCAATAACGTGATGGACGCAAACCGTTACGGTCAAGCGTAGCACCAATCATTTTGCCATCAGTAAATGAAATACTTGCAGGACCATCCCAAGGTTCCATCATGGCTGCATGATATTCATAGAAATCACGCTTATAATCTGCCATGCTATCATTTCCATCCCAAGCTTCAGGAATAAGCATCATCATCACATGTGGAAGCGAACGGCCACTCAAGTATAATAACTCAATGGCGTTATCTAAAATTGCTGAATCTGATTGTCCTAAACTACAAACTGGCAAAATCATATCAAGCTCTTCTTGCGAAAAGAACTTGCTAGAAAACAATGCTGACTGCGCTTGCATCCAAGATGAATTACCTTTTACCGTATTAATTTCACCATTGTGTGCTATGAAACGGAATGGTTGGGCCAATTTCCATTCAGGAAATGTATTCGTTGAGAAACGCGAGTGAACAATGGCTAATGCCGATGTAAAATTTTCTTCATGTAAATCCTTGAAATAACCAGGAACCTGCATGGTAGTCAACATCCCTTTGTAGATAATTGTTCTACAAGAAAGCGATGTGAAATAGAATTTATTCTCTAATGCAGGAATAGTTTCATTCAATAAGCGGGTAACGTATTGTCTAAAAACATACAATTTACGCTCAAAATCTATTTCTGTTGCACAAGTTTCTGGGCGCTCTATAAACAACTGCTGAATAGATGGCTCCGCTTTCCCTGAATCAGCACCTTGAATATCTCCATTGTCAACAGGTACAATTCGGTAACCGATTAATCGTAAGCCTAACTTTTTCGCTTTACGCTCAATAACTTCTTTACATTCTTTAATTAAACCTTCGTTGTTAGGAAAGAAAATCATTCCTACACCATATTGACCAGGTGCTGGAAGTGAAAAACCTAACTTACGAGATTCCTCCAAAAGAAATTCATGCGGGATTTGAAGTAATACCCCTGCTCCATCACCAGAATTAGGGTCACAGCCACAAGCGCCACGGTGGTCCATGCGAATTAACATCGTAATCGAATCTTGAACTATTCGATGGGATTTAATCCCCTTCAAACTCGCTACAAAACCAATACCACATGCATCGTGTTCAAATTCTTTTCTGTAAAGACCCTCGCCGGCAATGTTATTCATAATATTATATAATTATTCTAACAAAAAAATAAAATAAATGTAATTGAGAATTATCTTAATCTAAGTGAATATTCAATAGAATAAGCACATATTTCAAATTTAACTAAAAATATATTTGGCTAAAATCAATTATGACAAAATAATCTATCGATTCGCCAAATATCACTATTGCGATATAGTTATTCTAAAAATAATCCTATTTGATTTTAGTAATCCTCGCCTAAATCACTACCATCAATCCCGTATTCATCAGTATTAACGTCTGATTCATCTTCAAAATCATTCTCTAAATCATTTAAATAGATTGCATCCACTCCTTCCTGGATTGAATTCATGATAGTTAAATTGTCAATTTTAGCTTGATCTAATCGATCTACGACTTCGTCTACTTTGCAAACAATGACAAACAAACCTAATTCATTTGTGCAAATTTTAGTTGCTTTTCGAATGGCTGATACCCCAAATCCATCTAAGTTTTGAACCTTAGCAATATTGAGAATCATATTGGTGTAATCCTTTTTAAATAACAAGCGAACGGCTAATTCTAATTCCTCATAATTTTCTTGCACTAAATCTGTTCCTAACCAGTCAATTAGTGCATAACTTTCATTCTGTTCTAGTTGGTAAATCTTTGTTGACATATTAAATAAAAGATGAAATTTGAGAATAAATATCTTGTACGTAATTAGGCGACAATGTCTCCTTAATGAATTTATTGCCAGTAATTTCTTCGTAAAGCAATATATAGCGTTCTGAAATTTGAGCAACAAATTCATCGCTAATTACCGGCATTACTTGACCGTCTTTGCCCTGAAAATTATTAGCGATTAGCCATTCCCTAACGAATTCCTTTGATAATTGTTTTTGTGCCTCTCCTGCCTCAAATAAAGCTTGATAGGGTTCCTTGTAAAAATACCGAGAGGAATCAGGTGTATGAATTTCATCCATCAACATAATTTTCCCATCATAAAAACCAAATTCATATTTGGTATCTACAAGTATCAAATTTTTATCATTAGCCATTTGTTGGCCCCGTGCAAATAATGCGTATGTTTTCTCCTCCAATTCGGCCATTACACTTGGACTAACAATTCCTTGATTCAAAATTTCTTTGATTGAAATATCTTCATCATGTCCTTCACTTGCTTTCGTAGTGGGTGTAATAATAGGATTTGGCAATTTTTGATTTTCCTTTAATCCCTCTGGTAATTTAACACCACATACTTCGCGTTTCCCTGATTTATATTCACGCCACAAATGCCCTACTAAATATCCACGAACAACCATTTCAATTGGAATAGGTTGGCAAGCTAACCCAAACGCAGCATTAGGAGCTGGCGAGCTTAAAAGCCAATTAGGAACAATGTTTGAAGTAGCTTTAAGAAAGTGAGCTGCAATTTGATTTAATACTTGACCTTTATAAGGGATTTCGCGAGGAAGCACCACATCAAATGCTGAAATTCGATTCGAAGTGATCATTAATAGATACTTTCCAAAGGAATATACATCTCTAACTTTGCCTTGATAAAATGATTGTTGGCCAGGAAATACCAATGGTGTATTCGACATAATAATTAAATTAAAATAATGTTTTTTCTTTACGCTTCATTAAATCAAGTAAGTTCATAGCTTCATTTAATCGCATATTTTTGAATGATGTTTGTTGCTTTAAAAGTGGATTCATTTGATTCTTTAATGGCGCATGAACCGACAAAATTTCAAACAATTTAATTAGTGAATCCGACGCAACAGGTTGGTTCACAATAATTGATTTACAAAAAGCCATTGAGGCATTATAATCTTTGTTTTTAAATAAGCTCAGCGAGTTTATTACATAATCGTTAAGCGTTCTTGGATTGTCATAATTATCAGCGCGTCTCATCCGAACTTTTAAAGCTAGATTACGACGCATACGTGTTAAATCATTATTCGTAAATACACTTTTTTCTTCGAGCTTGGTAATCAACTGGTAAGCATTACGAAAGTCTCTATGAGACACCAAATCATTTATTTGTTGAATTTGTTGGTTGTAGCTGTAATTGCTTTCAGCATAAAATGACTGAAAAATTAAAATTAGTATGTAAAATAAGGATGAAAACACAACTATATTTTAAGAATTCGATACTTGATACCAATATCAAGACTAAGCAAGCATAAAATCAAAATTAATAAATATTGCAGCAAAAATGGTGATACAAAGGTATTTTCATCATTTAAAAAATTAAAAATGCTAAAGTCTTCTTGGTTTTTATCACTTATGTGCCATCGATTATTGCTAAACTCATATAGTTCGATTCGCTTTGATTGTTGGAAACTTCCAACAAATGGCCCCTGAACACGAAGCAAAGAATGCTGAAAAGGCCGTTCTATATGAATTAAATGAACGAATGTGTTTTCAGAAGTTGGTGGAACATATTGATAAAACGACTTATCTACTTCATTGTAAAGGCGTAATTCAAATTTAGTAAACAGATTCGTTGCCAACTTTGTGCTAATGTTGGTTTCATCATCCTCAGTCAGTTTGAAATTTCGTGTATTATTCGTTCTGATTACAAAAACTGCATGTAGGTGCTGCTTATTCTTATTCGAATTAAATCGCAAAAAAGCCTTGGCCGAAACAATAAATAATACAACGATAAGCGCTCTTATCAATATTTTAATGATCAGGATTGCGGAAATACCAAATTGATTTTTTGCTATACGTTTATAACGAACATATTGAATAATGATACTAATTAAAAAAATAGCCGATAAAAGGTAGGGAGAATTGGTAAAAATCATTCGTATCGCCAAGTAACTATCAAAAGTAAATTACTATTTTTACATTTCTATTACATTTAGATGGATATATACAAAAGTTCTCGTTTGGATAATCTCAAATATGAGATTAGAGGTCCGGTTTATGAAAAAGCTATTGCGCTTCAAAATCAGGGTTACAAAATCACGTCATTAAATATTGGTAATCCTGCCGCATTTGGATTTGAAACTCCAGATGAAATTGTACATGATATCATTGTGAATATACGACAAGCGCAGGGTTATGTAGATTCACGCGGTTTGTTTGCTGCCCGAAAAGCTGTGATGCATTACTACCAAAACCAAGGTGTTAAGAATATCATGATTGAAGATATTTACATTGGTAATGGTGTCAGTGAACTGATTTCCTTAGTGTTAACCGCTTTATTAAATACGGATGACGAAGTACTTATCCCCTCTCCTGACTATCCTTTGTGGACTACAGTTGTAGGCCTCGCAGGAGGAAAAGCAGTTCACTATAAATGTGATGAAGATGCTGATTGGAATCCTAGCATAGAGGATATAGAATCCAAAATTACTTCGAAAACAAAAGCTTTAGTTATTATCAATCCAAATAATCCGACTGGTGCGGTTTATACGAAGCAAACAATTGATAACATTGTAAAATTAGCTGAGAAGCACAAATTATTGCTATTTGCTGATGAAATCTATGATAAAATTTTGTTTGATGGGGTTACGCATCATTCGGCAGCAGGATTGAGTGAAGAGATTTTAATCTGTACGATGGGTGGACTATCTAAAAACTACCGTGCAGCAGGATTTCGTGGCGGATGGATGATTCTTACTGGTGCTAAACATAAAGCGAAGAGCTATATTGAAGGATTAAATTTTCTTTTTAGCACACGTTTGTGTGCTAATGTTATTACGCAGGTAGGAATTCAAACAGCCTTAGGAGGATATCAATCAATTAATGACCTTGTATTACCTTCTGGCCGTTTGGCACGTCAAATGAATTTGGCGACTGAAAAATTAAATGAAATCAAAGGTGTAAGTTGCGTTAAACCAAAAGGAGCTTTATATCTTTTTCCTAAATTTGATCTTAGCCAGTTCGACTTTGAAGATGACAACCATTTCGTTATGTCATTATTGGAAGAACAAAAAATACTCGTCGTAGGTGGACAAGGATTTAACTACAAAGAAAAAGATCATTTTAGAATTGTGTTCTTACCACATGTAGAACAACTTACTGTAGCCTTAGATAAAATAGCCTTGCATTTTGATAATCATCGTCTATGATATTCCAACAGTTTTCAAAGAGGCAGAAGTTATTTATATTCCTTTTTGGGATATTTCTAACGAATGCAATCATTGCCGAAATTATTGGAGTTAAAATAGTAAGTATTGAGAAAAGTTTAGGCTTTAACCCGCTGCATCTTCCTACATCTTGGGGAACATTCTGGGATTTAAATCAAACTGCAGGCGCCTTAAATTGGCCTATTGTTTTTATTGTTTCTGATATAATCAATGATTATTTCGGCAAAAAAGGCGTTCGTTTTATTTCCTTTACAACTGCTGGTTTTATAGCCTATTCATTTATAATTATTTACTTAGCAACATTATTAGTTCCCGCGGATTTTTGGTTAGATACAAATCGAGGAAATTCTAATTTCAATATAAACGAAGCGTTTAGTAGAATATTTAGACAAGGTCTAGGAATCATCACAGGTTCATTGCTTGCTTTTTTAGTTAGCCAAATTGTAGATGCATTGATCTTCGAAAGAATTAAAGCCAAAACTGGATCTAAGATGATATGGCTGAGGGCAACTGGCTCAACATTAATTTCTCAATTAATAGACAGCTTTTTAGTTATAGGGGTAGCTTTTTACCTATTCGGAAACTGGACTATAGGACAATGGTTTAATGTATCCTTGAATAACTACCTATACAAGTTCTTTATAGCCATTTTATTCACACCCTTGCTGTACATTGCCCACCATTACATCGAACAATATTTAAAAGAAGAAAACTAATTTCTTCTAAGATTGTCCAAAAATATCGCTGTAGAGATACCCACATTTAACGATTCGGCTGAACCATAACGAGGAATTGTAACTTTTTTATTAATGTATCCAATATTCTCTGGCCGTATACCATTGGATTCATTTCCGAAGAGTAAGAAACAAGTTTCAGGAAATCGAATTGCATGAATATCTTCCCCATTTAATAATGCACCATATACAGGAACATCATTATTGGCTTTAAATAAATCTTGTAAGTCAATATATTTAAACTGTATCCGACTAAATGAACCCATAGACGCTGCAATTACTTTCGGATTGAAAAAATCAGTGCAATCTTTCGACAAAGCAATTTGTTTAATCCCGTACCAATCGCATATACGTATAATCGTTCCTAAATTGCCTGGATCTCTAATTCCATCCAAAACAACAGTGATGTCGTTTTGATATGCTAATTGGAAGTTAAATTGTTGCATCGATACAACAGCAAATCCAAAGGAATTGCTAACTAGTGTAGACAATTTATGCAGCAAAGCCTCATCCTCGATATAAAGCTCTATATGCTTAAATTCCGTAGCATATTGCGTCGCAAATTCATCTGAAGTAACGACAAATTCAATTTGAATATTTGAATGAATTAATTCTAATACTGCCTTCTCTCCTTCCACTAAAAATAATTGATTATCTATCCTTCCTTTTTTAGAATGTAGGGAATTAATTAACTTTATTTGTCTATTCGTTAGCATCAAGAAATTGTGAAAAAGGTACCTGCTGTTTTTATTGTTCTTCTTTGGTTCATTTGCCTATCTTGTCAATCTTTGACAACTTACAAATTACCCCCCAATACTATTAAAAACATTGTTGTAAAAGGAAACAGAGTTATCTCAAATGAAGAAATAAAGACAAATATAGGTGGATTAAAAGAAAGTAATAAGTCTTTTACATTTATTCGATTAAATTCTTTCTTAGCAAAAAAAAGATTCAAAAAGGATTCATTAGGTATTAAGCAATCGAGTATTCAGTTTTTTAAACGAACTCCATATCAAGTCGATTCGACATTTCTTCAATCGAATAAATCTGCACTGCAATCTTATTACAGAAAACATGGTTTTTTGAGAGCAAAAGTAGATTTATCAATCGTAAATAAAGGACCTTACAATATTGTAACTTATGAAATACAGGAGGGCACTCAAAGCTTATTTTCATCGCGAGATTCCTTAATGATAGATAATCCACAATTAGCCCAAACAGTCACAAATTTCTTTAATAAACCCAACGAAATAAAACAAGGAGAACCTCTGACTATCGATGCAATTAATAAGCAAAAAACAGCTTTAACATCCTATTTAAAAAACCGAGGGTATTTCTATTTTAACACGGAAACTGTAGGTATCTATTTAAATGATTTAAAGGATTCAACTCTCCGAATTGTGGATTTAATTTATAAAATTCCTGCAACAAATTACATCAATAATTCAGCAAGAAGTTATGATCGAATATTCCGATTTGGAAATTTGAAGATTGACGAAACCACGCTGAATCAAACTGACGAGTCGCAAACTTGGGTAAAACGTTCAATTAATTCAACACAGCTAAAACGAATTATTAATTTTAAAGAGGGTGATATTTATTCGCTTGAAAAGGTTAATCAAAGCTTGTTAAATATTTATGCTACGGACCAATTTAAAACGGTCAATTTAACTTTTGATACTACAGCGACAAAAGTGTATCCTAAAATAGAATTAGTCAAAAACAACAAATACACTTTTTCATCTGAATTAGGAGGAAGTATATTTAGAGGAATACCAGGACCATTTTTAACTAACTCGCTAAAAGTAAGACAAGTTTTTTCCTATTTAGATTATTTAGATTTTACAGGTCGAATTGGCTTTGAAGCACAAACCGGATTCATTAATACGGAAACTACACGAAAAAATCTGGAATTAAATCTCAGTACAACCTTAAATTTACCTTCTTTATTTATTCCAAAACGATTTGATGCTTGGAAGCAATCATTAACTGCGTCACAAACCCAAATTGGAATAGGATATGATTATATTGATCGGCCAGAATATGTGCGAACCAATATAAAATTGTTCCAACGTTATAATTGGAAAAAATCAACGAATCAATATTTCCAATTATCCTTAGTCGATCTCAATTTATTAAATACCAATTATCCGCAAACGCCTACCTCGGATGCTTTCCTAGCATATTTAGAAGAACTTAGATTAAAAGGGAATAATTTGTATCGAAGCTTTAATCCTAGCTTTGTATCAAGCATTAATTTCCAATACAATTTTCGATCATTCTTGCCTTCAAACACACTTGTAAATGGTAAATCATTATTAATCAACCTTGAGTCAGGAGGTACAAGTTTAAATTTACTAGGAAGCAAAAAGCTTACTTTTATTGAAGATATCTTAAAAAGCAATCAGGAAATACAATTTTACAGGTATTTACGGATGAATGTAGATTACCGTAAATACATTTTAGTGGGTAAGCGTAATAAAAGTCAAATAGCCTTTAAACTTAATACGGGTTTAGCTTATGCGTATGGGGCAGAAAATGGCTTCCAACTTCCTTATGAGAAAAACTTCTTTATTGGTGGACCGAGTAGTATTCGGGCTTGGAAACCAAGAAGATTGGGGCCTGGAGGATACAATACAACCAATAATCTTATTGAACAACCTGGAAGTATGATATTAGAATCTTCAATCGAATATCGTTTTCCAATTGTTCAATTTTTAGGAAAGATCAATGGAGCCCTATTTATTGATGCTGGTAATATTTGGAACATCGATCATGGACAATCCAATATCGTAGGAAATTTCAGTACAGATACCTTTTTAAATGAAATTGCTGTGGGAACGGGATTTGGTGTTCGCTGGGACTTTGACTATTTCTTATTAAGACTAGATTTAGCTACAAAAGCAGTTAATCCAGCATATAAAGCAAATGAAAAATGGATCCTCTCCAAAACTACTTTGAGTAGTGGAGAGAACCCAATTGAATTCAATATAGGAATTGGATATCCTTTTTAATTAAGCTTTTTTACGAGCAATTGCTTTGATAGCTTTATCTACAATTGCCTGAGCATTCAAACCATATTTTTCCATTAAATCGGCAGGCTTTCCTGACTCACCGAAGGAATCATTAACTCCTACAAACTCTTGTGGAGTTGGTAAGTTTAAAGCCAAATATTGTGCGATTGAATCTCCTAAACCACCATTTATTTGATGTTCTTCCGCCGAAACAACACAA
This sequence comes from Cytophagaceae bacterium, assembly GCA_024642485.1. GTDB lineage: Bacteria > Bacteroidota > Bacteroidia > Cytophagales > Spirosomataceae > Aquirufa. The sequence goes on from JAHEAY010000238.1 coordinate 52,700, forward strand.
CCCGTTTTTGCTACGGATGCATGAATCGCTTGTGTATCTAATGGTTTAATCGTGTGAATATTAATTACCTCAGCATGAATCCCTTTTTCTAATAAGATTTCCGCAGCGATAATAGCCTCCCAAACTAGATGACCTGTCGCAAAAATACTTACGTCAGAACCTTCGATTAAATGTAATGCTTTACCAATTTCAAATTTTTGATTCTCAGGTGTAAATACAGGGACAACTGGACGTCCAAAACGCAAATAAACCGGACCATCATATTCCGCAGCTGCAATTGTAGCAGCTTTAGTTTGATTATAATCACATGGATTGATAACAACCATACCCGGTAGCATCTTCATCAAACCAATATCTTCCAATATCTGATGTGTAGCTCCATCCTCTCCTAGCGTTAAGCCAGCGTGTGAACATGCGATTTTCACATTCTTTCCTGAATATGCAACCGATTGACGAATTTGATCATATACACGACCCGTACCAAAATTGGCAAATGTCGTAGCAAAAGGAACATATCCACCAATAGATAAACCAGCTGCTAAACCAATCATGTTTGCTTCAGCAATACCCGTTTGGAAAAAACGCTCAGGTGAATTCTTAATAAATGCCTCTAATTTCAAAGAACCAATTAGATCTGCACATAAAGCAACAACTTTGGGGTTGTTAACACTCAAATATTCCATTCCTGCTCCAAAGCCTGAACGTGTATCTTTTTTTGTTTCGTAGGTAAATAATGCCATTTCTCTGTATTAATAATCTCCCAATGTTTCTTCTAATTGACCTAATGCTAAAGCTAATTGCTCATCGTTAGGTGCGACACCATGCCATTTGTGACTGTGCATCATGAAATCAACGCCAGCACCCATTTCCGTCTTCATAATAACCATGACAGGCTTATTATTAACAAAAAGGCTTTTAGCTTGCTGAATAACTGCTGTAATGGAAGCCATATCGTTCCCATCAACACGAAGAACTTGCCAACCGAAAGCCTTATATTTTGCTTCTAGGTCAAGGTTATTCATTACCTTTTCAGTAGGACCATCAATTTGTTGGCCATTCTCATCGATGAAGGCAATTAAATTATTCACGTTATGGTGCGGTGCATACATAGCTGCTTCCCATACTTGGCCTTCATTTTGCTCTCCATCACCCATAAGGCAATAAACAGTGGACTTTTCACCATTTAATTTCTTTGCTTGTGCAACTCCAATAGCAACACTTAGTCCTTGTCCTAATGAACCAGAAGCAATACGAATACCTTCTAGGTGTTCATGTGGCGTAGGATGTCCTTGTAAACGTGTATTTAACTTACGGAATGTAGCTAACTCAGCCACAGGAAAGTATCCCCGACGAGCTAACACACTATACAATAATGGTGAGATATGTCCATTGGATAAAAAGAATACATCTTCGTTCAATCCATCCATGTGGAATTCAACCTGACCTGAAGCATCCGATTTGAGATTCATTGAGTTAAAGTATAACTCAACCAATAAATCTGTACAACCTAATGATCCACCTGGGTGACCCGACTGACATCCGTGAACTTGACGTAAAATATCCCGGCGAACCTGGGAAGCGACTTTTTGTAATTCTATTGTTTGCATAATAATTCGATCAGTGGATTTGCTCAGTATGATTTTTGGTATCCACCTTCGTGATAATATCTGTAATAATTCCTTTTTCGTCAAACACAAAAGTTGTTCGAACTATACCCATATAGGATTTTCCATACATGGATTTTTCTACCCATACGCCAAATGCTTCTACAATTTCATGTGATTCATCGGCAATAAGTGGAAATTTCAATTGATACTTCGCAATAAACTTATCATGTGATTTTGCAGAGTCAGTACTAACTCCAGCTACTTGAAATCCTTTAGCAGCTAGATAATCTAAATTTTCATTTATATTGCAAGCTTGCGCAGTACAACCTGGCGTGTTATCTTTTGGATAGAAATACAAAACTGTCTTTTTACCAATAAGATTGAACGCATTACCAGTTGAATCTATAAAATTTTTAATGGGTGCTTCTTGCCCGATCGTTAATTTCATATTATTTGATAGCTAAATCAAAAAGTTTGTCACCTTGTAAAAAGCCGCTTAATACATCGCCCATTGCTACAGGACCCACACCAGCAGGTGTACCTGTAAAAATGTAATCACCTGTTTTAAGCGTAAAATATTGAGATATATCGGCTATCAATGCCTCTATATTCCAAATCATCAAATCAGAATTCCCTTGTTGGACTGATTCTCCATTCTTTTGAAGTTCAAAATCAATCGGAGAAACAAAATCAGCTTCAGTAATCGGACGCATACTTGAAACAAATGCAGAACCATTAAAAGCTTTGGCTTTCTCCCAGGGCAATCCCTTCTCTTTTAAGCGACTTTGTACATCACGAGCGGTAAAGTCGATACCTAAACCAATAGCGTCAATGTACTTATGCGCAAATTTGGATTCAATATTCTTTCCTACTTTTCCAATTCGATAAACAAGCTCTAATTCATAATGCACATCTTTCGAAAAAGAAGGGTAGTAAAAAGCTTGAGATGAATCTAATAAAGCAGTATCCGGTTTGATAAAAATCACGGGATCGGTAGGCCTGTCATTAGACAGTTCTTTAATATGATCCACGTAATTTCTACCAACACAAATGATCTTCATCCGGAATTATTTTAATACTTCAGAAACTAATTTAGCAGCATCCTTCAACAATACAGCAGAGAATACTTTCAAACCTGAGTTATTGATAATAGCCGCTCCCTCTTCTGCGTTTGTTCCTTGCAAACGAACAATAATTGGGATTTTAATCTCGCCGATATTCTTGTAAGCTTCAACAACACCATTAGCAACACGATCACAACGAACGATACCACCAAAAATGTTAATTAAAATAGCTTTTACATTCGGATCTTGAAGAATGATACGGAAACCAGCTTCAACTGTTTTTGCATTTGCTCCACCCCCAACATCTAAAAAGTTAGCGGGATCTCCACCAGACAGCTTAATAATATCCATCGTTGCCATCGCCAAACCTGCACCGTTAACCATGCAACCCACGTTTCCGTCAAGTTTCACATAGTTTAAGTCGTTTTGAGACGCCTCTACTTCTAATGGATCTTCTTCTTCAATATCACGCAACACAGCTAAATCCTTGTGACGGTATAATGCATTATCATCTAAATTAACTTTCGCATCAACAGCCAAAATTTTATCATCAGATGTTTTCAACACAGGGTTAATTTCAAACATCGAAGAATCTGTTTCAACATATGCACGGTAAAGAGATTGAATAAACTTAACCATCTCTTTGAACGCTTGACCGCTCAAACCAAGTAAAAATGCAACTTTACGCGCTTGGAAATCTTGTAATCCAACACGTGGATCAATCCATTCCTTGATAATTTTCTCAGGAGAATGCTCTGCAACTTCTTCAATGTCCATACCACCTTCCGTAGAAGCCATAATAACATTGCATGCGCGACCGCGATCCAACAAAATAGAGATATAATATTCTTTAGGCTCTGAATCACCAGGATAATACACGTCCTCACTGATTAATACCTTATTAACCTTCTTTCCTTCAGGACCCGTTTGGTGCGTAATTAACTGCATGCCAAGAATTTGGGATACCCGTTCTTTTACTTCATCTAAATTCTTTGCCAACTTCACTCCTCCTCCTTTTCCGCGACCACCAGCGTGAATTTGTGCTTTTACTACAAACCAACCAGTACCTGTTTGTGCTTTTAATGCTTCAGCTGCCGATATCGAATCTTCGATTTTATCAATAACAATTCCTTCTTGAATTCTTACCCCGTAGCCTTTTAGAATTTCTTTTGCTTGGTATTCGTGAATATTCATTTAGTAAAAATTTTAATTTCGTGAAATTACTATTTATTTGCCAAACTTTTAAATACTTCGAGTATCTCTTTAAAATTCTCAGAAAAAGCCAATAAAATGTTAGAATTAAAAAATATTTCCAAATCCTACGGAGCACAATTGATTCTAAACAACATCAACCTACAAGTTCAAGACAATCAATTGGTATCTATTCTAGGCCCTTCCGGTTCAGGAAAAAGTACTTTATTGCAAATTATTGGTCTACTACTAAAACCTGATTCGGGCAGCATAGAATTAAATGGAACTCAATACGGTAGTCTCAAAGAAAGAGAGCTTGCTCAATTTAGAAATAATCAATTGGGCTTTGTTTTTCAATTTCATAACCTAATGGGTGAATTCACTTGTTCTGAAAACATCAAAATGCCCTTATATATTAGAGAGAAAAATATATCTGATGAACAAGAAAGCTATTTTGAAGAAATAATTAAGCATCTAGGAATCAATCACCTCATGAATAAATTTCCGAGTCAATTATCAGGCGGAGAACAACAACGGGTGGCAGTTGCGCGTGCCTTAATCAACAAGCCTGCTATTTTATTAGCCGATGAACCTACAGGAAATCTAGACAATAAAAATGCAGAATCCCTTTATGAAATGTTTTTGCAATTAAAGCAGACATACGGCCAACAAATTATCATGGTGACACATAACGAGTCATTGACTAAACAATCCGATCAAGTAATCTATTTAAATTCCGGGGTCATTCAATAGTTTTCTCTGACATAATGTCATAAATTGCAGGTCCATTTAGTATATCGTCTATGCAAGCGTTAAAGGTTTTATCAACAGAGGAAAAAGAAGCATTGGATTCTCCCCGCATTTCATCTGATTTTATACAATCAGATTTTTTGGGAAAAGTTTATATTGAGAGTTATGGCTGCCAAATGAATTTTGCAGATTCAGAAGTCGTAACATCTATTCTAATCGACAAAGGATACGGAACAACATCCAATATATCGGAAGCGGATACTATTTTACTTAATACTTGTGCCATTCGTGACAATGCTGAAAACAAAATCAGACATCGATTACAAGCATTTAAAGCCATCAAGGCTAAAAAGCCCGATGTGACAATTGGAATTTTAGGTTGCATGGCAGAGCGCTTGAAAACAAAATTAATCGAAGAAGAAAAGTTAGTGGATTTGGTTGCGGGACCGGACTCCTATCGGGATTTACCCAACCTTTTGGACCAAATCGAAAATGGACAAAAAGCAATCAATGTCTTCCTTTCAAAAGAAGAAACCTATGGAGATATTGAACCCGTTCGCTTACATACAAATGGCGTAGGCGCATTTGTCAGTATCATGCGTGGTTGCGATAATATGTGTTCATTTTGTGTTGTACCTTTTACGCGTGGCAGAGAACGCTCAAGGGATTTAAACTCCATATTACAAGAGAGTACAAATCTTTTCAATCAAGGTTATCGTGAAATCAATTTATTAGGTCAAAATGTGGATTCATATCATTGGAAGAATCCAGAAACAAATGAATTAGTAAATTTTGCTAAACTACTTGAACATACAGCTCAAATCCATCCAGATTTAAGAATACGCTTTTCTACTTCTCACCCCAAAGATATTACGGATGAAGTGCTTTATACGATGGCTAAATATGACAACATCTGTAAAAACATTCATTTACCTGCCCAAAGTGGAAATAATCGAATCCTAGAGCTCATGAATCGCACTTATACGCGGGAATGGTATTTGGATAGAATCAAATCGATTAGAAATATATTAGGCGAAGATTGTGGCATTTCTCATGACATTATCGCGGGATTTTGCTCAGAGACTGAAGAAGAACATCAAGATACACTATCCTTATTGGAAGCGGTGCAGTATGATTTTGGCTATATGTTTACATATTCAGAACGACCTGGTACTCCTGCGGCGAAAAAATATGCCGACGATATTCCTGATGATATAAAATCAAGACGCTTAAGTGAAATCATCGATTTACAGCGAAAGCATTCAGGATATAGAAATGAACGATTAATTGGCCGAATTGAAAAAATACTTGTAGAGGGGAACTCTAAGAAATCCGATAAACATCACTTTGGAAAAACAGATTCAAATAAAGTTGTCGTATTTCCTAAAGGATCTGAGCAAATAGGAGAATATGTGCATGTCAAAATTCTTTCTTGCACAACAGGTACATTAATTGGAGAACTTGCTAATGTATAATAACATGGAAACAAGTCATTTGACAGCGCTAAAAGCAAGATTTGGAATCATTGGGAACGCACCTTCCTTATTGCACGCAATTTCTATAGCTGAACAGGTAGCGCCAACGGACATGACAGTCTTGATTACTGGCGAAAGTGGTTCAGGAAAGGAATCCTTTTCTAAAATCATCCATAGTTTATCCAAGCGAAAGCACGGACAATTTATTGCAGTCAACTGTGGCGCAATTCCAGAGGGGACCATTGATTCTGAATTATTTGGTCACGAAAAAGGATCATTTACCGGAGCTATTGAAGCCCGGAAAGGATATTTTGAAGTAACTGATGGCGGGACAATCTTCTTGGATGAAATTGCTGAGATGCCTTTAGGAACGCAAGCGCGTCTGTTACGTGTATTAGAAAATGGCGAATTTTATCGTGTTGGTTCTTCTAAAGTACAAAAAACGAATACCCGCGTAGTTGCGGCTACCAACCTTAATTTACAGGATGCGATTAGCAAAGGTCGGTTTAGAGAAGATTTGTATTATCGTTTATGTACGGTACCAATTTATGTACCCCCTCTTCGTGAACGTGGGCAAGATATTGAATTATTATTTCGAAAATTCACAACGGACTTCTCGGAGCTTCATCGAGTAAAACCAATTACGTTAACAAATGAAGCAAAATTATTGCTTCAAAAGCAGCATTTCCCAGGTAACATTCGTCAGTTGAAAAACCTCGCGGAACAAATTTCGGTGTTGGAAATGGGTGATCGTATCGTTGACGATGAAAAATTGCAAGAGTACTTGACATTCAATGAACCTAAGTTGAAATCCAGTGTGGTTAAAACGGATTTTTTCCAAAGTTCAGATGGGATGAATGAACGGGAAATCTTGTATAAAATCTTATTTGATTTAAAACGGGACGTTACTGAACTTAAAAAGATATTACTGAAGGTGATAGAATCGGGAAACAGCGCGGGATATGATATCTTACACGAAAATCCTAACCTATTTGCCGACTTAAGACCGACTGAAGATTTACACAAAGGTTTAGCATTACCCGTTCAACGTACAGACGAAACGCATGAACAAATGGAATATGTTAATGAGGAACCGATCGATTTAAATTATGAGGAGGTAATTAGTCCAAGTCAAGATGTCACGCTTTCCCTTGAAAAACAGGAAAAAGAAATCATCATACGGGCTCTGAAGAAAAACAAAAACAAACGGAAACACGCTGCGAAAGACTTAGGAATTTCAGAAAGAACGTTGTACCGTAAAATTAAACAATATGATTTGGAAGATTTGGCATAAGTTGGTCCTTATTGTAGCCATTTTAGGCCTGCAAGGATGTTATAGTTTTAAGGGAGCAAGTTTATCGGCAGATTTGAAAACGATTCAGATCAACAATATTCGTATGGAAACAGCTGGTGGACCTACGAATTTGGGATTAACTGTCAATGAGAAATTAAAAGAGTATTTTCAACGAAACACGGTTTTGAAATTAACGAATCAAAATCCAGATTTATTAGTCGAAGGAACGATCGTAGGTTATGAACTTACTCCACAAGCACCTACGACTGATGATAAAGCAGGATTAAATCGATTGACCTTACGCGTTAATTTTATTGTTACCAATCGCCTAGATGAAGAAAAAAACTTTGAACAAGAATTTTCCTTTTATCAAGATTTTCCGCAAAATCAGACATTAACTCAAGTAGAGAAATCATTAATCCCTAAATTAACGGACCAAATCATTCTTGACTTATTCAATAAAATCGCTGGAGATTGGTAATGAAAATCAATAAATCTCAACAATTATGGTATTTGTTAAATCGTTTTGACCGGGAAGAGTCAGAAACGACCAATACCCTATTGAAAGACCAGGAGCAATATCCGTTCTTTTATTTATTGAATTGGAATTTCAATCAAGGAAAGCAGGTATTAAAAAAAACTGCGTTACAATCACCTATTCGATCACAATTCTTTCAAGTCCATGTAGATGCGCCAACAATTTCAGCGCAGTCGCTAGTTGAAAACAATAATCAAAATGATATTATTGATGAGTTTTTACAAAAAATGCCAAGTTTAGCGAAGGCAAAAAAACAAGGGTTGGCGGATGAAGTGGAAGTTGAAGTGGATTTATCGGCCACAACATGGTCACCCCCTATCTCAGAAACATTTGCGATCATTTTGGTTAAACAAGAAAAATATCAACAAGCAATTGATATATATGAACAATTAATCTTGGCAAAACCTGAAAAAAGGCTTTACTTTGCAACTCGAATTTCAGAATTAAAACAAAATATAAACGAATAAATATGTTTACGCTATTAATCTCTCTTATTGTTCTATTCTCAGTATTATTAATTATCCTTATTTTGGTGCAGAATCCAAAAGGTGGTGGAATTAGTGGAGAATTTGGATCAGCAGGTGCAACTCAAATGTTTGGTGTACAAAAAACTGGTGATTTAGTTGAGCAATTAACTTGGGGCTTTTCTATTGCCATTTTGGTATTGGTACTAGTTACGAATTTTGCTATTTCAAATGGAACAACGGATGCATCACAATCTGTTAATGTAGAAAAAGCGGCAACGAAAACAGTTCCTGCGGCTCCTGCTCCTTTAGCACCTGCACCAGCAACAAAATAATTAACTGACATTTTTTCAGTCTTGAATGCGTGGCATACATATTGAGTATGTAGTCACGCATTTCTATTTTAAATGGAAATTAAAAATTTACAAATCTTAAATTTATTATAACATGTCAAAATTAACGATCAAACCCTTAGCAGATCGCGTTATCGTAGAGCCTGCTGCTGCGGAAGAGAAAACAGCTTTTGGAATCATTATTCCAGACACAGCAAAAGAAAAACCACAAAAAGGCATCATTGTAGCTGTAGGAAATGGCAAGAAAGATGAGCCTATTACCGTAAAGGTGGGAGATGAAGTTTTGTATGGTAAATATTCTGGAACTGAAATCACGATTGAAGGAAAGGATTATTTAATCATGCGTGAGTCTGACATTTTTGCAGTATTGTAATTTATTTAAACCTAAAATCAGTTAATATATCATGGCAAAGGAATTATATTTCGATAGCGAAGCGCGCGAAAAGATGAAAAGAGGGGTCGATACCCTTGCAAATGCTGTTAAAGTAACTTTAGGACCTAAAGGTCGTAATGTAATTATTGATAAGAAATTCGGTTCACCTTCTATTACAAAAGATGGTGTGTCAGTAGCGAAAGAAATTGAATTAGAAGATCCCGTAGAGAACATGGGAGCACAATTAGTGAAAGAAGTTGCATCAAAAACGGCTGATCAAGCTGGTGATGGTACAACGACAGCTACAGTTTTAACACAAGCTATCTATACAATCGGTTCAAAGAACGTTGCTGCAGGTGCGAATCCAATGGATCTTAAGAAAGGTATCGAAAAGGCTGTTGAAGCTATTGTTGCTAACTTAAAAGGTCAATCTCGTCCTATTACAACATCAAATGAAATTGCTCAAGTAGCTACAATCTCTGCGAATAATGATTTTGAAATTGGTACGATGATTTCATCAGCCATGGATAAAGTTGGTCGTGAAGGTGTAATCACTGTTGAAGAGGCCCGCGGAACTGAAACTGAAGTAAAAACAGTGGAAGGTATGCAATTTGACCGTGGATATTTATCTCCATATTTTGTGACAAACACAGAAAAGATGGAGGTTGAATTAGAAAAGCCATTCATTTTAATTTCAGAGAAGAAAGTATCTTCTATGAAAGAATTATTACCCGTATTAGAAGGTGTTGCACAAACTGGCCGTCCATTATTAATAATCTCTGAAGATGTTGACGGTGAAGCTTTGGCGACATTAGTTGTTAACAAAATTCGTGGTGCGCTGAAAGTAGCTGCTGTCAAAGCTCCGGGTTTTGGAGATCGTCGTAAGGCTATGTTGGAAGACATCGCAATTTTAACAGGCGGTACAGTTATTTCAGAAGAGCGTGGTTTCAAATTAGAAAATGCTACGATTGAGTATTTAGGACAAGCTGAGAAAATCATCATCGACAAGGACAACACAACTGTTGTTAACGGTGCAGGTTCAGCTGATGATATCACAAACCGTGTGAATCAAATTAAAGCTCAAATCGAGAATACAACGTCTGATTACGATCGCGAAAAATTGCAAGAGCGTTTGGCTAAATTATCAGGTGGTGTTGCAATTCTTTACATTGGTGCTGCAACGGAAGTTGAAATGAAAGAAAAGAAAGACCGTGTTGACGATGCATTACACGCAACTCGTGCTGCTGTAGAAGAAGGAATCATCGCTGGTGGTGGTGTTGCATTAATTCGTGCGATTAGTTCTTTAGATGGCCTAAAAGGTGAAAATGAAGATCAAACTACGGGAATTAACATTATTCGTCAAGCAGTTGAGTCTCCTTTACGCACAATCGTTGCAAATGCTGGTGGTGAAGGTTCAGTAGTTATCAATGCTGTTAAAGGTGGAAAAGACGATTTTGGTTACAATGCACGTGAAGATAAATATGAAAATATGATCGCAGCGGGTATTATTGACCCTACGAAGGTTACACGTTTAGCATTGGAAAATGCTGCATCAATTGCAGGCTTGTTGTTGACAACAGAATGCGTAATCGCAGATAAACCAGCGAACGAAGCTCCACATGCACATGCACCAGGTGGTGGCATGGGTGGCATGATGTAATCCAAATTAGATTATCTTCTAAAAACTCCCCATCTTTGGGGAGTTTTTTTATTTATATAGCCTTATGAAAAGAATAGCCATTGATATGGATGACGTGATGGCTGACACCACGTTAAAAATTATACAGTACATCAACGAACGAATCGAAAGTGATTATACCTACGAAGGTTTAATGACGGCTCAAGACAACGAAAAAAAGGCTTTTTATGAAAGTTATATCGCCAACAACGATTTTCTTTGGGAACCTGGATTTTTTGAGGATATCCCAGTTAAACCTCATGCTGTTGAGGTGATCCAAGCACTACAGGAAAAATACGAAGTATTTATTGTTTCGGCGGCTACCGAATTCCCCAATTCCATGAAGGAAAAATTAAATTGGATGGCCAAGCATTTTCCATTTATTGGTTGGCAACATACTGTATTTTGTGGACATAAGCACATGATATTGGCCGACTACCTAATCGACGATCACGAAAAGAATTTAAAAACATTCACCGGAACTCCACTCCTATTTACTGCCCCTCATAATTTGCATATACATGATTATGAACGCATGGATACATGGTTAGACGTTAAAGCTAGATTATTAGGATGAGCCAACTGATTAAGAATCGCTTTAGTATTGGCGTATTATTTTTGCTATGTGGTTTAAACTTTGCTACCTGGGCTACTCGCATTCCAGATTTCAAATATTTGTTGCATTTATCTGACGCTGCATTAGGAACTGTTTTAATGGGCTTACCATTGGGTTCATTAGTTTCTTTACCACTAGCAGGCTGGTTAATATCCAAGTTTAACTCCCGAATGATATGTATCGTAGCTGTTTTCCTTTACATGCTCATTATACCCATTATAGGATTTAGCGCCAATTCATACATGCTTTTTGTTTGCTTATTCTTCTTTGGAATGGCAGGTGATATATTGAATATCGCGATGAATACTCAGGTAGTGGCATTGGAAGCTAAAATGAATAAAATCATTATGTCTTCCTTTCATGCTATATTTTCCATTGGGCTTATGTTAGGGGCTCTATTGGGCGGATATTTATCCAGAAAGGGATACGACTTCCAAACCCATTTCTACCTGATTGCTATTATAAACCTTCTTTCTATCCCCGTTTTTTATACAAATTTATTAAAGGATGAGACCAAGAAAGAAGAAGAACAAAAACCCAAATCTTCCATATTAAATCTAGGTCGTTATTTAACAATCTTAGCCCTCGTAGCTTTTTGCGGCATGCTTTGTGAAGGAGCTATGGCCGATTGGATTACTTTATACTTTAAAGAGGATGTTCAATTTTCTACCTATGCAACAACAATCGGATTTTCTTCTTTCGCTTTGGCAATGGTAGTTGGTAGATTTACAGGTGATTATATTTCGCAAAACTTTGGTGTACGTAATATTCTAACGCTAAATGGCTTACTCATTTCACTAGGGATGATCTTAACCTTATTTGTACCTATGGTCGAAGTGAAAATTGTTGGTTGCTTCCTTACTGGTTTAGGAATTTCAACGATTGTGCCTCTCATATATTCACAAGCTGGAAATCAAAAAAATATTGAACCCGCCATTGCGATTGCAGGTGTGTCAACAATTGCATACATCGGTTTTTTAATTGGTCCCGTATTAATTGGATATCTCGCAGATTTTTTAAACTTGCAGAACGCATTATTTTTATTGGTCATACTTGGTATAATGGCAAGTTTTGTAGCAAATAAATTTATTAAATAGGTAAGGAATGTTAATTCATTATAAGAAACCTGAGGGCTTTTTATCGGAGTATATCGACCATTTTTGGGAAAAAAAGATGGAGGATCAAGAAGATATTCCTTATGAGGTGGAAACAATATTCCCTGAAGATCAATTAGTTATTACATTTTCATTAGGTAATACCTATTACCGTGCCGTTCAGAAACCAGAAGATTTCATTCCCATAGAAGGAGACATCATTGAAGCCCTACACACACAAACAACCTATTATAAACATCATGTAGGGAATCATATATTTGGCATAAAATTTAAATTAGGTGGCTTGGCATGTTTTAGTTCTGAAAGCTTCAAAAATTTCAATAATATAAATGTACCATTAGAAAATTTCTTAGGTAAGGCATCTAATTATTTGCTACCTGAATTGCAAAAACTACCAACTTTTGAAGAAAGAATCGATTTATTTATTCAGTTTTTAGAACCACAATTTAATGCAAATAGGGCTAAAAAATGGCTAAGGTTGCAAGAATTTGTAGGGGTACTCGAGTCTCAACAAGAAATTAATGCCGCCTTGTATAAAACGATAACGCGTTCGTTTATTGAATTAACGGGAATTACACCAAAAGAGTATTTACAAATCAAGCGTATTAATCAATCTTTGGCATATTTTGCCCAAAACAAGTCCTCAAAAAATCAAGAATTAGCTGAGTTGTTAGGCTTCTACGATACGGCACATTTTAATCACACGTTCAAGAAATTTACTGGCAAGACACCACAAAGTTTTGTCAATGAAATTGAGCAAATGCAATCCAATGAATTCATCGAAGAATTCAAACAATATATATCGCCTGAGCATTTGCTATATTATTCTTCAAAAAAGCATCAATAATTACGTTTAGTCCAAATTTTACAATTCATTTTCTTTAAATATTTACTAATTTGTTTATCAAATAAGGTTAATATGAATAAACATGTAATATTTTGGTCCATTACAGTTGGACTTGGTGGAATGCTTTTCGGGATGGACATGACGGTGATCTCCGGCGTAGAAAAAACAATCAAAGAGTTATGGCATTTAGATGATTGGACACATGGATTTGCCATGGCCACTGCACTATATGGTACCGTGCTCGGAGCAGCATTTGGAGGAATTCCTGCCGACAAATTTGGCCGAAAGAAGACCTTATTTTGGATTGGTTTAAGTTTCTTGATTTCGTCAATTGGAGCAGCTTTAGCAAACGATGTAAATAGCTTTATGATATTTCGCTTTTTAGGCGGATTGGGCATTGGTGCATCATCAGTGGTGGCTCCTATCTATATTTCTGAAATAGCTCCTGCTAAACACCGCGGAAAACTAGTAATTTCCTTTCAATTAAACATTGTATTAGGTATTTTGATTGCCTATGTATCGAATTATTTCATTAGTGGTTTAGGTGAAAATGATTGGCGTTGGATGTTAGGAATTGTAGGCTTACCTAGTTTACTGTTTTCAATACTCATTCTATTTACGCCAGAAAGCCCTACTTTCTTATTATTGCATCGCAATGATCAAGAGGGTGCTAAAAAGGTCTTAGACCTTGTGGATCCAGATCCCATGGGTACAATCAACCGTATATTGTCAAACCAAGCAAAGATTACGGCAACAGAACGAATCTTTACGAGCAAGTATTTTAAACCATTGTTATTGGCATTCTTGTTCTCATTTTTCAATCAGCTATCGGGTATCAATGCTGTATTGTATTACGCTCCTCGAATATTTGAAAAGGCACATTTAGATAAATCAAGTGCATTACTTCAATCAGCAGGTATTGGTGTCGCTAACCTTATTTTTACATTATTGGGTTGGTATTTAATTGATCGTGTAGGAAGAAAAGTATTAATGTACATCGGAAGTATTGGCTATATTGCTTCGCTTTCGTTAATTGCTTATTCCTTTTATTCGGATTCTTTTGAGTTTGTACCCATGTACATCTTTGCATTTATTGCCGCGCACGCAATCGGCCAAGGTTCTGTAATTTGGGTCTTTATTTCAGAGATATTCCCTAATTCAGTCCGAGCAAGTGGAATGGCCTGGGGTTCATTAACCCATTGGATTTTAGCGGCACTTATTACGAACTTTTTCCCCATCTTTACGAATATTTTGGGGGAAACTGCCATTTTTACATTCTTCGCATTAATGATGTTTGCTCAATTGGCTTATGTAAAATTCTTAATGCCTGAAACAAAGGGAGCAACTTTGGAAGATATTGAAAGCAATATCGTATTGCACTAAATTCATCAACAACATGATAACATTTGACCCGAACAATAATAAACCCAAGTATCAACAGCTCATTGATAGCATCGTTGACGCAATCGATTCTGGGCAATTTGATAGAGGGAAGCAACTTCCGTCGATAAATGTTGTGGCAAATGAATTTGGAATGGCTCGTATGACAGTTACGAAGGCCTATGATGAATTACGCGAACGTGGATTAATCAATTCTCACCATGGAAAAGGTTTTTATGTTGCTTCTACGGATACACGAAGTGCGTTAAACGTATTTATTTTAATGGATGCGTTAACACCTTATAAAGAAATTCTTTTAGAGAAAATATTAGAGAATTTAGGTGAAGGAGTTAGCCATACGCTATTTTTCCATTACCACGACATCCAATTATTTGAGAACCTGATTCAAGATAATGTAGGTAAATACAATCATTATATTATCCTACCCCATTTCAATAAAAGCGTTTCAGGAATTCTATCAAAGATTCCTAAAGACAAATTATTGATATTGGATATTGATGTTAAGGAATTCGGTTCTGATGCAGCAATCCTATTTCAAGACTTTGAATCTAATATTTATCAAGGCTTATCGGAATGTTTACCTAAAATCAAAAAGTACAATTCCTTAAACTTGGTTTTGAGCAGCAAAAGTTTCCAATATACGCCTAATGGAATCATTAATGGATTTACTCGATTCTGTAATGATAATCAAATATCGCATGACATCATTCCTGACTTAGAAGAAGACATCGACATTCAAGAAAATCAGGCTTATATTGTATTTAGAGAATTTGATTTAATCAAAATGATAAATTGGTGCTCTAAGAAACAATGGAAATTCGGAAAAGAAATTGGCGTTATTTCATATGATGATACGCCTTTAAAAGAAATTATATCTGAGGGAATATCTGTCATTTCAAACGACTTTGCGTTGATGGGTAAACGTGCAGCCCAAATGATCTTAGAAAAGTCAAAGGGGCGTTACCCCAATGACTATTACTTTATCGATCGGAATTCCTTATAAATGTAGATTAACATTAATCCACTCGCCATCAAATTGCGCATTATACTTTTTGTAAAATTCAATGGCGGGTGTATTCCAATCTAAAACTTGCCACATCATTCCTGTACATTTAGTCTGCTTGGCTTCTTCTATACAAGCTTCTATTAGTTTTTGACCAATACCTTTACCACGAAATTCGTCTTTAACATAAAGATCTTCTAAATAAAAGCGCTTTCCTTTCCAAGTTGAGAAACGAAAATACCAGAGTGCGAATCCAGCCAATTTACCTTCATCATAAGCTAAAAATGAAAAGAAAATTGGATTATCACCAAAACCGTTTTCGATATAATCTTGTATCGTCGCGGTAACTTCATCAGGTGCTTTTTCAAAAAGAGCTAAGGAATTCACAAGTTCTAATATGCTCGGAATATCCTCTTGCTTGGCTCGACGTAATTCAATCATGTTAATCGTTAGTAAATTTTCTAAGTTTCGTTAATAAGTTATCAAAATCTTCTGGAAATTGACTCTCAAATTGCATCCATTCATGCGTAGTTGGATGTTCAAATCCAAGTGAATAGGCGTGCAAAGCTTGACGGGGACAAACCTTAAACATATTATCAACAAATTGTTTAAAGTTCGTGCGTGTACTCATGAAACGAATCTT